>JBGAWE010000009.1:0-26868 GCA_044227705.1 Saprospiraceae bacterium
AGCCGAGGCCGGTAAAGCGGCGGTGCTCCATCAAAAAACTCGACCACCCGCCCCCGTGCGAGACCATCCGGTGGCCGCCGAAAGACTTGAGCAGGAGGCCCGCGCCGTAGTTCGTCGGGCTGCCGTCGAGGAGGCTGCCGGTGGTCTCCATCTCTTTCGCGATGCCGAGTTCGTTGGTGTAAAAGCTCTGGTCCCAGCGGAAAAAGTCGTGCATCGTGGTCTGCACACCTGTCGCGCCGAGGGCGTTGGGCGTGGGTTTGGTGTGCTTGAAGCGGCTGGTTTTGGGTTGAAATTCATAGGAGGTCGTCCCGTCGGGCAGGCCATCGGCTTCTTTTTGGAAGAAATTGGTGCTGTTCATGCCGAGCGGGCCAAAGATGTTTTTCACACAAAACTCGTGCATCGACAGGCCCGAAACGCGCTCGACGACCATCGCCAGCAGCATGTATGCCGTGTTGCAATAGATGAAATCGCTACCCGGCTGGAAGGACAGGGCGGGCGCGGCGCGGAGCTTTTTGACCATCGGGCCGAAGTCGCAGAGCTTGTCCTTGTATCGACCCTGCATCACGGCAACCTCGAAATGGTCGGGGATGCCGCTCACATGGCCCAGCAAGTGGCGCAAAGTGACCGTCGCGCCGAAGTCGGGAAGCTCGGGCAGGTGTTTTTGGACTGGGTCGTGGAGGTCGAGAAGGCCCCTTTTTTCCAAAAGAAGAATGGCCGCGGCGGTGAACTGCTTCGTGACCGAGCCGACGTTGAACATCGTGGCCGGGCCGATGCGCAGGCCCTTTTCGAGGTTGGCCATGCCGCGCTGCCGCTCGTAGACCACTTTCCCGTCGAAAATGACCATGACGGAAAAGCCGGGCTGGTCGGGGCGGTATTTTTCGTTCAACACGATGCTGTCGACGGCGGCCGTCAGCGGCCAGGTTTGCTGGGCAGGCAGGGCGGCATGTATGCTGGCCAAAAGCAGGAATAGGATGGTCTTTTTCATGTGCCGGATTTTTCTGTTGGCGAAAAAAGAGACTTTCGCCACGCCACTCGCTGCCACCTCTCACAACAAAAAAGTCTCTCGCATGAAGACCATGAAAGGCCCCGCCATCTTCCTCGCCCAGTTCATGGGCGACGCCGCGCCGTTCAACAGCCTCGAAACCGTCTGCCGATGGGCGGCCGGCCTGGGCTACAAGGCCGTCCAAATCCCGACCTGGGACGCGCGGCTCATCGACCTGAAGCTCGCCGCCGAGTCGAAAACCTATGCCGACGAATTGCGCGGGCGCGTCGAAAGCTGCGGCGTTCAGATCTCGGAACTGTCGACGCACTTGCAGGGACAGCTCGTCGCCGTCCACCCGGCGTATGATTTGATGTTCGACGCTTTTGCCCCAAAAGAGGTCCACGGCAAGCCCGCCGAGCGGACGAAATGGGCCGTCGAGCAGGTCGTGAATGCGGCCCGCGCCTCTCGGAACCTGGGGCTGGAGGCCCACGCGACCTTTTCGGGTGCCCTCATCTGGCACACCGTCTACCCGTGGCCGCAGCGGCCGCAGGGCTTGGTCGAGGCGGGATTTGCCGAGCTTGCCCGCCGCTGGACGCCGATTCTGGACAAGTTCGACCGGGCCGGGGTCGATTGCTGCTATGAAATACACCCCGGCGAAGACCTGCACGACGGGGCGACCTTCGAGCTGTTCCTCGCCGCGACGGGCAACCACGCGCGCTGCCGAATCCTCTACGATCCGAGTCATTTCGTGCTCCAACAGCTCGACTACCTGGCCTACATCGACCATTACCACGAGTTCATCAAGATGTTCCATGTGAAAGATGCCGAGTTCCGGCCGACAGGCAAATCGGGCGTCTACGGCGGCTTCCAGGACTGGGTCGACCGGCCTGGCCGCTTCCGCTCGCCGGGCGACGGGCAGGTCGATTTCAAGTCGATTTTCTCCAAGCTGGCCCAATACGGCTACGACGGCTGGGCCGTCCTCGAGTGGGAGTGCTGCATCAAGGACGCGGCCGAGGGGGCCAGGGAGGGCGCGCCGTTCATCCGCGACCATATCATCAAAGTGACGGAACGGGCTTTTGACGACTTCGCGGGAGGGGAGGTCGACGAGGGGCTTTTGAGGAGAATCATCGGCATTTGAGCGGCATCGGCGATGATGGCAGTTGACCAACATATTCGAGCTGCCCGACCGCGGGATCGCCGAAGTCCACAAAAAAGATGGGACATCGAGGCCATTTCCGGTTCATCAAGCAAGAACCCGACTTCCCGCCCCTCGCCTTTTTCCAGCTTTTGAAAAAATGCCAGCCCCAGACCGAAATATCCGCTCCCGGTTGGCGCCGTCGAAATGCGGCGTTTTCTAACTTTGCTTGACGAAAAAAGACCGAGTCCCACACTTTCAAATCGTCTTTTCTTATGCAAAAAAGCTACACCCTTCTCATTTTGCTCGCCCTCGCATCCTTCCGCCTCGGGGCGCAGAGCATCTCCGCCACGCAGACCAACTTCGACATCACCGTCAAAGCCGACGTCGTCGAGGGGGGCATCGAGACGAACATCACGAACAATTCCTCCTCGACCATCACCCTCGCCTGGACGCGCACGGTCATCTGCACGAGCAGCCCCGTGTGGTCGAGCTACGTCTGCGACCCCAACCTCTGCTACGGCGACGCAACCAGCCAGAGCGTGCTCGACATCGAGCTTGGCCCCGGCCAGACGGGCCTGTTCACCTTCCATGTGAAGCCGAACGGTGTCTTCGGCGACGGCGAGTTTCAGATCAACGTCTACGAGATCGCCAACCCCGACAACCACGTCAACCTCGTCGTCAAGGTCAACGGCGCCGCTTGCTCCTCGAACACCAACGAGCCGACGGCCGCCTCGGTCGTCCTCGCGCCGAACCCGGCGACCGACCACTTCCGCCTCGTCAACGGCGACGGGGTGGCCGCCATCAACCTCCTCACGCTCGATGGCCGCCTGGTCGAGCACTTCGAGGCCGCGCCCGACCAGACCTACTCGCTCGGCAGCCTGCCGACGGCCAACTACGTCGTCGCCCTCCTCGACCGCGACGGGCGGACACTTCGGGTCATGCAGTTGAAGAAACAGTGAACCTCTTTGTGTCCCGAAGCTCCGGCTTCGGGAGCGATTTCGCCCGAGGTTGAAGCCTCGGGACACAAGCCCCCGGCCGTCAACACGATGGTCGGGGGCTTGTAGTTTCGCCCGGTATTAGTTGAAAAAAGATGCTCGAAGAAGTCCAAAAACTCGCCGCAGACCTCTTGCCCGAGGCCGTCGCCTGCCGCCGCCACCTGCACAGCAACCCCGAGTTGAGCTTCGAGGAGGTGGCGACAAGCCGTTTCATCGCCCAAAAACTGACAGAATGGGGCATCCCCCACTCCACCGGCTGGGGCGGCGGCACAGGCATCGTCGGCAAGATCGAGGGCCGCAACCCCGGGCGGCGAACCGTCGCCCTCCGCGCCGACTTCGACGCGCTCCCGATTTTGGAGGAGAGCGACACCGACTACAAAAGCCAAAACCCCGGCGTCATGCACGCCTGCGGCCACGACGCGCACACGGCCAGCCTGCTGACCGCCGCCCGCATCCTCCACGACCTTCGCGGAAAATTCGACGGGACGATCCGCCTCGTCTTCCAGCCCGGCGAGGAGAAGCTGCCCGGCGGCGCGTCCATCATGATAAAAGAGGGCGTTTTGAAAAGCCCGCGCCCGGCCGCCATGTTCGGCCAGCACGTCCACCCGAGCCTCCCGGCGGGGCAGATCGGGGTGCAGGAGGGTGTTTTCATGGCCTCCGCCGACGAAATCTACCTCACCATAAAAGGTCGCGGGGGCCATGCCGCCATGCCGCACGACTGTGTCGACTCGGTCGCGGCGGCCGCTCAGGTCGTGGTCGCGCTGCAAAGCCTCGTCTCGCGGATGGCCAACCCGGCCGTCCCGTCGGTCTTGAGTTTTGGAAAAATCGACTCGGTGGGCGGCGCGACGAACGTCCTGCCCGGCGCGGTCAAACTGGCTGGCACCTTCCGAACGATGGACGAAAAATGGCGCGCCGACGCCCATCGCCGCATCAAAAACCTGGCTGAAAAGACCGCCGCCGCCCACGGCGCAACGTGCGACGTTGACATCCGCGTCGGTTACCCGGTGCTTTTCAACGACCCGGTTTTGACCCGAAAACTGCGCGAGGCGGCCGTCAAATTCCTCGGCAAGGCCAACGTCCACGACCTGCCGATCCGCATGACGGCAGAGGATTTCGCCTTCTATTCTCAAAAAGTCCCGGCCTGCTTCTGGCGCCTTGGCACGGGCGGCGAGGCCGGACGCTGCACCTCGCCAGTCCACACCCCGACATTTGACATCGACGAGCGGGCACTGGCCACCGGGGCGGGTTTGATGGCTTGGGCGGCGGTTTCGGCCTGATTTTTTTCAAAAAACAGCAAAAAATGACCAACCCGGCCGCTCGCCATGCAGAGACAATCCGCGCCGAGGCCCGGCGGCTGGGCTTCGACCAGTGCGGCTTCGCCCGCGCCGAACGGCTCGACGACGAGGCCCGCCGCCTCGAACAGTGGCTCTCCTCCGGGGCGCACGGCCGCATGGGCTACATGGCCAACCACTTCGAGCTGCGCGTCGACCCGTGCCGGCTCGTGCCGGGCGCGAGGTCGGTCATCTGCCTCGCACACAACTATTTTCAGGAAGAAAAACAGGCCGACCCGACGGCCCCGAAGCTCGCCAGCTACGCCTTCGGCGAGGACTACCACCACGTTCTGAAAGAAAAGCTCCGCTCGCTGCTCGATTTCATGCGCCACGAAATCGGCGACATCGACGGCCGCTGCTTCGTCGACTCGGCCCCCGTCATGGAACGCGAATGGGCCGCTCGCGCGGGCCTCGGCTGGAACGGCCGCAACACGCTCACCATCCACCCCCGGCGCGGCTCCTATTTTTTTCTGGCCGAGATAATCTGCGACCTCGATCTGCCGCCCGACCCGCCCATCGGCGACCATTGCGGCACCTGCCGCCGCTGCATCGAGGCCTGCCCGACGGAGGCCATCTCGCCCGAGGGCTACTTTCTCGACGCCTCGAAGTGCATCAGCTACCTGACCATCGAGTTGAAAGAGGCCATCCCGCCCGAGTTTTCGGGCAAGATGGGCGGCTGGATGTTCGGCTGCGACGCCTGCCAGGAGGTCTGCCCCTGGAACCGATTCTCGAAAAAGACGGAGGAGCCGCGATTCGCCCCGCACCCCGACCTGCTCAGGATGACGCGCCGCGACTGGGCGGAAATCACGGAGGAGGTTTTCGGGAAGGTGTTCAAAAAATCGGCGGTAAAAAGGGCCAAGTTCGAGGGGCTGCTGCGCAACATCCGGTTTTTGGACGGCGAGGATTGACCGCCTTTTTGAGCAAGGCCTGCTTTGTTCAACTGGGGTTTTCAGAAGAATTCCGTCATCACGCCGCGCCCGATTTCCAACACTTTCTCGACCAAAAGCTCGAAATCCTCCCGGCGGCTGCGGTGGTTGCAGATGGCCGCTCGGATGGCGTACCGCCCGTGAATCATGGTGAAAGAAGGCACGGCCGCACCCGATTCGTGGAGGCGCATGAGGGTCTCCTTGTTCAAAAAATTGAGCTGTTCCGTCGCCAAATCGCGCCCGGCGGGGCGGAAGCGGAAGCAGCAGATGTTCATGGTGACGGGTGCGAGAAGCTCCAGTTCGGGCTGATTTTCAACGAGTTGCCCCAAAAAACGGGCCTGGGCGATGTTCTGCTCGACGAGCCGCGAAAAGGTCTCGACCCCATAAAGTTTGAACGACATCCAGCACTTCAGCGACTTGAAGCCGCGCGAAAGCTCGATGCCGTAGTTGGTCGACGGGTCGGGGCCGCTGGCCAGCCCGCGCTCGTGCGAGAGGAGGTAACTGGGCTGCATGGCGAACGCCGCCCTGTGCTTCGCCGCGTCGCGGAAAAGGACGCAGCCAACCTCGTAGTTGACATAGAGCCACTTGTGCAGGTCGAAGGCGACGCTGTCCGCCTGCTCGATGGCCTTCAAAGTTTGAGAGAACTCGGGGGCCAGCTTCGCAATCGCGCCGAAGGCCCCGTCGATGTGGAGCCAAAGCCCCTCGGCCCGGCAGAAATCGAGCATCTCGTCGAGCGGGTCGACGGCCCCGGTGTTGACCGTACCGGCCGTGCCGACGACGCAGAACGGCAGCAGCCCGGCCGCCCGGTCCTCGGCTACGAGGCGGCGCAGGTCGTCCATTTTCATCCTGAAATCGGCGTCGACCGGCACTTTTCGCATGAACTCCGCGCCGATGCCCGCGATTTCGGCCGCTTTTTGGAGGCAGGAATGGGTCTCGGTCGAGGTGTACATGACGAGCTGGCCACTCGCGGCTTTCAGCCCCTTGCTCCTGATTTTTTCGGTTGAAAAAGAATTCCGCGCCACGAGGATGCCCGTGATATTGGCAATCGAGCCGCCGCTCACAAGCATTCCGCTGCTGTCCGAGGGGAAGCCGAGCATGGCTTTGCACCAATCGATGACCTGCAAATCGACGTAGCTGGCCGAGTGTTCGCCGATGGCGACATTGGAGTTCATCGTCGCGGCGAGGAAGTCGGCGAGGGCGCCCATCGGGGTGCCGTTTCCTTCCACAAAAGCCCAGAAGCGAGGGTGCGCGGCACCTTTTGGATAGGGAAAAACCTGCTGCAAAAAATCCGAATAGACCGCTTCGGCCGCTTGCGGCGCGACGGGCAGCGGCGCTTTCATCGCCTCGCGCACCGGCTCGGGGACGGGCTGCCACGCCGGTTTCTCGCGGATGTTTTCCATGAAGTCGAACATCTCGTCGACCATTCGGTGGCCGAGGCGGCGCATCGAGGGCCAGTCGGCTGGGTCGAGGGAGGTTTCGCGGGCGAGGATTTTTTCAAAGTCCATCGGAGGAAAGTTGGTTCAGGCGCGGTCGGCACGGCAGGCAAAGCAGCCCGGTTTCGCGTTGTGGATGTGGACGTACTCAACCACCTCGTCGGCAAAAAGTTGGCGCAGTGCCGTGGCGACTCCCGCGCCCTCGACCACGGTCGCGCCGACCATCATCGCCCGGCGGTCGTAGCCGCGCAGCGAGAGGAGGCGGGTGAGGAGCTTTTGTGGCACCTCGTTGACGACGGGCGCGGCCATTTTGGCCTGTTTTCGAACGAAAATCGGCCCCGAGGCGCGGTACGGGGAGCCGACCTCGTGGTGGGCGAATGGCAGCAGGACGACCTCCTCGCCCACCTCCGCGTCGGCGAGGCTGACGCGGCAGGGGAAGCCGGGCTTCTTGTCGGCGGTCATGCGGGCGGCACCTGCGGCGGCCAGTTGCTCGTCGGTCATGTGGAAGAAAGGCTCGAACGGCTCCGTCGGCAGGGCCGTGATGCGGAAATCTGTGCTCACTGTTGAGAAATTTTTGTCGTGAAAAACCGGCCTCAGGCCGCCTCCGAGCGTGCGGCCTCCCACCCGATGATGGCCGCCTTCCGCGCCGCCGACCAGCGGTACTCGCCGAAGGCCCCCGTCTTTTTGATGACGCGGTGGCAGGGGATGAGGTAGCCGACCGGGTTCTGCCCGATGGCCGTGCCCACCGCCCGCGACGCGCCCGGCTGCCCGATTTCAGCGGCCACTTGATCGTAGCTGACCAGCCGGCCTTCGGGGATTCGGAGGAGCGCCTCCCAGACTTTCAACTGGAACGGAGTGCCGCGCAACAGGAGGCGCAGCTCATCAGGCATGGTAGGTTTTGGAGAAAACACCTTCTCGTAAATCGTTGAAAGCGAGTCGGTTGCGTTCTCGAATCGAGCGTTCGGCCAATCGCGGTGGAGGATGGCCTCGGCCTCGGCGGGTCGTTCGGGGAAGTCGAGGCGGCAGATTTTCCCGTCGACGGCGGCGAGGAGGCAAGGCCCGAACCGGCTCTCGAAAAGCCCCCAGCGGATGGTGCGGCCCGCCCCGCCGAGCTTGAACTCGCCGGGCGTCATGCCCTCGATTTTGACGAAGAGGTCGTGCAGGCGACTGGTGCCGGAGAGGCCCGTCTCGTGCGCGACGCGGTCGAGCGGCAAAGCGCGGCGGAGCTGCTCCTTCGCGTGGCCGAGCGAGAGGAACTGCGTGAACTTCTTCGGGCTGACCCCCGCCCACTCCGTGAACATCCGCTGGAAGTGGAACTCCGAGAGGTGGACGTGCCGCGCCGCCTCGGCGAGGCTGGGCTGCCGCTGGAAGTTGGCCGCGAGGAAAGAAATGGCCTCGGCGATGGTCTGGAAAGCGTGTGTTTGACTGTCGGCCATGATGGTGGGCGGTTTTGTTGCGACAAAAGTAGAGGGGTGAGGAGGGGTGGGAAACCCGATTCTTGCGGAGTTTGAGGGCGGTTTTTTCAGGCAGAACCATGATTATGGGAGAATATTCACCTACTCCGGTGTTGGGATTGGACGCATTGCCCTAACCAATAGTTTCCAACAAAAAGCCCCGCCGGGATGCGGCGGGGCTTTTGGAAGAGCTGTAGTTGCTGGCTGAGCGCAAAGGGCACTTTGCCCGTTCTCTTTATCGCGGCTTGAACCTTGCTTCTCTTGTCCGGGAAACCAACCCTTCAGTCGCGGCAGACGAATCGGCAAAAATCCTCGGCCAGCAACAGGCTCGGCCCGGTGAAGTGTCTTTTCGCATCGAGCCAGCGGCCGAGGGCGGCGGTGATTTCCGAGTCTTTTGAGAGGATTTGATTGACCGTCCGCGCCAGCTTGAACCAGCGGGCCGGGTCGCCGACCTGCGGGATGTCGAGGGAGCCGAGTTTCACCAGCGTTTTTTGAAAAACGGGGAACTCGTAGGGTGCGTACTCCGCTGGGAACTGGAAGGCGAGGTAGAGCGATGGCACCGCCAAATCCGTGTGGAAATGCTCAACGATGCTGTTGCGCGGCTCGTCTTCGCGGAGGTCGGCAAGCAGCAGGTCGAGCGCGAAGACAAATCGGCCGAGCCGGTTTTCGACCATTTTGGTCTCGTCGAAAAGGTCGTCGAAAGCGGTTTTCAGGGTCAGCGGGTCGCGCCGCCAAAATTCCAGCATCGCCTTTTTCGGGAAAAACTGCTCGCGCTGCCAGAGCCGCCGCGAGGTCGAGTTTTCGAGCGCTCGGTCGAACATCGACTGGAAATCGGGCGTGTCCGTCGTCCAGTTTTCCTGCCAGATGCGCTGGCTCTCCCATTTGAAAAGGCCCTCGGGCGGCGCGGCGCGGAGCTTCTTCTTGTAAAGGGCGGCGAACTCTTGGAGTTTTTTGAGCTGCATGAAAAAGATTGATTTTCAGGGAGTTGCGAGAATTTTCCCGCTCGCCACAGGCTTTCCGTCGACTTTGAACCGGTAGAAATACAGCCCCATTTCGGCGGGCAGCGGCAGCTCGAAGCGGGCGTTTTTGCCCGTCGGCAGTTTCTCGAAATGCTCGATTCGTCGGCCCGCCGCGTCGAAAAGTTCGAGGGACACGTCGGCGAGGACGGCCGTCCGGTACTCGAAAAAAGTGGAGCCGCTCGCCGGGTTCGGCGTCGGGCTGACGGCGTTTATCAACGCGTAGGAGGTGTCGACGGCGACCAGCCCGGCCACCGCGCCGTCCATCCAAGCCAGCCGCTGCGCCAGCCACGAGCGCAGGTAGCCGACCTCCGCGCTCCAGCTTTGGCCGATGAAATAGTTGGGCCAGACGTACTGCCCGAGCACAGGCCACCGCTGGAAGTTGCGCTTCTGTGGCTCCTTGAGCAGTACCTCCATCGAGTCGATTTTGCCGAAGAGGCTCTGGTTCGTCCACTGGTTTTTCCGCAAAAACTGCCAGCGGGCGGCCATTTTCTGCTTGAAAGCGGGGTCGGAGAGCAGCTTGTTCCACCAAAACGGGATGACCCAGGCGTCCCACGGGCACTGGTTGTTGAAATCGAAGGCCCATCCTTGCGGCGGCCCGGCCTCGCAGTAGTCGCCGATGCCGAAGGCGATGTTGAAATCCCAGACCGGCCCCATGTGCAGGCGGCCGTCGAGGGAGTCGCGGTCTTTGAACATGAAGGTGGAGAGGCGATAGGCGTCGAGATTTTTCGTCACCTCGTTGACGAGGAGGTAGTCGACCCACGAATCGACGTCGATGTACTTGGCGTAGCCGTCGGTCGGGTGGTCGAAATTCGGCCCGGCGAGCGTCGTCTCGAAATCGAGGATAAACTGCTGGATGTAGACCTGCTGTTCGGGCACGATGCTCTCCGGTTTTGGGTAGTGGTATTGGAGGTACGACCGCTGCGTCGCGCCGGGGAACGGCTCGAAACTACTCTGCCAACCGCCGATGGTCTGGCCGGTCGGCTTGTCGAGTTTTAGGATGTAGCCGCCCGTGAGCTGGTCGCCGGTTGTATCGGTCGGCTTGAGCTTGGAGACGCCGACGCGGTCCTTCCCGCGCTTAATTTTTTCCAAAAAGAGGTAGACGCCCTGGTAGTCGTTGTCGATGACGAGTTCGACGAAGCTCGCTCTGGGCGCGTAAGCCATTGACAACGAGGCTGTTGCGTATGCCATCGCGTCGCGCATGAGCGACTTGTCGTTGTACGGGCCGACCAGAACCCAGTCGTTTTCAGCGGGGAATCCGAGGGGCGAGATGTCCTCCGCCTTGCCCGTCGAGTCGCGCGTCTCGATGGCGTAGCCGACCTTCGGGTAGGCATCTTGGCTGCTGGTTCCGCGCCGTTCGATGCCGATTCTTTGAAAGGGCATGAGGCTCGTGTCGGCGAGTGCCGTCAAACCGCCCGGCCCGGGTTCGAGGAGGTGCATCCTCGCATCGATTTTTGGCTCGTCGAGGATGACGTCGGCCGAGATGCCGGTCTTGATGGAGAGAATCGGGAGGTTGGAGGCCGTCAATACCTGCGCAGCGGTGCGGTCTTGAAAGCCCAGCACGGCGACGGCCAGGACGGCGAGAAGGTTTTTCATAAAGCTAAAGTCGAGTTGAACGAGGTTCGTCTAAAGAGCGAACCGGTCTCGGAAGGCCAAATATTGCCCGAAAACGCTGAATGCCGCGCCTTTACCGTTCGGATGTCCGGTTCAAAAAAGGCGGCAAACACTTTTTGCAAAAGCCTTGCAGTTTTTTTTTCGGGAACTCTTTTACCTTTGCCCAATGAGTCAGGCTTTTGTAAAAACCCCGGACTCGGGCAACGCGCCCTTTCTGACAAGCGTATATTAGGACAGAAAATCCGAGAGCAAGGAGCGAGCATTGAACAGAATTGTGAGTTTTGCGTTCTCTTTCCGAAGCTCAAAACAGGGAGCTTCACACAGGCAAGAAGTTTTTCATAAGGTTAGTTAATAGGGTTTTAGGTGTTTTCATCGAGCCGGGGCCACGTGGTTCCGGCTCTCTTTTTTTATGACCAAACAGGCGGCACTCCCCCGCCTTGTGCGGGCGGCACTGCAGGCGGCGGCCATCGCAACAGGGTCTTCTCTTTCTTCAAAAAATAGTCGACGGCTTTCCTCGCCTCTGGCGTGAGCCATTTGATCTGGTCCAAACAGGGGTTTTCGATTTCAATGACTGCTGGGTGCATCGTCTCGAATTTATGCGCCTTGGGCATTGGCACCAGTAGTTCGAGGCCTGCCACGGGGTGGTTGTCGACCAGCGTCAGTACAAGGCCCACACCCTGGAGTTTTTTCACTTCCCGCATTTTTCGCTCGCCCAGCCGGAACATCGAATAGGAGAAATGTTCCTGCCGGCCCAGCCAACCTGTCTGAAAGAAGAGGTTGCCAGAGAGGAACTTGACCGCGCCGTAATAAGGCTTAACCCCCGGCCGAGTGCTCTTCATCTCGAAGCGGCCGTCGTCGTGCACGAACAAGGGGTTGAGGTTTACGGCCCTGTCCGCGAAACGGGTTCGGAGCGTAAGGTAGGCTCCGGGAAGTTGCTTGTCGATGATGGTGTCGCGCGCCATGTTGGTGCGCGGGAGCAGCATGTTGTTGTTGAGCTGTCGGTACGACTCGGCCATCTCGTCCTCCTCTCCGCAGAAAAAGTCGAGGAGGAAGGGCCGCTCCCGGATGAGCAGTTCGACCTCTTTGAGGATGGAGAGGTTGTAGTTCCTCGGGCTGTGGCCGGCGGCGGCGTTTTCCTCGAGCCTGTGGAGCTTCATGCGGCCGGCGGTCGGGCGGAGGTTGCGGAAGGTGCGGCCGCCATAGGCCGCCGACAGTTCGCCCTGCCTCCCCTCCCGTCGCCAGAGGGCGAGCGTGAAAAGGTGCTCCGTGCGTTGCTGCCCCTCCTCGCGAAACTGCCCGATGAGCATGTCGTCGTTGCCGAGGCAGCCCTGGAAGTGGCCGCGATAGATCTTTTCCTCCCCCCAGATGGAGGTGAGCGCGGCCGAGCCGTTGGGCCGCAGATCCAACCTGAGCCGCTGTATATAGGAGTGGTCCTTCTCCGAGGAGTCGAAATGGCTCAAACAATAAACGGCATAGGTGCCGGCCCAGCCAAGCAGTTTTTCGTTGGCTGCGCCCATGCCGAGGTGAAGGAAGCGGGAGGCGTTGTCGAGGAACGGGTTCTCGTCGTCTCCGATCAGGAAGGGCAGCAGGGCCTTGTCCTTCGAGTCGAAAAGTTTGGACAGGCGATCGTGTTCGCCCGCTCCGACCTTTTCCAGCGGCGGCTTCGAGAGCGACTGTTCGGGCGACTCCCTTTCGAGCCAGATGCGCCCGGCCACCGACCTTCCCCTGAAATCGGCAACGAGGTAGTTGCCGCACGCCGAGCGGGCCTCGCCCTTTTCGTCGAATTCGAAGTCGAACGCCGCCGTCATCATCGGGAAGGAGTGGCGCCGGTGGTTCAGCGCGAACAAATAGCGGTTGCCCATGCTGAATGCGTAGCCGTGCGAGGTTCTCGGCTCTTGCACGCTGCGGTAGGAGACCGAGCGGTTGGGCCGGACGACCAGTTCCATCTCGCAGACGGACTCGTCGATTTGCGAGAAATAGTGGCCCCGATAGCGTCCGGCGATGCGCTTGAGGTCGTCGGGGCGCTTTTTGAGCTTTGTCCGAAAGCGGCTCGGCTCCGTCAGAACCTCCACCATGATGCGCTTCCCGACGACGCTCGACTGGAATTGCGCTTCGGCCACCGTCCCGAGCCGTTGGCGGGCGGTCTCAAAGTCTGCCACCCGCTCGAAGATGGCCTTCCCGGCCAACAAATCCCCCTGAAAGATGGAGTACGTACCCCGAATGGAGTTGGCGTCGCCGATGGCCGCCGGCCGGTTGAGGACGAGCGAGCCGTGCAGGAGCGGCCTCTTGCGCGGCTCGGCCATCCCTTCGAGCGCCATGACATAGACGTTGGCGCTGTGCCGGTGCAGTTTGCCCTTGAACTTCAGGCTTTCGTCCGCCTGCTGGTGCCACCAGACCTCGGCCTCCGACCAGTCCTTGGTGACCATCAGCATCCCGCCCCAGACGACCTGCGAGCGGTCGTCCTCGCGGCGAAGGCCCGGGGCGTCGATACAGCTTGAGAAAAAATGGTGGAATCTGCGGGCCTCCCTCGAAGCAGGCTCGGCGGGCAGCCGCTGCTGCGGCCTGGTCAGGTCAAAATCGATCGAGACGCCTTCGCCCGGTCGCACGGCCAGATCGAACTTGTCGAGCAAGAAGTCGAGCCACTCGCGGCGCGTCCGCCCCGCGAACCGCTGCTTGGCATCGCCCTCGCCGCGCATCCTGGAAAAGACGAACTTGCTGGTGCCACAGGACTCGGCCAGTTTTTCGATGGTGTCGTGTTCGGGCGAGGAGCCGGTGATGTGGTCCACCAGCTTCCGCAAGGTGTCCAGGTCGCTGTTCATCGGGAAGGCGTTTGGATTGTTCTGAAATGGCCTATTTCGGCGTTGATTTTCAATGCGTAAATGAATGCAAGAATTGCGCAATTGCGAGCCGGTTGCGCAAAACCCGGCAACAATTGCCGGGCGAAAACTCGAAATAAAAACGGAAAGCTATTACCAGAATCAGTCACGTGCCGCTACCGCAGATTTGTGATGTCGTTTGACGCGCCTCAACCAACCCGTTCTGTCGGTGACGGGCGGAGCGAAACATTCACCTTCGTTTTTTTATCATCATGAATCCTTCCAACCTACTTGCACTCGTCCTCATCGCCCTATCCAGCCCGGCAGTCACGGCCGACGGAGACCCCCGGTTGAAAGGGGAGGAAGCCTGGCGGCAGGCGATGGCCCTCGAACGGGACATGGCCGCCGCCAAGAACACCGAACAACTGGCCGCCATCGGCCGCTCCATCGATCAGCTTGCAGACAGGTTCGCCAGGGAGGCCCGCAAGGACGACCCGGCCCTCCATTTCATCCTCGCCAAATGCGACGGCCTCGCGCTGCGGTGCCTCATGAAGCGCGCCGAAAAAGGGGACGCCGAGGTGGGAGGCGAATTCCTCTACCGCAAAATCGGCGAATCGGCTCGCCGCCTCGCCTCGTGCCCGCCGAGGGGCGAGGTCGAGCGGGCGGGCAAGAAGCTCGGCTGGCCCGAGGCCCCCTGGACAGAGCGCCACGACCAGCTCGAAGAGGCCGTCATGGCGGCCGAGGCCGCGCTGTTCGAGCTGACGACCCCGATGAAGTCGCTCGCCGAGCTGGTCGGCTACGTCCAGAAGTATGGCCGACGCGTCGATGCGCAGCTCGCCTCGCCCTGCCCGGGCGCCTACCGGCAGCTCTTCCTCCTGTACTGCCTCGACGGCGACCCGACCACGGCCCGCGAGTTCGAGCTGCACTTTGGCCGCAATCGCGACGTCAACGGAAGCTGGCCCCTCGCTTGGCGATCGCTCCAGGAAGGAGGCACGATGCGGAGATTCCAGTCCGTCTGTCAAAAAGGCTCCGACCTGCTCGCCCCCGGCGGCGAGCCGGATCCGGCCAAGCTCGACGCCTTCATCACCGAGATGTGCCAGCTGGCCCCGACCGGTCTGGCCTTCACCGCCGTGCAACGATTGGCCAAGAGGGCGCTCGACGAGGGCCGTTTCGACGACGCGCTGGCCATCGCGGAAGACTACGCGCCCTGTTTCACCGGCCGGGGGAACCTGTTCCGCGAGGCCGAGGCCGGCTTCAACGCCTTCCGAGATGCGGTGAAAATGGCAAAGAAGGAGGCCGCCGAGTTCAAGTCCGTCCGCACAGAGGTCCGTCTCAACGGCCTCGACGCGAACGCGGCCCAGCCGGTGCACTTCGACTTCAGCCCCAACAAAAGCCACCTGCTCATCCACCCGGCGGCCAACGACGGGCGGGCAGACATCTTCATCGGCAAGGCCCAGAACGCCGACCTGACCGCCTATGCGAGGCTCGCCACGCACGAACGGAGCAACGCCGATCAGCTGGTCCACTTCCTGACGCGGCCCAACCGCTCCATCGACAACGAGCACGAGCTGCTCGGCTTCCCGCAGGGCGGCGGCTGGAAGGTCTCGAGCATCTACGCCAACCACACCATCGCCGAGGCATTCAAGCGCGCGGGCATCATCGTCGAGGATCTCTCCATCGCCCTTTACAAGGCCAACCCCCGATTCGACCACATCGCCTTTTTCGTCAGCACGTCGACCGGGGCCGACCGGCCCGACACCTGCTGGCCCGCCGGCCTCGCCGACGCGAGGCTGCAGAACTACCGCGACCCGAAAAGGCACGGCGGGAAAGAGGCCGGCAACGCCAACACGGACATCTTCTACAGCTTCAAATTGAGCGACGGAACGGGCTGGACGCCGCCCAGACGGCTGCCGGTGGAGGTCAACTCGCGCTACTCGGAGCGCACCCCTTATTATTTGGACGGCAAACTGTTCTTCTCGTCGGAAGGACACGGCGCGCTCGGCGGGTTCGACGTCTTCTACGTCAACCTTTCCATACTCGACGACGAGGCGCGCCCGTCAGGCCCCACCGTAAACGTGGCCCGCCTCAACACGACGGCCGACGACCTGTGCTTCCGTGCCGTCAAGCTGCCGGGCAACAGGACGCTGGAATTCTGCTCCACCAACCGAGGCCCCGACGAGCACCGTTTCCGTATCGAACAGGTGCAACAAATCCCCCGCCCTTCGTCGCCGACGCCGACACCGACGACGCCGACGCCGACGAGCAAGCACCGAGACAGCGGGCTGCGCGGCTCGGGCGGCAAAATCCCGAAGCTGACCTACCAGTGCTATCGCGACGAGCAATCCGAACCGGGCAAGGCATACCTGAAAGGAAAGGTCTACATGGTCGACGAACGGGACAGCACCCTCGGCATCCTCGCCGGAGCCGAGATGGTCGTCGAGGGCGAAGGCGAGGATGCCCGCGCAAGGAAGCTCACGACCGACGACGACGGCAACTTCCGGACGGAGATCAACCCCGGCGAGGGCTACCAGCTCGTCGTGATGAAAAAGGACGACCGGAAGAACTACTACTCCTTCGGGATGGATCGCATCAAGCCCTGCCGCGACCTCAACGACAACCGCATCTACCACGACGTGGTCGCCAAGACCGTGGAGGTACAGCTCAAACTGCCGGTGCCCTTCTTCTTCAATTTCAACGAGGCCGACGTCAACGAGGAGCTGACCAACCGCGACTCCATCAAGTTCTACCTCGACCAGTTCTTCGGCAAATTCTGGAAGGGAAACGACACGAGCATGCTCATCATCGTCGCCTTCGCGGACACCGTCGGCGACGACGAAAGGAACGCGCTGCTCAGCCAGCGGCGAGCGGAGGACGTTATGAGGTTCCTGCACGAGACCTACGGCATCCCGTTCGCCAACATGATGCGCGACGGCCTGGGCGAGACCACCAGGTTCGACGCCGAGTACCGCGACTACATCAACGGCAGTCGGCCAGTCTACACCTTCCCGAAGGCACTGACCGGCCCGAGCAGCATTGGCGACCCAGCCCGGCTCACTAAGCTCCAGCTCAATCGAAGGGCGGAGATCATCCTGTGCGGCCAATCGAAAGGGGATATCAAGCGTTGCATGTGCAGGTTTGACCGCCTCCCGCCCGACCCATTCAAGACACTGCCCGACTGTGGCCCCGACTGAACCGGCCCGGCCGACGAGGCCGGGTCAAACCGTTCATTTTTCAACCAATGCTCAACCATGCGCAACACAACTGAAAAAAAAGGATTCGAGACCTGGAAGGTCTACGGCCTGGTGGCCATTGCGATCGGCGTGGCCAAGGCCGTCACGAGCGGGACGGTCACGCTGCAGCAGTTCGCCGTCTGCAGCGTCATCTGCTTCGTCTTCTACGTGACGATGGACAAAAAATCGCCCATCCTCGCGGGGTTTCTCAACGTGCTTGGGATGGCCGCCCTGCTCAACGTGATGTTCCCAAAGCTGCTCCCGACGGTCGCAGGCTGGGCATCGGGCCGAGGCGAAAAGAAGGAGATAACGGACGGAGCGGGCAGGAAAGGCCAGAAACCCGCCGAACCCGGCACCAGCGACCAGGGCAAAAAGCGCGGCGCCGCCCCGCAGCGGCCGAAACCGTCCACACCGCCCGATCTCCAACGGGAGGTGGATGCTTTCGCCCAACAGCTCCAGGACGAGGACGACAATCGCTCGGTGTTGATGGGCATCTCCAAGCAGCTCAAAAAGGTGAAGCTCCCCGACGGCCAAGCGCGGTTCGACGAGCTGAGACAAACTTTCGAGGACATCAAGGGCCAATATGCCGGTTGACGGCGCGGCAACAGGGCCGCCGGGAAGGTTTCCCGGCGGCTTTTTTGTTTCAGACAGCGTACTTCCTGCGCCGCCGCCAGTTGAAGGCCCAGCCGAAAACGCCGAGCAAAAGGAGCGGCAGCCCGATGTTCAGGAGCTGCCACGAGGAACGGTCGCGCGTGGCGGCGGTCTTGTCGATGAGGCGCAGTTTCACCTCCTTTGACCGCGCCTCGATGATGCCGTTGGGCTGCATCAAATATTCGATGCAGTTGAGCAGGAAAGCGCGGTTGGCATACGGATAGACCTGATTTCCGAACTCTTTTTCGAAGACGTTGACCCCGAGCTGCTCGTAGCGGGTGCGCTTTTTGTTGAACATCGAGGCGGCCACATCGCCGTCGGAGACCACGATTTGACGGGTCGGCGCGCTTTGGTTCCGGAAGGTGATGCCCATGCTTTGCAGCCCGGCGTTCATCTCGGTCGTCACGCGGCCGTCGTAGGCAGAGGGGAAACTTCCTTCCAAAAGCACGGCCACCGGCTGCGGGCCTTTGTCGAATTTCGAGGGGTCTTCCGGGTAGCGGAGGATGTCGAAGTTCAGCTCAATCGGGCTGAACTGGACGCGGCTGTACTTCGACGAGGCCAGCAAAACTGTCTTTTTCACCGCCGTCTTCGTCCGGATCGTGTCGATCGTCGAGGGGAAGAACATCTGCACCCGGTCGAGGTTTTTGACAATCGGGTGCCCGCTCGCCGGGGCGACGGCCGGGTGGTAGAACCAGTTGAACAGCTCGATTTGCGGCCCGCTGCCCACCTGCCCGACGGTGATGGGGATTTTTGTGTTCTGCAAATCCAGCACGAGGTTGGGCTGGATCCTGACGCCATATTTAAAGAGGATGTCCTCCAAATTGAGCGGCAAGTCCTGCGGGATGAACTTCCGCCCGCCCGACATCGAATCGAGCGAGACGCCCATCCGGTCGACGAGCCAGAGGACGCGGCCGCCGTTCATCACGTATTGGTCGAGCTTGAACTTGTCCTTTTCCGAAAAAGAAGTCTGCGGCTTGGCGACGACGAGGATGGAAACCTCCTTTCGGACGACCGCCACCGAGTCGAGGGCGACCATGCCGAGGTTGTAAAAAGGAGAAAGCGCAGCGGTCAAATCGCCCAATTGGTCGCTCGAAAGCTCGCCGTGCCCTTTCGTGAAAAAGATGGTCGGCTTGACGTTGACCGACAGCTTCTGGATGGCGTTCGCAATCTTGTACTCGAGCTGGCTGACGGCATTGTTCAGCACGGTCTCTGGGTCTTGCCCGGGGCTGTCGCCGTCGAGGAGGTTGACCGAAAAATGCCGCGTTCCCTGACTGACGATGGCGACCGGGTAGACGATTTTCTCGGTCATCTGGTCGTTCTCCATCACCCGCAGGTTGAGCGGGCGGATGCCCTCGTCGGCGAGGTTTTTCCGGTACTCGTTGACCTGCTCGACCGTCCCGGAATTCGGGTTTTCAAATTGATATTCAACGAGTTGCGACGATCGGCGCATATCATCGAGCAGCTCGCGGGTCGAGTTTTGCAGCCGCTTGAACCCGGCCGGGAAGTCGCCGTCGAGGAGGACCTTGACGTTGACCACGTCTTTCAAGTTCGAGAGAAGCTCCTTCGTCGGGCGGGTGAGGGTGAACCGCTTTTCCTCCGTCAGGTCGAGGTGCGCGGGGATGAACGAGGCGATGATGTTGAGGAAAATCAGGCTCCCGGCGAACAGGGCGAGGCGGAGGAGCGACTGGCGCTTTTTCATGGCCGAGTTGGTTTTGTATGAAAATGGGACACGGGCGTTCAAGCCGCGTGTCCCATTTGAATTTGTCCGCGTTCCAAGATTTCAGACGGAAAAACTCTCGCCGCAACCGCAGGTCCGCGAGGCGTTGGGGTTGTTGAACGAGAAGCCCTTGCCGTTCAGCCCGCCGCTGAACTCGAGCGTCGTGTCGAACAGGTAGAGGAAGCTCTTGAGGTCGGTGACGACCTTCACGCCGTTGTCCTCGAAGACTTGGTCGTTGGGCCGAGGCTCGTTGTCGAAGTCGAGCTTGTAGCTCAAGCCCGAGCAGCCGCCCGAGACGACCGAGACGCGCACGAAATAGTCCGCCGCCATCTTCTCGGACGAGCGGATTTCGTCGATTTTCTTTTTGGCCGATTCAGCAACGTGAATCATTGGAAATCAATGGTTTACGCGACTGCCGCAACTTGGGCGGCGACGCCGTTCTTCTCTTTGTAATCCTTGATGGCGGCCTTGATCGCATCCTCCGCGAGGACGGAGCAATGGATTTTGACAGGCGGCAGGGCGAGCTCCTCGACGATGTCCATGTTGTCGATGGTGAGGGCCTCGTCGATGCTCTTGCCCTTGAGCCACTCGGTCGCCAGGGACGAGGAGGCGATGGCCGATCCGCAGCCGAAGGTCTTGAACTTCGCATCGGCGATGACGCCCGTCGTTTCGTCGACCTCGATTTGGAGCCGCATCACGTCGCCGCACTCGGGTGCGCCGACCAGCCCGGTGCCGACGTTCTTCTTCGACTTGTCGAGCACCCCGACGTTCCGCGGGTGGTGGAAATGGTCGAGGACCTTGTTTGAGTATGCCATTTTATTGAAGAGTTTTTTTGATTAAAAATCAGTTCGTTGGGGTCAAAATCAGTGGGCCGCCCACTCAATCTTCGTCAAGTCGATGCCCTCTTTGTACATCTCCCAAATCGGCGATAGCTCGCGCATGTGGTTCACGCCGTCCGAGACAAGTTTGATGGCCATCTCGACGTCCTCTTCGGTCGTGAAGCGGCCGAGCGAGAAGCGCAGCGACGAGTGCGCGAGGTCGTCGCCGAGGCCCATGCCGACGAGGACGTAGCTCGGCTCGAGGCTCGCCGAGGTGCAGGCCGAGCCGCTCGACAGGGCGATGTTCTTGTTGAAGGTCATCATCAATCCCTCGCCCTCGACGTGCTTGAAAGAGATGTTCGCCACGTGCGGCATCCGGTGCGCGGGGTTGCCGTTGATGGCGGTTTCCTCGAGTTTCATGAGTTCTTCCTCCAAATGGTCGCGGAGTTTAGAGACGCGGGCCGCGTCGCTGGCCATTTCGAGCCGGGCGAGTTCCGCCGCCTTCCCAAAGCCGACTATGCCCGGCACGTTGAGCGTCCCGCTGCGCATCCCGCGCTCGTGGCCGCCGCCGTCCATCTGGGCCGTCACTTTCACGCGGGGGCTTTTGCGGGAGACGTAGAGCGCGCCCACGCCTTTAGGCCCGTACATCTTGTGGGCGGTGAACGACATAAGATGGATGCCCACCTCGCGCGCCAGTGTCGGGATTTTGCCGACGGCCTGCGTCGCGTCCGAATGGAAGAGGCAGCCGTGCTTTTCGCAGATGACGGCGATTTCGCGCATCGGCTGGATGACGCCGGTCTCGTTGTTCGCCCACATGACGGAGACGAGGACGGTCGTCGGGCGGATGGCCGCCTCAAGTTCGGCGAGGTCGATGAGGCCGTCGCTTTTCACCTTTAAATAGGAGACCTCCGCGCCCAGTTTTTCGAGGTGCTTGCAGGTGTCGAGCACAGCTTTGTGCTCGGTCTCGACGGTTATGATGTGGTTCCCTTTTTTCGAGTACATCTCGAAGACGCCCTTGATGGCCAGGTTGTTCGCCTCCGTCGCGCCCGAGGTGAAAATCACCTCCTTGTCCTCCGCACCGATGAGCTGCGCAATCTGCTCGCGGGCATAGTCGACGGCCTCTTCCGCCGACCAACCAAAGGCGTGGCTACGGCTGGCGGCGTTGCCGAAGTGCTGGGTGAAATAGGGCAGCATCGCCTCCACCACACGGGGGTCGCAGGGCGTGGTGGCATTGTTGTCGAGATAGATCAGACGGTCGTTGGACATTGAAAATCAATCAGTTGTGCGCAGTCTTGTCGCGCCATTTCATTCGTGGTGCAAAGATAACAGGGGTGCCAACAAAAGGTTGGGAGCTGTCGGCATTTCAAAACTTGCCACCTATTTTTGAAGAAAGCATGACCGAGGGCCGTTTTATTTGAAGCAAACGGTGGGCCGCGTCCTCATCGACGAGGTTCGCCTTTCGGGACCAACATGGGCGCGGCCGCGTTCATTCGAGAATTACATCGTTTCACCCTAAAGGGAACAAGCCTGCCATGACACCTGCCCCAATCGCTTCGGAGCCGAACGCATTTGGTTTTCCGCAGCGCCTATCCTGCTTCCACAGCCATCAGCACCACCCGGCAAGCCTCCTCAATCTCCTCCTCCGAAATCACCAGCGGCGGCGCGACGCGCAGGCACCGCTCGTTGAACAGAAACCAGTCGATCAGCACCCCGTTTTGCTGGCAAAAAGCAACCGAGTGCTGCACCTGTTCCGCGTCGCCGAGGTCGACGGCCATGAGCAGACCGGCCGAGCGCACCTCTTTTATGGCAGGGTGGAGAAGGAGATCGCGGAACAGTTCCTCCTTTCTTTTCACCGTTGAAACCAAGTCGGTTTTGGTCAAGACTTCGAGCGTCGCCAGCCCCGCCGCGCAGCAGACCGGGTTGCCGCCAAACGTCGTGATATGCCCCAAGACCGGGTCGTGCGAGAGCGACGACATGATTTTTTGGGACGCGATGAACGCGCCCAGCGGCAGCCCGCCGCCGAGTGCCTTTGCCAACAAGAGGATGTCCGGCTCGATGCCGAACTGCTCGAAGGCCCACAGCGTCCCCGTCCGCCCCATGCCCGTCTGGATTTCGTCGAGGGCGAGGAGCGCGCCAGTTTCGGAGCATTTCCGCCTTATTTCCTTTAAAAAAACCGGGTCGGGCAGCCGAACGCCCGCCTCGCCCTGCACGGTTTCCATGACGACTGCCGCTGTCCGTTTCGAGATTTTATCAATGCCGTCGAGGTTGTTGAACTCGATGTGGGAAACCCCAGGCAGCAGCGGCCGAAACGCATCCGTGAACGTGCCGGGGGACATGAGGCTGGCCGCGCCCTGCGTCGAGCCGTGATAGGCCTCGCGGCAGGCGACGATCTCCGCCCGGCCGGTGAAACGCTTGGCGAGTTTCATCGCGCCCTCGACGACCTCCGCGCCAGAGTTGGTGAAATAGACGGACGAGAGGTTTTTCGGCAGGTTCTTCGCCAGCAGCCGCGCCAGTTTGACCTGCGGGGCTAGGACGTGCTCGCCGTAGACCATCGTGTGGGCGTGCTTTTTCAACTGCCGGATGACGGCCCGCTCGACCGCCGGGTGCCGGTGGCCGAGCGAGCTGACAGAGATGCCGGAGATGAGGTCGAGGTATTTAACCCCTTGATTGTCAATCAGATAGCAGCCCTCGGCACGGTCGATCTCGAGGGCGGGCGGCGCGGGGCTAACCTGCGCGACGTGGCGGAAAAAATGGTTTCGCATGGCGGCGGACGGACGACGGCGGGCGACCGTTTTTCGGGGCAAGTTCTATTTTCGCCCACCCGTTTTCACCAAAACAGCCCACATGAAAGTCATTGACTACCTGGAAAAGGCCGCCGGCCGGACGCTCGTCAGCTTTGAGGTGCTGCCCCCGCTCAAGGGCGGCTCGATGCACAACATCTTCCACCTGCTCGACGAGCTGATGGAGTTCAAGCCGCCCTTCATCGACGTCACCTACCACCGCGAGGAGTTCATCTACAAGATGCGGCCCTCCGGCTACTACGAGAAGACGAGCATCCGAAAGCGCCCCGGAACCGTCGGCATCTGCGCCTCCATCATGCACCGCTACGGCGTCGATGCGGTGCCCCACCTCATCTGTGGCGGCTTCTCGGTCGAGGAGACGGAGAACGCCCTCATCGACCTCGCTTTTTTGGACATCAACAACGTCCTCGCCTTGCGCGGCGACGCTCGTGCGTTCGAGGACCGATTCGTGCCCGAGCCGGACGGCCACAAATATGCCCTCGACCTCGTGAAGCAGATGGTCAACATGAACAAGGGCATCTACCTCGACGCCAACATCTCCAACGGCCAGCCGACCGACTTCTGCATCGGCATCGCGGGCTACCCGGAGAAGCACTTCGAGTCGCCCAACCTGGCGCACGACCTCCATTTCACGAAAGAAAAGGTGGACGCGGGGGCGCACTACATCGTGACGCAGATGTTCTTCGACAACCAAAAATACTCGGAGTACGTCGCCGCCTGCCGCGCGGCGGGCATCACCGTGCCCATCATCCCTGGGCTGAAGCCCGTGACCAAAAAGGCGCAGCTCACGGGCATCCCGCGCAAGTTCTTCATCAATTTCCCGGAGGAGTTCGTCTCCGAAGTCCTCAAGGCGAAGGACGACGCGGCCGTGCGAGAGATTGGAATTGAGTGGTGCGTCGCACAGTCAAAAGGGTTGAAAGAGATGGGCGCTCCGTGCCTGCACTATTACACGATGGGCGACACGGAAACGATAAAGAGGATAGCCAAAGAGGTGATTTGATTGTGGCCTAAAGCTCTGCTTCGGGGTACAAAACCATCCAAGCTATTCTGTTGAGGCATTGGATGAATCCTGTTTTTTTTAAAAAATTCAATAAGGACTTTGTATGAAAAAAACGGCTGCTTTTCTGCTTAAAATTTCAGTTGTTTCGACAATTGTTTTCCTTATTGGAAATAGCGCAACAGCACAGCCCGGCCAACCTGCGCCGCCCCAATCTCAATCCATATTGATAACCGGCGCGACGGCCCATCTCGGCAATGGAAAAACCATCCAGAACGCGGCCATCGGCTTCGAGAACGGGAAGTTGACGCTCATCGCCGATGCGACCCACATCCGCCTCGATTTGTCGAAGTACAAGCGCGTCGTCGACGCCTCCGGCAAGCACGTCTGGCCCGGCCTCGTCGCCCTCGACACGCGGCTCGGCCTCGTCGAGGTGGAGGCCGCCCGCGCCACCCGCGACGACGACGAGACCGGCGAGCTCAACCCCAACGCCCGAGCCATCATCGCCTACAACGCCGACTCGGAGGTGCCGCCGACCGTCCGCTCGAACGGGGTTCTGACCGCCCAAATCTGCCCCGGCGGCGGGCGCATCAGCGGCCAGTCGAGCGTCGTGCAGCTCGACGCATGGAACTGGGAGGACGCCGCTTTGAAAATCGACGAGGGCATCCACCTCAACTGGCCCGTCAAAAATTTGCGGGAGGACGAGGGCGAGCGGCGATTCCCGAGGGAGCGAAAAGAGGACGATTTCGACAATCAACTGCGCGCCCTCGACCAGCTTTTCGCCGAGGCGAAGGCATGGCTCGGCAAGCCCGCGCCCGAGGCGAAGAACCAGCGGTTCGAGGCCATGCGCGGCCTGTTCGACAGGTCGAAGACCCTCTATCTCCATGCGGAATTGGCCAAAAGCATTGAGGAATCCGTCCTTTTTGCCGAAAAATGGGGCTGCCGCCCGGTCGTGGTCGGCGGCGGCGAGAGCTGGCTCGTGGCCGATTTTTTGAAGAAGCACGCGGTCGCGGTCGTCCTCTCTCGAACTCACGCCGTGCCGCGCCACGACGATTCTGACATCGACCAAAACTTCAAAACACCCGCCCTTTTGGCGGCTGCGGGCGTCGAGTTCGCCATCTCCAACGGCGGCTCGTGGCAGGTGCGCAACCTGGCTTTTCAGGCCGGTCAGGCCGTCGGCTTCGGGCTGGACAAAGAGGCCGCGCTGACCGCCGTCACCCTCGAACCGGCCAAGATTTTGGGCATCGCCGACCGCCTCGGCTCGCTCGAGACGGGGAAGGACGCGACCCTCTTCGTCACCCCCGGCGACGCGCTCGACATGCGGACTTGCAAGGTGGAGATGGCCTTCATCGGCGGCCGCGAAATCAGCCTCGACAACCGGCAGACGCGGCTCTATCGCAAGTTTTCCAAAAAGAATTGATTCGGTAAAATGGCGGCCTCAAGAAATTAAGTCGCCCACAGGTTGTATTTCAGGATGCAAAAAATGGCGCGAAAGCCGTCGCGCCAGCCGATCTTCTTTCCTTCCGCGTAGCTCCGTCCGTAGTAGCTGATGCCCACTTCGTAAATCCGCACGCCCGGCACGCGGCTAATCTTGGCGGTCACCTCCGGCTCGAAGCCGAAGCGGTTCTCGCACAGGTCGAGGCCTTTGATGACCTCCGCGCGGAAGAGTTTGTAGCACGTTTCCATGTCCGTCAGGTTGAGGTTGGTGAACATGTTGGAGAGCGAGGTGAGGAACTTGTTGCCAATCGAGTGCCAGTAAAAGAGGATGCGGTGCGGCCGCCCGCCCATGAAGCGCGAGCCGTAGACGACGTCGGCGAACCCGTCGAGGATGGGCCGCAGGAGGATGGTGTACTCGCGCGGGTCGTACTCGAGGTCGGCGTCCTGGATGATGATGAAGTCGCCCGTCGCGCGGCGGATGCCGGTGTGCAGCGCGGCGCCTTTTCCCCGGTTCACCTCGTGTTTTTGGTAGACGATGGGCATGTCGGGGTTGGCGGCCATGTAGCGACGGATGGCGCCCTCGGTGTCGTCGCGCGAGCAGTCGTTGGTGAGGATGACCTCTTTTTCGAGGCCGTCGGGCAGGGGCGCGGCCTTGATTTTGTCGAGGATGAGGTGGATTGTCCGCTCCTCGTTGTAGGCGGGGATGACGATGGAAAGGCGCATTTCGAGACTTTTTCGATGGAAACCGGGGGCGAAGCTATGCCGGGCGGCTCTTTGGCGAAACGGTTTTGTCGTCAGCGGCTCTCCTCCCAATGAAGCCCGTTTTGAAAAATGAAAACCGTCGAGGTGTCGCGCGGCTCTTTCTCGACAAGGGTGAAATCGGCCCATTCGCCCAGTTTGGCCGAGTAGACGGGATTTTCGAGGTTGAATTTCCAGACGCCGTCGGCCCACCACCAGTTGCCGTATTGGTTGAATTGAACAACCCGACGGCCAGTCGAGTCCCTCTGGACGCGCAGTCCGTCCGTGGGCCGCTCCATGTTGAACTGGCAGACGTCGAGCATCTCCCCCGAGAAGCGGCGGCCGGTGGCCTGCTCCAGCGCCTCGCGGAAGCCGGACGGGCCGCCGAAGAGCCGGAAGCCGTAGGTGCCGCGATAGTTCTCCATCACGCCGAGGACGACGACGCGCCGCGCGTCCCACCAGCGGAAGTCTTTGATGAGCGAAGACTGGATTTCGTGGTTGACGCGCCAGGCGGCGACGGTCTTCCCCAAAAAGAGGAGACTTGTTGAACAAATGGCCAAAAACAGCCCAATCCGCACGGTTTTCTGCAAAAAGAGGCCAATCGAAGCGACAGCCATCCACCAAAAGGCGAGCGGGAAATAGCCGTAGCGGTCGTTCTCCGACCAGCCAATCCAGTAGAAGAACAGGTTGCTCGCCGGGGCGACGGAGAGCAGGAACCAGCCGAGCGCGACGCCCGACCAACCGAAAAAACGGGGCCGGCGCGGCTCCTTTTTC
>JBGAWE010000009.1:26886-40845 GCA_044227705.1 Saprospiraceae bacterium
GCTGGTCGAGCAGGGCGAACCATTTTTCCTTTATCGGATGCTCGAAATAGCGGAGGAAGGCGGCGTCTTTCAACAAGGTCTTGAGCGCGAAGGCCGCCATCTCCATCGGTCGCAGGCGCAGGTGCTCGGCAGCGCCGTAGTGGCCGACGGGCGCGCCGAGGAAGATTTTGTTCAACAAAAAAAAGAGGCCCCAGCCCGCCGCGCCCGGCCCAACGAGGCGCAGCAGCCAGCCGCCGAGCCGCCCGCGCTGCCCCGTCGACAGAGCATAGCCGACGACCAAAAGCCCGATCATGAGCGGAAAAACGAGCGAGATTTCGAGTGTGAAAAGGGCCGTGAAAAAACAGGCATGGGCGAGGAGGAGGTCGCGGCTCGAGTTTTTTTCCAAAAAAGAAAGGGCGAACCGAAGCCCCGCCAGCAGCAATGCCGACATCAACAGATAGTGCAGGCAGACCCGCCAGACGATGGCCTCCGCCGCGTAGGGCGAGACGAGGAACAGTGCCGCGCCGCCGAGCAACGTGAGGCTTTCAGCGGCGGAAAGCGGCCGGGCGGTCTTCTCGAAAAGGTCGGCGAAGAGCCGCCAGCCGAGCCACGCGACCGCCGCGTGAAGCCCCGTCGAGACCGCGAGCCATGCCCAGCCGTCGCGGCCGAACAGCCAAAAAAGGGTGAAAAAGACCGCTTGCCCGATGTGCAAAAGCCCCCGGTAGCCGAAGCAATTGGGAATGCCGCCCCAGCCCATTTCGCGGTAGCGCGCCTCCCAGCCCAGCCAGTCGGTCACGAAACCGGCATGGGCGGCGGGAGCATAAACGGCCATCGAGATTGCCCAAAAGCACAGGAAAACGGGCCATTTCTTTTCAAAAACGGCGGATTTCAGCGCAGTGACGGCTTGTTCGGAGGAGAAGCCCATGCCGCAAAAGTCCCAAAAAAGGGGAGGTCAGAAGGCGGGCGAGGCCCAGTCGATTTTGAGCAGGCCGAAGTTGCGGGCGACGTACATGTGCTTGCCCGAGCGGAAGCGGTTCTCCTCGCTCGACATGGTGCGCGAGTGCGTGAGGCCGCTCGAGGTGAGGTCGTAGAGGACGTAGGGCAGCCCGGCGATGCTGCACTTCGAGATTTCGGCCATGTGGCGGTCGCCGCTCAAGACGAGGAGGTTTTTGGGCTTCGTCTTTCCGATGAGTTGGAGGAGCCGCTTGCGCTCGTTGGGGAAGTTGCCCCATTTCTCGTGGCCGTGGTCGTCGGCGACGACTTGGATGGAGCTGCCGATGATGGTCAGGGCCGCGTCCTTTTTCGAGAGTTCTTTTTCGAGCCACGCCCATTGCGCCGCGCCGAGGACCGTGCCGGTCGTGTTCGGGACGTAGCGCTTTTGGTGCGTCTCATCGGGCGTGAGCGAGTCGCGGAAATAGCGTGTGTCGAGCATGATGAGGCGCACCTTTTGGTTCCCCCTTCCAAAAAGGTAGCTTTGATAGGCGCCCTCCCTCTTCCTCAAATAGCTCGTTTTCGGGATGTCGAGGAAGTCGTAGAGTTTGTCGCGGCTCTCCTTTTTAAAAGGGAAGCTGCTGAAAGCGTCGTTCTCGCCAAAATCGTGGTCGTCGTAGACACCGGCGACCATGCTCGTGGCCATCAGCTTTTTGTAGTCGGGGACGGTCTTCAGGGCCTTGTACATGTTCTCCAGCCGCTTCATGTCGCGGGTGTCGGCATAGACAATGTCGCCAAGCCAGACGAAGAGGTCGGGTTTGTCCTCGGCGATGGCGGAGAAGATGGTCTGAGAGAAATCCTTGCCCAGCTTGTTGCACGAACCGAAAGCGATGGTGGTCAGGCTGCGCGTCGTGTCGAGCGGGATTTCGGTCGGCGGCAAGGGTGCCTTCGCCTCCTTTTTATGGAGGAAAACCCGGTCGCCCGCCCCCGAGAACAGCAGGCCGACAATCAACAAAACGGGGGTGAACGGGGCGGTTCGCATAAGAAATCGAGCTGGTTTGGGTCAAAAAACGGCCTTCTCGGGGATTTCTTGCCCAGTGCTTGCAAACACTGGCCAAAGCCGGGACGGGGCAAAGCCGTCCAATCATCAAAGCTGGATGTTCGGCACGAGGCGGTCCTCCTTCTCCCCCTCGTAGAACTCGGTGATGTACCTCACGACGTCGTCCGCGTCGTCCATCAAGGGGAGCAGCGAGAGGTCCTCGGCGTTGATGTTGTGTTCCATCTCGAGCATCGACGAGCGAACCCAGTCGACGAGGCCCTGCCAGTATTTCACCCCGACAAGGACGATGGGGACGCGGGTGATTTTCCGGGTCTGGATGAGGGTGAGCACCTCGAACATCTCGTCCATCGTGCCGAAGCCGCCCGGCATTATCACGAAACCTTGCGCATACTTGACGAACATCACCTTTCGGACAAAAAAATAGCGGTGGTCGAGGCTCTTGTCGTGGTCGATGAACGGGTTGTGGTGCTGCTCGAAGGGGAGCGAGATGTTGAGGCCGACCGAGTCGCCGCCGCCCTCGCGGGCGCCCTGGTTGCCGGCCTGCATGATGCCGGGGCCGCCGCCGGTGATGACGCCGAAGCCCTCCTCGGCCAGTTTACGGCCGATTTCGGTGGCGAGGGTGTAGAAATGCGAGCCGGGCTTCGTGCGGGCCGAGCCGAAGATGGAGATGCAGGGGCCGATGTCGTTTAGCCGCTCGAAGCCGTCGACGAACTCCGACATGATGCGGAACATCGTCCAAGAGTTTTGGCCCCGGCCGGTCGACCATTTTTTGCGCTTCGAGGCGGAGCCGTTGGTGCTTGCCATTTTTCAGGAAATTTTGGATGGGACAAAAAAGCCCGTCGCGGTTGGCGACAGGCTTTGAATTCTTTTTCGGCTCAAAAGTGGGCCTTTTTTGGAAGAAAGCAACCCGAGTCAGGCGTACTGATTGGCCGCGTTCCAGAAGACATGCCGCATGATGTGGTCCTCCGTCACCTCCGAGTCGCAGAAGATGTGCAGGCGCTCGACGACGTTCGACAGCTCGCGGATGTTGCCCGTCCAGTCGTATTCCTGGAGCGCTCGGAGGGCTTCCTTCGTGAATTTCTTCGGCGGGTGACCGTTCTCGGAGGCAATCATCTTGTTGAAATGCTCGACGAGCATCGGGATGTCGTCGCGCCGGTCGTTGAGCGCCGGGACGCGGATCTGCACGACGGCCAGCCGGTGGAAAAGGTCCTCGCGGAATCGGCCCTCGGCGATTTCCTTCCTCAAATCCTTGTTCGTCGCGGCGAGGACGCGCACATCGACCTTGATTTCCTTCTCTCCGCCGACGCGGTTGATTTTGCTGTCCTGCAAAGCCCGCAAAACCTTTGCCTGCGCCGAATGGCTCATGTCGCCAATCTCGTCGAGGAAGATGGTGCCGCCGTTGGCCTGCTCGAAGCGGCCCGCGTGGTCTTTGTAAGCCCCTGTGAATGAGCCTTTTACGTGGCCGAAAAGTTCGCTCTCGATGAGTTCCGAGGGAATGGCCGCGCAGTTCACCTCGATGAGCGGCTGGTCGGCGCGGTTGCTCTTGGCGTGAATCCAGCGGGCGACCAGCTCCTTTCCCGTCCCGTTCTGCCCGAGGATGAGGACGCGCGAGTCCCTCGGCGCGACGCGGTCGATCATGTCCTTCACCTCCATGATGGGCGCGGAGTTGCCGATGATTTCCTGCCGCTTGCCGCGCGTGACCTGTTTCTGCATCGTCTTGATGCCGGTCGTCAGCTCGCTCTTGTCGAGCGCGTTTCGGACGGTGATGAGGATGCGGTTCATGTCCGGTGGCTTCTGGATGAAGTCGAAGGCGCCCTTTCGAACCGCTTCGACGGCGATGTCGATGGTCGCATGGCCTGAAATCATGACGACCGGCGTCTCCGGCGAGAGGATCTGGAGTCGGTCGAGGGCTTCGAGGCCGTCCATCTTCGGCATTTTGATGTCGAGGATGATGGCGTCGAACTTCTCGCGCTGCACCTTCGTCACGCACTCGAGGCCGTCGGCCGCCTCCTCGATGACGTACTTTTCGAACTCAAGGATTTCGCGGAGGATGCGGCGGATGGACGGTTCGTCGTCGACGATGAGGATTTTTGCCATAAGTTCGGGCTAAAAGTTAGTGTTGAAAGGATGACTGTATGCTTCGATGGCCATTGCCATATTATGGTTTTCTGGCAAATTTTACGCCAAAAGTGCCAGTTCGTTGCGCGTGTTTTGGGCAAGTTTCGAGGGTCTTTTTTCCACAACGTTTTCCGGTCAGGCGTTGGCAATCGCGGCTCTTGCCGTTCAGTAACCGCCGCAAACCGCCCCCCCCGTTTTTGAAGCCACATCGTAATTCGTCGTCGGCCCGGCCCGGGCGGCGTTTAGCTTCGTGGTCAGTTTCTCATAGTATGTTTGTTTTTGAGCCGGTGCTTCGTTCCCTCATGAAGTACCGGTTCTTTTTTTGGTGGAACAAATAAACACCGATTTTCATGTGAAAGCCGCCCGTTCACGCCGAAAACAGACCGTCTCGGGCCACCGGCCGAACCGTTCCAAAGCTTAAAACAACCGTTGGCTGGAAATCGATTGCCGCTCCGTAAATGGCGTTCCGAGCACTTCGAGCGGCTCTATCTTCGTGACAAGTTTTCTCATAGTATGTTTTGATTTTCCTGCCGACTCCCTTCTGTTGGCAGGAATTTTTTTTGCCCCGAAGCGAGGCGAAATTAAAAATGGCCCGGTCGAGCGATTGTCGTCCGGGCCATTTTTTGGCGGGAGGTTCAGGCGAACTTGAAGAACTCCTCGTCGTCGTTGATGATGCTGAAAAAGGTCATGGATAAAATAAGTTTGGTTCGATTTGGGTAGCCCAAAGATGGTGCCAAAATTTTATGCGTTCGAAATTTTGGAGAGAACCAACCGGCTCATTTTCACCACTTAATAAATCGATTTTTTAATCAACTAAATTCGATTTTCGACCGCTCCCAAATCGGTTCAAACCGCCCCGTTCTTTTTCAAGGCCGTATCCTAATTCGCCCACCACGCATTAAATTCTGTGGAAATATCTTCGCCCAACGTAGTTTTCTCATAGTATGTTTAGTCATGCTCCCGCGCCATTTCAGCCTCCCGGTGCGGGAGCTTTTTTTTGGTGAAAACCGCGTCCCGTTCTCCCTCGGATTTCTGTGCCGCCGTCGGAGCGGGAAAAATTCCCACTGGATTCACTTTGAAACTTAACGAAAAGGCACCTTTACCCTCTGAAAATCAATGATTTACAGAATGAGGGTTTGGCTGTTTTTCCCAATTTTCATCGCGGCTATCGAATCCGGTTTCGGCCAAGCGGCCGCCGCGCTGAGCTGTTTCGAGCATTTCCGGCAGGAGGGCGAGGCCGCCGTCAACCGCCGCCGCCCCAACTTCGAGCTGGCGCGGAAGAAGTTCTCCGCCGCAAAAGAATGCCCCGAGGCGACGGCCGAGATGCGCCGCCAGATGGAGGAGCGCATCCGCGACGTGGAGGCCCGCAACCTCGACGCGCTCGAAAAACAGATCGACCGCGCCGAGGCCAGCCAGGCCCTCGCCGAGGCCCGCGCCATCGAAGCCGACAGCCTCCGCGACGAGGCCAAACAAGCCCTTTCCGACACTAAAAAAGCCCTCGACGAAGCCGAAAAGCGCCGCCTCGAATCGGAGGCCGCCACCCGCCACGCACTCGCCAACGACCTCGCCTTCCGCGCCCAGACCGCCCTCCGCGACGGCGACCGGACGACCGCCCTGCGCCTCGCCGAGTTTGCATGGCGGTTCGTAGAACATGGAAACCTGCGGGCGCAGCAGGCCATCCTCGACGTTTTCTATCAAAACGACAAGACCTCCGACCGCTGCCCGCTGCCGTGGCGGACGCACAGCTTCGGCCTCGCCGAGGGCGACCTTGCAGACGTTGTGCGCTTCTCGAACGATGGCAAATTCCTCGCCGCCTCGACCACCCTCGGCGCGGCCTACGTCTGGGAACTGGCCTCGGGCCGCGAGCTTTTCTTCCTCCCGACGCAGGCGGCGAGCGGCGCGGTCGCCTTCTCGTCGGACTTGAAAAAAGTGGCCGTCGGGCACGGCGGCGAGGAGGTTCTCCTTTACGAAGTCGCCAGCGGCCGACCGCCGCTTTCGATGCCCTGCCCGGAGAGCGACAACCTTTCCACCCTCATCTTCTCGCCCGACAACAGCCAAATCTCCGCCGTCACCGGCAGCGGGGCGATGTATGTTTTCAACACAAAAACCGGCAAGGCCCTCGCCAAAATGGGCATCGAGGGTGGCAAGCTCCTCGCCACCGCCGTCTCCCCTGACCAAAAAACACTCCTACTGATCAACGACGACGGCCGCATCGAGGTCGTCGACATCGAGCGCGGCGAGCGGCGGGCGGCCTTCGCCCTCGGCAGCCCGTACCCGCTGGCAACGGCCTTTTCGCCCGACGGGAAATGGGTCGCCATCGCCTGCGCCGACCGCTCGATGGGCATCTGGCGGGCGGCCGACGGGGTCAAAGTCCTCGCCTTCGCGCCGCAGACGCTGGCCGCGACGAGCATTTACTTCTCGGCTGACGGAAAGACGCTGACCTCGCTCTACGCGAACAACGACGCGAAAAACTGGGACACCGCCACCGGCATCGAGCAGAAAATCGACCGCGACAACATCGGCGAGACCTATTACGACCTCCAGATCTCGCCCGACGGCCGGCTCAAGACGGTCATCAGCTACGACCGGGGCCTCGAGGTTTTCGACAACCATTCGGGCAAAAAACTCTACTCGCGACCCGTGCTGAAAGACGTCGTCCGCTACGGGTTCTCGCCAGACAGCCGCTTCATGCTGCTCGGCCACCTCGACGGGTCGGCCGAACTGATGGACTCTGAAAAAGGGACGCTCCGTTTCACCATCCCCACGGGCGACGAGGTGACGGGCCATTTCTTCTCGCCCGACTCGCGCCAGCTCGCCTTCGCGCGCTCGCAGGGCAGCATCGACGTCTGGGAGCTTGGCACTGAGCCGAGGCTCTTCCCAAAAGAAAACGAGCGGCTCGCGGGCGAGGCCATCTTCTCGCCCGACGGCCGCCTCGTGGCCATCCCGCTCGTCAACGACAGCCTCGAAATCCTCGATGCGAAAACTGGCCAGCGGCGGTTCAAATGGGGCGGGCGCGGGCCGAGCCTCCTTTTCATCGACGGTGAAAGACTCCTCTCGTGGGACGGCGAGGACCGCTCGACCGCCATCATTTCAGATTTGAAGACCGGCAAAATCGCGGCAAAATGCCGCCTCGCCGGGGGGGAAGGCGGCAGCTATTTCTTTCAGGCAATCGACGGCGGGAAGCTCCTCACAGGCTCCGCGCCGGGCAGCCAACTGACCGAGGTCTTCGACGCGCGGACTGGCGAGCGGCTCCCCTTCGGCAACAACCTCATGTTCATCCACGCCTCGGCCGACGGGCGTTTTTTTGCCAAGCAGTTCAACGACTCGACCGCCCTGCAAGTCACCGACCGGGCGACGGGGCGGGCTGTTTTCACCTATCCGACTCAGGGCAACTTTGTCGGGTTCGGCGGCTTCTCGCCCGACGGGAAGAAGGTCCTGCTGACCGATTTTGCCAACAACTGCGGGCTGGTCTACGAAATCCTTTCAGGGAAACTGCTGCACAAACTGGTCGACTCGTCGCTCTCCCTCAACCGGCTGGCGTGGGGCGCGGAGGGGCGGAAAATCAACACGGCCGACCCCTATTTCAGCCAATGGGACGCCGAGACGGGCGCGCTCGAGGTCAGCACCTACCTCTCTTCGAGCCGGTTCTCCTTCTCCAACAACGGAAATCGCGCCGTCAGCACCCTCCAGCCGCGCGAGGCGACCATCTGGGACGTGGCCAACGCCCGGCCGCAGTTCACCCTGCGCGGACACACGAAAGACATCACCGACCTCGGTTTTTCGGCCGACGGCGAAAAGGTGCTGACCGCCTCCGCCGACCAGACCGCCCGGCTCTGGGACGCGGGGACGGGCCGCGAAATCCTCCGGCTGGAGGCCGACACCTTCGAGATGACCCGCGCCGCGCTCTCGCCCGACGGGCGCATGGCGAGCATCTGGCAGAACGGCCGGACCGTCGTCTGGCACCTCGACGCGGACACCCTGCTCGACATTTTGGAAAAAACGGGCCGCTTCGCCCCGCTCTCGCCCGAGCAGATCTACGATTTCAACATCGAGGAGCCGCTGCGGGCGACGGACATCTTCGAGCTGGTGCTGCTGCGCTGGCCGGCGGCGGAGTGCCGGGAGCTGGCCCGTTTTTATCTCCAGCAAGGCGTTTTGCAGTACGACATCGGGCGGTTCCAGACCTCCTTCCGACGGGCGGAGCAACTCTTCCAGAAAGCCTCTAACGAGGCCGACCAGCCCAGCATCTCGCTCGAACTGGCCGAGCTTTACACCCAATGGTCGAAGAAACTGCTGCAAAACGGCCTCTCGGCCGAGGCCAAAAAGCTCGCCGCGCGGGTGGAAAAACTGACCGCCCTCTCGACAAGCCTCGACAAGAAATCGAAGCTGCAGCTCGCCTTCGCCCAGCGGGCGGCGGGCAACGAGAAGGCAGCCGACGACATCTACCAGCAGTTCCTCGACAAGAAGGAGGACTTGCAGGAGGTGAAGGCGGCCGTCGAGGAGTCGAACCGGATTTTCGGGAAGGGGAAGGAGCCGCAGCCGATTTACGCCCAGATCAACCAGGCCATCGCGGCCGACACGGTCGGCAAAAACGGTTGGCAGACCGACGGCCCCATCGAGCAGCAACCCGACGACCCGGCCGAGGTGAAAGATTGGCCCGCCAAAATCGCGGAGACGCGCGGCCTGTTGAAAATCACCCTCCAGCGCCACCTCAACTACACCGACGACGGAACGACGCAAGCCATCACCGACATGATGGGCAACTTGAGCTTCTACCTCCTTTTCGACCGGAAATTCGACGAGGCGCGTCGGTTTGCCGAGCTGGGTCTGCAGGTCGACTCGGCGCAGACGTTCATCCACACCAACCTCGCCCACGCCCACCTTTTCATGGGGCACACGGAAAAGGCAAGGGAAATCTATCAAAAACTGTCGACCACGCCCGATCCGGGCGACCCGTCGAAGACCTTTCGGGAGACGCTGATGGGCGATTTTGAACTGTTCGCAAAGGTCGGCCTCCGCTCGCGGGAGCTTCCGAAAATGGTGGAGCTGGTCTCCGGGCAGAAGCTCACCCGGGAGGAGCGAAACCGGTATTTGCCGGAGTGAGCGCCGGTCGCCTCAATCTCTTTCCCAGACGTTGTTCCCCCGGTCGAGGTCGGCCAAGCGGCCCGACGGGTCGATTTCGACGCGCACCACTTTTTTCGCCTTTTCCGGGATGATGAATTCGAACGTCTGGTCCACCCAGCGGTGGTCGGGCAGCAGCGTCCGCTCGGTCTTGTCCTCGGCCGGCTTCTCGCCGCGCATCAGTTCGAGGGGGGCGTAGAAAACTTCCTTGTCGCCGTTTTTGTAGGTCACGACGATGTCGAGCGGCATCGGCATCCGGCCGATTTTCTTGATGACGACGCGGGTGTTCTTCTTGTCGGCCCGCTCGACGGTGTCGATGCCGTAGTCGATTGTGGAGGTCGTGTTGACGAAATACTCCTTGAACCAGTCCAGCTCCAGCCCGCTCTGTTTTTCCATCACCCGGATGAGGTCGTTGGGGTTTGGGTGCTTGAACTTCCACTCGTTGAAATAGCGGAGCATCCCTTTTTCGAGGTTCTCCTGCCCGATGATGTAGCCGAGTTCGATGAGGAAGACCGCGCCCTTCGTGTACGCCGCCCGCGAGTAGGCGAAGTTGGTGTTGAAATGGTCGGCGTGGGTGGTCAGCGGTTCCTCTTTGCCGCTGTTGGCGAGGGTCTTGTAGGCGCGGAGGTTGCCGGCCCAGAGGTTCTCGTCGAACTTGAGGCCGGGGACGACCTTCTCGCGGGCCAGCTCGTTCATCACCCAAGTCTCGGCCCAAGTGTCGAAGCCCTCGTCCATCCATGCGTAGAGCGACTCGTTCGTCCCGAGAATCATTTGATACCATGAATGGAGATGCTCGTGGACAGCCACGCCGACCAGCCCTTCGAGGTTCCGCCCGCCGGTGATGAGCGTGGCCAGCGGGTATTCCATGCCGCCGTCGCCGCCCTGAATGAAGTAATACTCCTTATATGGATAGGCTCCGCAACGCCGGTTCATCAGCGTCCGGGCGTGGGCCATGATTTTGGGCAGCTTCTCCCAAGCGTCGCGGATTTCCTTGTCGTCTTGATAGAAGAAGTGCATCAAAGTGCCGTCCTCCGCCTTGATTTTGGTGTGGACATAGTCGCGGTCGGCCGCCCAGACGAAGTCGTGGACGTTCGGCGCGAGGAAGCGATAGGTCAGCTTGTCGCCCTTCGGCCGCTTGACTTTCATGCCGTCGTCCTCGTAGCCGTTGCCGACCTCCTCGGGGTTTTGGAGATAACCGCCCGCGGCGACCTTGTAATCCTCGTCGATGTGGATGGTCACATCGAAGTCGCCCCAGACGCCGTAGAACTCGCGGCCGATGTACGGGTTGGCGTGCCAGCCCTGATAGTCGTACTCGCAGAGCTTCGGGTACCACTGCGACATCGAATAGTCGACGCCCTCGCGGGAGTCGCGGCCGCTGCGGCGGATTTGGGTGGGCACCTGTGCCTCCCATTCCATCTCGAAAACACAGGTCGAGCGCGGCAGGATCGGCTCGTTCAATGTGACTTCGAGGATGGTCTCGTTGACAAAAAATTTCACCGACCGACCGTTCTGTGTCAGTTTGCCTATTTTTTCAAAACCAATCTCGTCATTTTTCAAACCGAGAATCCGGCTGCCCACCCTCGAGTCGGGGTCGGGCAGCCAGCGCGAGCGGGTGTCCATTTCCGAGTTGGGCTGGAAGGCGTTCCAGTAGAGGTGATAGAAGACCTTCTGCAAGGTGTCGGGCGAGTTGTTGGTGTAGGTCAACTTTTGGGTGCCCTCGTAGCGGTGCTTTTTCACGTCCATCTTTATGTCCATGACATAGGCGACGCGCTGCTGCCAGCGGTCGGGCTGGGCAGTCAGGGAGAAAGTGAAAAGGCAAAAAGCAAAAAGGAGCCAGCCGGCGGCCGGGCTTTTCGGGAAATTCGGTAGAGCCATTTTCTTGAAAAAATTGGGAATCAAGTGAGACGAATAGCGCGGCGAATGTCCGAACCAGTTCGGATTTCAAGCAACCATCCGACCGACCGACCGCGCAACCGTCCAATCGTCTACTTTCGCCGCCAAACTTGACCGTCTATGAAAGTCCGCATCCTCTGCCTGATGATTGCCGCCGCCGCGATGGCCCGGCTCCTGCCGCACCCGTTCAACTTCACGCCGATTGGTGCAATGGGCCTGTTCGGCGCCGCCTTTTTCGACCGCAAATGGATGGGCCTCGCCGTCCCGTTCGCCGCCCTGTTTTTGACCGACCTTTTCCTCAACAACGTCGTCTACGGAAGCCTCTACCACAGCCTTTACGGGAGCGGCTTCGTCTGGTTCACGACGGCCGCTTGGACCATCTACCTCGGCTTTGCCGCCTATTTTTTGATTGGAAAACTGGTTTTCGCCTCGAAAATCGGGGCGAAACAGGTGGCCGTAGCGGCGGTCGCCGGTTCGCTCGTCTTCTTCCTGCTGACCAATTTCGGGGCGTGGATGACCGATGCGATGTACCCGAAAACGCCCGCCGGGCTTGGCGCGGCGATGGCGGCCGGGCTTCCCTTTTTGGGCAACACCGTCGCCGGCGACCTGTGCTTTTCGGGGCTGCTTTTCGGCTCCCTTTATCTTTTGAAGAAGCAAGTTCCGCAACTGGCTTGATTGAAACTCGGAGCTTGGCCGTTGTTGGCGAGGACGCCAACTACCCGCGCGCGATGATGGCTAGGACGCCAACATCGGCCAGATTTCAACAAAAATGACGCTCCTCGACACCCAAATCGAATTCCTGAAAGGCATCGGCCCGCAGCGAGCCGACGTGCTAAAAAAGGAGCTTTCCATCCACACCTTCGGCGATTTCCTCGTCCACTACCCCTTCCGGTACATCGACAAGACGAGGTTCACCCAAATCCGCAACGTCGGCCCCGACAGCGGCGAGGTCTTGCTGCGCGGAACCCTCCGGCGGCTCGAAACGCGCGGCGAAGGCCCGGCCCGCCGCCTGACCGGCAGCCTCCGGGACGAGACGGGCGCCATCGAACTCGTCTGGTTCCGCCCGACGATGTGGCTCGAAAAGTCGATGGCCATCGGCAAGGAGTATGTCGTTTTCGGCCGCGTCAACGAGTTCAACGGCTTCGTCAACATCCCGCACCCCGAGATGGAGGAGGTCAGCGACGAGAACGCCGCCGCCCCGCACTTTCGACCCCGTCTACCCCTCTTCCGACAAGCTCACCCAAAGGGCCTCGACAGCGCGGCATCGAGGCCATGCGCAACCTCGTCGACCTGCTCAAGCCGAAGGACGTCGACGAGATCCTGCCGCCGCCGATTTTGGAGGAGTTCCGGCTGGCCGGACGGTTCGACGCGCTGCGCAAAATCCACTTTCCCGAAAACCAGAAGGACGTTGACACGGCCACGCGGCGGCTGAAGTTCGAGGAGCTTTTCCTTTTGCAGCTCCGGCTCCTCAACCAGCGGCGAACCCGGAAGGCGACCGTCGAAGGCTGGCAATTCTCGAAGATTGGCGAAAATTTCAACACCTTTTTCAAAGAACACCTCCCCTTTGAGCTGACCGGCGCACAGAAAAAAGTGCTCAAAGAAATCCGCGTCGACCTCGGTCAGGGCCGCCAGATGAACCGCCTCGTGCAGGGGGACGTCGGCTCGGGCAAGACGATAGTTGCCCTCATGTCGATGCTCATCGCGCTCGACAACGAGCGGCCGTCGGACGGCCTCCCGTTTCAGGCCTGCCTCATGGCACCGACCGAAATTTTGGCCCAGCAGCACGCCATCGGCATCGGAAACCTGTTGGCCGACATGGGCGTGGAGGTCGGATTTTTGACCGGTTCGGTCAAAGGGAAGAAGCGCGCGGAGCTTCTCGAAAAGCTCGCAGACGGCCGCCTCAAAATCGTCATCGGCACGCACGCGCTCATCGAGGACGGGGTCGTCTTCCAGAACCTCGGCCTCGTCGTCATCGACGAGCAGCACCGGTTCGGGGTGGAGCAGCGGGCCAAGCTTTGGAAAAAAAGCTCGCCCCTCCCGCCGCATATCCTCGTGATGACCGCCACGCCCATCCCCCGGACGCTGGCCATGACCCTCTACGGCGACCTCGACGTGTCGATAATCGACGAGCTGCCGCCCGGCCGAAAGCCCATCACGACCACCCACCGGACCGAAAACCACCGCCTCCGCGTGCAGGGTTTCATGAAAGAGGAGATTGCAAAAGGGCGGCAGGTCTACGTCGTCTACCCGATGATTGAGGAGACGGAAAAGCTCGATTTGCAGAACCTGATGGAAGGCTTCGAGGCTTTGAGCCGCGATTTTCCGATGCCGGAATATCAGATCGCCATCGTTCACGGAAAGATGAAGGCGGCCGAAAAGGACTTCGAGATGGCCCGTTTTTTAAAAAAAGAGGCCCAGATTATGGTCGCCACGACGGTCATCGAGGTCGGCGTGAACGTGCCGAACGCCTCCGTCATGGTCATCGAGAACGCCGAGCGGTTCGGCCTCTCGCAGCTCCACCAGTTGCGCGGCCGCGTCGGTCGCGGGGCCGACCAGTCGTTCTGCATCCTCATGACGAGCTTCAAGCTCTCCGCCGAAGGGAAAGAGCGAATCAAGACGATGTGCGAGACGACCGACGGCTTCAAAATCGCCGAGGTCGACCTGCGGCTGCGCGGGCCGGGCAACATCGAGGGCACGCAGCAGTCGGGCCTCCTCCAGTTCCGCATCGCCGACCTGTCGAAGGACCAGCAGATTTTGCAGACCGCCCGCGAGACGGCGGCGCGGATCCTCGACGCCGACCCGAGGCTGCAACTGCCTGAAAACCAGCGACTTGCGATTTACTTGAAAGGAATTGAAAGGGA
>JBGAWE010000285.1:0-4936 GCA_044227705.1 Saprospiraceae bacterium
CGTTGGTGGCGTCCTCGCCAACAACCTCGGCGCAAAGTGTTTTTGGCGAGGACGCCACCAACGACCAGTGCGTCGCAAAGCGAACCGGGACGGGCAGCATAGCGGCCATGGGCGGCGATTCCACCCGCCTCCTATTTGAAAAAAAACTCGCCTCGCTCACCGACTCGGCCCGCCCCGAAAAGCTCCACCTCACCCTCGACCGAACCCTGCTAGCACCCGGCGACGACCTCTGGTTCACCTGCTGGCTGCGCGACGCCAACACCCTGCAGCCTTCGCCCGTCAGCGATGTCGTCCACGTCGAGCTGTTGGACCCGCGCGGCTCGGTCGTGGTGAAAAAGACGCTCCTCGCCCCCGGCGGCATCGCGCCCGGCGACCTGCAAATCGACCGCAACCTGCCCGGCGGCCAGTACAAAATCCGCGCGTTCACCAACTGGATGAAGAACACTGGCACCGCTTTCGAGCGTGATCTGACCGTGCAGAAAACCGTACTCCCTAACCTGCGGCTGAAGCTCGATTTTGAACGGAAATCCTTCGGCCCTGGCGAGGCCGTCATAGCCCGTTTCGACGCGGCATCGCTCGACAACAAGCCGATTTCGGGCAAAAATCTTTCTTTTTCAGCAAAAATCGGCGGAGCGGATTTCCAAACCGGCACCGCCTCGACCGACGAGAACGGCCGCGCCTACGTCCGTTTCGAGCTGCCGAAAGATCTCTCAACCAACGACGGACTCCTCAACATATCCATCGAAAAAGACGGCGTGAGCGAGTCCATCAGCCGAGCCGTTCCGATTGTCCTCGGCAAAATCGACCTCCAGTTCTTCCCCGAAGGCGGCGACGTGGTGGCCGGGCTGCCGAGCCGAATCGCGTTCAAAGCCGTCAACGAGTTTGGCAAACCGGCCGACGTCGCCGGGCAGGTTTTCGATGCAAAAAACAGACTGGTCGCCACTTTCGAGAGCTTTCACGACGGGATGGGCGCGTTCGATTTCACCCCGAGACCGGGCGAGGTTTACTCGGCAAAACTGTCCAGCCCGGCCTCCTGCAATTCGGTTTTCAAATTGCCGACGGCCGTCGAAAGCGGGCTGTCGATGCGGCTTTTGGAGAGAAAAGGGAGCCTACTCTTTTTTGAAATCAACTCCTCCGGCCCGGCCGGGAAGTTCTTTTTCACCGGCGCGAGCCGCGACAAAGTCCTGTCTTTCAATCAATTAGAACTGGGCGGCGGCTCCGCCAAGCTCGCCATCGAGACGGCCGACTGGCCGATGGGCGTCGCCCGCTTCACGCTTTTCGATGAAAAAATGCGGCCGGTCGCCGAGCGGCTCGCCTTCGCCAACCGCGACAGGCAACTCAAAATCGAGCTGACGACGGACAAGGAAAAATACCTCCCCCGAGACCGCGTCAAACTCAAAATCTCGGCGCGCGACGGCGACGGGCGACCAGTCAAAACGCAAATCGCGCTCGCAGTCACCGATGACAAGCTCCTCACTTTCGCCGACGACAAGCAGGGGAACATCCTCGCCGAACTGATGCTTCAACAGGATGTGCGGGGCAAAATCGAGGAGCCTAACTTCTATTTCGACCCCGCCGAGCCGAAGGCCGAACAGGCGCTCGACCTCCTTTTGTTGACGCAGGGCTGGCGGCGTTTTGGCTGGGAAAGGGCAATTTCGGGCGGGCCGCTCGCCTTCCAAAACCGGCCCGAGCGGGCGCGAATCGCCGGGCACCTCTATGATTATGAGAAAAAACGGGCCATTTCGGAGGAGAAAATTTCCCTCTACCCCGGCGGCCCGACCGTCAAAACCAACCGGCTCGGCAGTTTCGATTTTGGGGCAATCGACATCAACCGCTACTCGCATATTCAGTACGGCAAGTATGGTTTCTTCCCGCTCGACCGCTACTCGGACAGCCTCAACCTCGTCTTCTGCAAAAAAGGCGACCCCTTCGATATGCGCGGCGTGGAAATGAAAACCGAGGAACTGCCAGGCGGCGCGGCGATTCGCGGGAGGGTCACGGTGCAGAATTGGCAGTCGGCAAACTCGAAGGTCAAAATCTATCGAGACGGCGATCTTCTTCAAACCCTGACAACCGACGCGCGTGGCAGCTATGCGGCCGACATTGACCCTGGTTTTTATGAATTGCAGTTCATCACGCCCGGTTTTCGGGGCAAAAAGGTGGGCGAAATCGAGGTCTTGCGCGGCAGGGCGACCGTCGTCAACAAGGATTTCAGCTACGACGAGACGAGCTACTATCGGCGCGAGTCATTGACCGAAAAGCAGAAGACAGGCAAGCCCAGACCCCAAGCTGTCAGCCCCGCCGGCGCACTGACGGCCGAGACCATCCGCGAGTTGCCGACGCGAAACCTCAACGTCGTCGCTGATATCAACGAAAAAGAGGAGGCCCGACAAATTACGGCCGTCGACGGCGGCGACGTGACTATCCGAGGCACTCGCGACAACGCGGCGAACTATTACATCGACGGAATCCGGGTGAACGATGACCTGGGTAAAATGGCCCTCAAGGCCGACCGGTCGCAGGCTGCGCTCGGAGGCCTGCCCGCCGAATTCGAGGCCGACGGCTCTGCCCTCATGGAGTGCGTCGTCGTGGCGTATAAGGTGCCGCTCATCCAAGCCGACAACTCGACGCAGGGGTGCAGTTTCACCAGAGAACTCGGTGCCTTCCGAACAATCATGTCCGACCCGCCGAGCAATGACCTGCTTTTCGACCGTGACGAGTCGGTGCCGAACCAGCCAAATCGGCGGCTCGAATACAACTATGTCCGCCAGTTCTACTCGCCGAACTATGGCCGGCGGCCCGCGCCCGCGCAGCGCAACGACTTCCGCCCGACCATCTTCTGGTCGCCGCAAATCGAGACGGACGAGCGCGGCGAGGCGACCGTCGAGTTCAGCACTTCAGATGCGCTGACCACCTTCCGGGCGACCGCCGAGGGGATCGGCGGCGGCCTGGTCGGGCGGACGGAGAAAAGGTTTTTTGCCCAAAAACCATTGGAAATCAGTTGCAAACTGCCATATCAGGTGCAGACGGGCGACCTTCTGCGACTGCCGGTCTTGTTGAAAAACAACTCGGCGGAGGCCGTCGCCGGGCAATTGAAAATCTCGGCGCCAAGCCATTTTGTCATCGACGACGGGCAATGGACGGCCGACGGGAAGACCGTCGAAATCGCGGCGGGCGAGGCGAAAACGGTCGAAATCGGCTGCCAGATCGGGCGGGAAATCGACGTGCGGGATTGGCTGAAAATCAGTTTCACCGGCTCGAACGGCCTTTCCGACGCGCTCGACGGGCGGGTGAAAACGAGCGTCGCGGGCTTCCCGGCGACGCAGGTCTTTTCTGGAAACTCGATGCAAAACCTCATAGAGCCGCGCCTCGTCAACCCCATCGAGGGCACGGTCTCGGCCAAAATCACGGCCTATCCGAGCGTCCTCGAAGACCTCTCGGCGAGCCTAGAACGGATGCTGCGGCAGCCGAGCGGGTGCTTCGAGCAGGTCTCCAGCTCCAACTACCCGAACCTGCTGGTGCTCGATTTTTTAAAGAAAACCGGCCAATTGCGGCCCGAAATCGAGTCGAAGGCCCGCGCCCTGCTCGAGGACGGCTACAAAAGACTGGTCGCCTATGAATCGAAAACGGGCGGTTTCGACTGGTACGGCCGCTCGCCCGGCCACGAGGGGCTGACAGCCTACGGGATTTTGGAGTTCACCGACATGGCCCGCGTTTTTCCCGTCGACAAAAAAATGGTCGAACGGACGGCCGACTGGCTCCTCTCGCGCCGCGACGGCAGGGGCGGCTGGAAGAGGAATCAAGAAGGCTATGACTCGTTTTCGGGCGAGAACGCGCCAAACTCGTACATCGTCTGGTGCCTCGCCGAGGCAGGTTATGGCTCGAAAATCGGCGACGAAATCGACGCGACGCTCAAAAAGGCGCAAGCCAATGGCGACAACTACCAGCTCGCCCTCCTCGCCAACGCGCTGCTTAAAACCGGCGACGTTCGGGCCAAGTCATTGATTTCCAATTTTTTACAAAAGCAAAAAGAAGACGGCAGTTGGGAAGCGACCGGCAAATCGGCTCTCGGCGGCTACGGCAGCGGGCTGAAGGTGGAAACCGCCTCGCTCGTCGCGCTGGCTTTGATGCGAGCCGAAAAAGCCGACGAGCACGCACTGGAAAAAGCCATTGGCTTCCTCATGAAAAGCAAGACGGCCTACGGCTACGGCAGCACCCAGTCGACGGTCCTCGCGCTGCGGGCGCTCATCGAATACGGTGCGAGGCAGACGCAAATGAGCGAGGCTGGGAACCTCGTCGTCATGATCGACGGCCGCCGCGTGGCCGAACAGGGCTGGGCCTCTGGACAGCTCAACACGTTGAAAATCATCGGATTGGAAAAGTTTTTTACCAACGACCGGCCGCACGTCGAGATCTTTTTTGAGAAAACCAGGAAGCCCATCCCGTTCGATTTCGAGCTGAAATACTCGGCCAGCCGCCCGAGCGACGCGCCCGGCTGCCCGCTCGCTATCTCGACTTTTTTGGAAAAAACGCAGGCCTCCATCGGCGAGACCGTCCGGCTGACAGCTTCGGTTGAAAACCGGGGGATGGATGACGCGGCTTCGCCCATGCTCGTCGTCGGCATCCCGGCCGGGCTGTCGCTGCAACCCTGGCAACTCAAAAAGCTCGCCGAGGAAAAAGTCTTCGACTTCTACGAGCTGTGGGACGGCTTCGCGGTCTTCCACTTCGAGCGGCTGCGGGGGCGCGAGAAGCGGGCCGTAGCCCTCGACCTGCGGGCAGAGATTCCAGGACGGTTCGCGGCACCGGCGAGTGAGGCGTTTCTCTATTACACCAATGAAATGCGGGTGTTTACGCGGCCGGAGGCCGTTGTTTTACAGTGAGTTGTGCCCCGAATCCCCAGCTATGGGCGGGTGTCGGCCTTTCTCCCGCTCATAGC
>JBGAWE010000286.1:0-4934 GCA_044227705.1 Saprospiraceae bacterium
CTCGACCTTTTGGTCAACATAAAGGACAACGGCCGGGCCATTGCCGCTTCGCGCATCAAAGAGCTTTTGAACACCGACAGCGTCCTCAAATCCTACAACGGCGCAGACACGAACAACGAGGAGCGCATGCACGAGGTCGGGATTTCCATCGTCTCCAAATTGGTAAAGACCCTCGAGGGCAAGCTCGACATCACCTCGAAGGAGGGCAGCGGCACGACCTGCCATTTCGAGATCCCTTTCAAAGTCCCGAAGGTCGTCAGGCCGAAGGCTGGCGACACACCGACCTCGCCGGTCAGAATCCTGTTGGTCGAAGACCACTTCCTCAACCAAATAGCCACCAAAAAACTGCTGACCAACTGGAGCGACCTGGTCTCCGTCGACATCGCCGAGAACGGCATGATCGGCGTGGAAAAGCACCGCGAGCACGGCTACTCGCTCATCCTGATGGACATCCAGATGCCCGTCATGAACGGCATCGACGCATCCCGCCGCATCCGCGAGGACTCGGACGTGCCCATCATCGCCCTAACGGCCAACAGCTCACGGCTCGAAATGGACCGCTGCTTCGAGGTCGGGATGAACGACTATCTGGCAAAGCCCTTCAAGCCGCAGGAGCTGTTTTTGAAAATCATGAGCCTCGTTTGAACGGGGCTGATTTTTCCCCGCAATCGTTTTCGGAGTGTCCGGCCTGTCTACTTTGCCGCCGGTTTCAAACTTTTTTCCTAACTAAACTCTTTCAAGAAAATGAAACTGCTCACAAAAATCACCCTCTCTGTCATCACCGCGACCTGCCTCTGCGCCTCGGCCAATGCCCAAATCCACTACGGCGTGAAAGCGGGCCTCAACCTCGCCAATGTCGCCGCCTCGGGCGCCGTCGACTCCGTCGGCAACCTCAGCGCGGACATGCTCCCGACCTTCCACGCGGGTGTCTTCCTCAACTATGCGTTGAGCGACAACTTCGCCATCGAGCCGAGCCTCGAGGTGTCGGGCAAGGGCTTCAAGTACGAGGAGGAAATCCCGCTCTTCGGCGGGAAGGTCAGCCTCAAGTCCAAACCGCTCTTCGTGCAGGTGCCGGTCATGTTCCAGTACCAGTCCAGCGGCTTCCACATCGGCGCAGGGCCGTATGTCGGCTTCGGCGTGGCCGGTAAGAACAAGTCGGAGGCCTTCGGAACGAGCGAATCGGACGACATCAAGTTCGGTTCGTCCGTCGACGACCAGTACAGCGCGCTCGACTTTGGCCTGCAGGCCGGCCTCGGCTACACGCTTCCGATGGGCCTGCGCTTCGGCGCGACCTACGGCCTCGGCCTCACCAACGCCATCCCCAGCGACGCTCGGGAAGGCCAGGGCAAGTGGAGCCACAGGGTCATCGGCATCTCCGTCGGCTATGTGTTCGGCGGCATGATGGCCGAGGAAAAGCCGATGCCGAAGAAGCCGATGCCGAAAAAGAAGTGAGGCATCTGCTGACGGACTGAAAAAAATGCCGCCGCGACCAGTTTCGCGGCGGCATTTTTTGTGTTCCGAAACCCAGCTTCTGGAGCGGTTCCATCGATTCGGGCCTCAAATCACCTCGGCCGCTTCGGCACCGGGTCCGGCCCGAACGGCCCCCACGGGTGGCACTTCGAGATGCGCTTCAACCCCAGCCACAGGCCGCGAAAAACGCCCCATTCCTCGATGGCGCCGACCATGTAGTGGGAGCACGAGGGTTGGAAACGGCACTTCCCCTGCCCGAGCAGCGGCGACAAAGTCCATTGGTATATTTTGATGGGCAGGATGACGAGCTGGCGGAGGAGGCGCATTTTTTCGAAAAGCAAGTTGGGAATGGCCGGTTTGGCAAAGCTATTATGAAACCACCCACAGCTCGGCAGGTTCGGGGCCGAGCTACTTTTGCCCGCCCCTCGCAAGTTTTCTCTTTTGAAAAAGACCTTTTTCGCCTCCGATTTCCACCTCGGCGCCGACGCTCGCCTGACGAGCCGCGAGCGCGAGCGCAAGCTCGTCCGATGGCTCGACCGCGCCGCGCCGCAGGCCGAGAGGCTCTACCTGCTCGGCGACGTTTGGGAGTTCTTCGTGGAGTACCGGACGGTCGTCCCGAAGGGCACGGTCAGGCTCCTCGGCAAGCTCGCGGAGCTGCGCGACGGGGGCCTGCCCATCGAGTTCTTCACCGGCAACCACGACTTGTGGATTGCAGATTATTTCGAGGACGAGCTGGGCATCCCGACGCACCGCCAGCCGCTCGTCGTCGAGCTTCACGGGAAGCGGTGCTTCATCGGCCACGGCGACGGCCTTGGGCCAGGCGACGCGGGCTACAAGTTCATCAAAAAAGTCTTCACCGACCCCACCTGCCAGCGGCTCTTTCGGGCAATCCATCCCTCCGTCGGATCGGCGATGGGCAATTTTTGGTCGGGCAAGAGCCGCGAAAAAAACAAGGCCTCCGACCTCGAATTCCGGGGGGCGGAGGGCGAATGGCTCATCCAGTTTTGCGAAGAAAAACTGGCCGCGGCGGACGTGGATTTCTTCATTTTCGGTCACCGGCACCTGCCCATCGACTGGCTGTTATCGGATGGCAAAACGAGGTACGCCAACCTCGGCGACTGGCTCTGGCACGACACCTTTGCCAGCCTCGACGACTCGGGCATAACGCTGCAAACTTTTGAGAATGAACCAGTTAGGATTTACTCGAACCACCTGCCTCGCCCTTTTCTCCCTTCTTTTTCTTGAACCCAAAACTCTCGTCGGGCAGAACCTCGACAGCATCGCCCGGGCGCTGGCATCGAGCCGGGCCGCCTACGACTCCTCGAACCACTACCGGCAGGACCCGGCGGCCATGAAACCTCAGGGGCTCATCTACGAGCTGCCCATCGCCGCCCGCTTCGTCTGCTCCGACGTCGTGCTGAACGCCTACCTCATCACCCTAAAGAACGAGGTGAAAAGTTTCGGCCCACAAGGCGAGCCGCTCGCCACCTACACCAACGACCGGCTCGGCGCGGCGGCCTCCATCGACTGCTCGAACCCGTCGGCCATCATGGTCTGGTACCCGGATTTCCACACGGTCGTCTGGCTCGACGCCTCGCTCACGGAACTGGCCCGGCTCGACCTGCGGAAGGCGGATTTGCCCAACGTCAAGACCCTCGCAGCGGGCAGCGACCAGACTATTTGGGTTTACGACGACGCCAGTTTTCAATTGAAAAACATCGACAAAGCGGGGAAGACGCTCTATTCGAGCCAAGCCCTCAACCAGGTTCTGGGCAAGGCGCCGGTGCCGAACGGGCTGCAGGAGTTTGACGGTCAGGTTTTCATGAGCGACGAGTCGGCGGGCTTTTACGTCTTCGACCGCTTCGGCCAGTTTCAAAAGCCCATCGTCGCGGCGACGGTGCGCGGCTTTCAGGCGACGGACAACAAGCTGCGCTATTTCGACGAGGGCCTCGTCAAAGAGATTTTCATCAAGAACACCACTTTCAAGCGGGCAGTCGCGCCGCCGCACCAGGTGAAGGCGGGCGACACGGTGTACATCCAGAAGCGGCGCGTCTACGCCCTGCGGGCGGACAAGGTGGAGGCGTGGTTCCTCGGGCTGCAATAAATTATTGCCCACCTTCGCCGCCGTCAAAAACGGCCCGGCTTGAATCCGAACCAACTCATCCTCCTCTTGAGCGCGGCGGTGCTCGTCTCGTATGTTTTCGACCTCATCGGGTCGCGGACGAGATTGCCGGCGGTCATCCTCCTCCTGTTTTTTGGGGTGACGCTCCGACAGGCCTGCGATTTTTGGCAGATCTCGCCGCCGCAGACCGACCAGCTGCTCCCGGCCCTCGGGACGGTCGGCCTGATATTGATCGTGCTCGACGGGGCGATGGACCTTCACCTCTCGTCCGAAAAGAAGCCGGTCATCCGGCAGGCCATCTGGGCGGCGGGGGTGCAACTGGTGGTTTCGGTCGGGCTGGTGGCGGCCCTTTTCCACGTCCACTCGGAGGCGCCGCTGCTGCAAATACTGCTCAACGCCGTGCCTTTCGCGGTGGTCAGCGCGTCGATCGCCATTCCGAGCGCGCAGGGGATGGCGGGGGTTCGGCGCGAGTTCGTCATCTACGAAAGCTCGTTCAGCGACATCCTCGGCATCTTCCTGTTCAACTTCCTGCTGATTTCCAGCGAGCGCGGCGAGCTGGCCGTCGGCCACTTCGGGCTGGACGTGCTGCTGACCGTTGCGCTTTCCGTCGGGTGTTGCATGGTGCTGGCGGTGCTGCTGGAGCGCATCCGGCACAAGGTGAAGTTCCTGCCCATCGTCTCGCTGCTGCTGATGGCCTACGCCATCGCCAAGCTCTGCCACTTGAGCGCACTGTTGATGGTGCTGATGTTCGGCCTTTTCATCAACAACACGCCGCTGCTGGAGGCCGTCGTGCCGGGCCGTTTCTTCGAGAACAAGACGCTGCGGGCGGAGCTTCCCTTCTTCAAGAGCCTGATGGCGGAGGTGACGTTCGTGGCGCGGTCGTTCTTCTTTTTGCTGTTCGGCTTTTCCGTGAAAACGTCGCAACTGCTTGACCAAGAGGCGCTTACGGTTGCCGCCTCGGTGGTCGGCATCATCTTCGTCGTGCGGATGGCGTACTTTTTCCTCGGCTACAAGCGGCTTCCGAGGGGGCTGGCGTTCCAGTCGCCGAGGGGCCTCATCACCATCCTGCTGTTCATGAGCATCCCGCCGGAGATGCAGCTGCCCGAGCTGTCCAATGCCGCGCTGATGCTGGTCGTGCTGTTCTCCGCCGCGTTGCTTATGCTGGGGCTGCTGATGCTCAAAAAGGAGGGGTGAGAGGTGCCTCCCGCCGCAAGGGGTAATTTTGAGCGGCCCCAGCAATGGCCGAACCACCCACCACCGCAACTTCAATGGAGCAGAACTACGCCGACATCGCCAGCCAGCACCCCTACGACATCGCCAACGCCATCAGCGAGCTGCGGCC
>JBGAWE010000287.1:0-5692 GCA_044227705.1 Saprospiraceae bacterium
GGTTGCCGTCGAACTGGAGCCGCCGGTCGGCGACCAGTCGAAGGTCAGGATACCCGTGCCGCCCGTCGCATTGACGACAGCCGAGCCGTTCGATTGGCCGCACGAGGCTGGCTGGATAGTTGCAAAGTGTTGAAAATCAACCGGTTCGGAAATCGAGATGCTCACCACTGCCGAGCAGCTCGATGCATCGGTGACGGTCACGCCGTAAAGCCCGGCGGCGAGGCCAGAGGCAGAAGTGCCGCTGCCGAGCGGCGTGCTCCATGAAAATTGATAGGGCAAATTCCCGTTCGCCGCCGCGACCGTCGCCGCGCCGTTCGTCAGCCCGAAACAGAGATTGTTCGTCTGGTTTTGAATCGAAAGAGAAAGCCCCGTCGGGTTCGAAACGGTCACGACGGCCGTGTCGATGCAGCCGTTTTGGTCGGTTACGGAGACGACGTAGATGCCCGCCGAAAGGCCAGTCGCCGTCGAATTCGCGCCGCCTGTCGGCGACCATTGATAGGCATAAGGCCCCACACCACCGCTCTCAACGACGCTCGCCGAGCCGTTCGCCGCGCCGCAAGCCGCTGATTGTGAGGAAGTTGTGTGTGACAATGCCGTCGGCTGGGTGATGTTGCCGGAGGCGGTGGAAGTGCAGCCGTTCGCGTCGGTCGTGGTGACTGAAATCTGGCCGGGAGGCAGATTCGTGGCCGTAGCGCCGGTCTGCCCGTTCGACCATGAAAAAAGAATCGGGGCGGTCCCGCCGGCAGTCGCAGCGGCCGCGGAGCCGTCGTTTTGGTTGAAACATTTGATGTCCACCAAACCGGAAATCGAGGTCGTCGGCCCGGCGATGTTCCCCACAAAAACATGGGCTGAATCGACGCAGCCGTTCGCGTCGGTGGTGAAAACGACGTAGTTCCCGCTCGGCAGGTTGGTGGCGGCGGAATTCGTCCCGCCCATCGGCGACCAGTTGTAGGAATACGGCTGCGCACCGCCGCCGTTGGAGACAGAGGCCGAGCCGTTCGAGTTGCCGCAAGTGGCGGAAGTGCTTGACGTTGAATGAGTTAGCGGCGGTGGCTGGATAATTGTCGCCGTCGCGCTGGCGGTGCATCCGTTCGCGTCGGTTGCCGTGACCGTGATGGAACCGGCGAGGAGGTTATTGGCCGCTTGGCCCATCGTGCCGCTCGACCATTTGTACGAAATCGGGTTTGTGCCGCCGTTCGCGGTGTCGTCGCGCTGCCGGTCGAGCCGCCGAAACAGGCGACGTTTACCGTGTTTGAAATCAAAACCGTTGGCCCGGGGACGCTCAAAATCTGGACGTGCGCCGTGTCTGTGCAGCCCTTCGTGTCGGTGACGCTGACGACATACGCGCCCGGCGAGAGGCCGGTGGCCGTCATCGAATTGCCGCCGGTCGGCGACCACGAATAGGTGTAGCCCGGCGTCCCGCCCGACTCCGTAACCGTCGCTGAACCCGTCGGATTTCCACAGGCGGCGGGCTGGATGGAGAGCGTGTGCGTCATCGCCGCCGGTTGAGTGATGCTCACGCTGGCGGTAGATGTGCAGCCCGAGTTGTCAGTCATGGTCACGGTATAAACACCTGACGTAAGGCCGGTTATGGCCGCCGTCGTTTTTCCATTCGACCACAAATAGGTGTAAGGCGTGGTGCCGCCGGTGATTACCGCTGGCGGTGGCGGCTGTTGTTGCCGTTGCACGACATTTGTGGAAGACGCGATGGCCGCCACCACGCCGGGCGAACTGTTGATGTTGAAAATAGCTTCGTCGGTGCAGCCGTGCGCGTCGGTGACGAGTAGCACGTAACTGCCCGGCGGTAAGCCAGCCGAGGTTGGTCACCCGCTGGCGACCAACTGTATTGAAAAGCGGGCGTTCCGCCGGTCACGACGATGGTCGCCGCGTTGTTAGACGAGCTACCAGAGGCCGAATACAAGCGACTGTGGTTGAGCGGCGGCGGCTCGTTGATGGTTACTGAAATGACCTTCGGGCAGGCGTTCGGCGCGGAAATCGTCACGTCATAAGTTCCTGCTTCGAGGCCGGTGGCCGTCGGGCCGGACTGCGGCGGCGAAGTTCCCCAATCAATCGACAGGTTCGCCACACCAGTGGGCGATGGGGTGACGGTGGCCGTGCCGTCCATCCCTCCGTTGCAGTTGACGGGCGTGGAGGTGGCCGTGCCGCCGAGGACGGTGACGACCTGCGTGACCGGCACCGAGGCGCCGCCGCAAAGGCTCGATGCGTTGTGAGAGACGGTGAAATTGCCGGGTGCGGAGAATGCGTGCGTCGGGTTTTGGAGGGTCGATGTGTTGTTCGCGCCGGAGGCGGGGTCGCCGAAATTCCAGGTCCACGAGGTGATGCAAGGGCTGCTGTTGTCGGCGAAAGAGAAGGTGTTGCCGGTGCAATCGGCTGTGAAATCGACCATCGGCGGCGGCGCGTTCTCGATGTGGACGAGGTCGAAGGCGAAGCCGTCGTAGGCGTTGCAGGTCGTCCCCGCGCCGAAGATGAAGCGCAGTTTGACACTCGCCTGCCCACCGCACCCCGTCAAGCAGTGCTGGGCGGTGAGCCAACCGCCGCTGCCGTTGCCGCCCTGACAGTTGCCCATCGTCGGCGCGATGGTGCCCGACCAGCCGGATTGTGGGTTGGCGAGGCCCGAAAGGTTGATAATGGGCGAATGGTTGAACCAGTTCTCGGTATAGCAACTGTTGTCGTTGAAGGTGCCGACGTTGAGCCACGCGCCGCCGTTGATTTGATACTGGAGACCGCCGCCGTCGTAGTTGAACTCCGTCTCCCAGACCACCTTGAACGACAGCAGCGGCCGGGGCAGGCTCGTGAAGTTGAAAACCGGGCTTTCCACGTAGGACTTCTCGCCGGGGGCGTAAAGGGAGTTCGTGAGTCCGCCCGTAATCCAGCAGTTCGAGCCGCTGCCCGCACCGTTGATGAGGGGCTTGGTGGGCGCGCCGAGTGCCCAGTCGTTGTTGGTGCCGCCGGAGACCCAGCCGCCCGCGCCGCCCTCGAAGTCCTCGGTGTAGGGGAAGGTGGAGATCTGGGCGGAGGCGGTGTCCGTCCCCAAAAAAAGGAGAGAAAGAAGGAGGAGCGGTAGTTGTCGCATGGTTGTGCTTTGTTGAAAAAGGCTGCGATACGGGATTGGAAGGGCGGCGGCGAAGGTATGCAGCGCCAATCTTGCTCGGTCAATGGCGCAGCCGAGCCGGGCTGACAGCGACAAAACTTAATGAACCGCTCGCGGCGCCTTCGGCGAAGGACACGACTTTCCAAAGAAACGCATCAAAAGGCCGCCCCTTGCGGTGCCTTTTGCCAAATCCCTGTCGCCGCCGACAATCCTCGCGGAGATTGGCCGCACCAGCAACAAAAAAGGCCGCGCCTTCCCAACCTTTCGCCCAAAAAACGGGATGACCGAGCTTGACCAGACCCTCGCCGCCCTCCGTCTCGAAAAGGAGGAGGACCTGCGCCAGTTCCGCGCCGTCGTCGAGAAGATGCCGCTGGCCGAGCGCGTCAAGCAGGGCTTTACCTGGCACCCGTTGACGGTGGCGCGAACGGGTTTTGCCATCGGCGACAAGGCGTTTGTGGTCGTCGAGCGGACGCGCGGCCTCGGACAACCGCACCAAATCCGCGAGGGCGCGACCGTCCGCCTGTTCACCCTCGCCGAGCACGCCGAACGGGCGGAAAGGCAAGGCGTCGTCAACTTCGTCGAGCGCGACCGGATGAAGATCATCCTCAACTCGAAGGACGCGCCCGACTGGCTCTCGCTGGGACACCTCGGCGTCGACCTCCTTTTCGACGACCGCTCCTACAATGAGATGGAAAAGGCCATGCGCCGCGTCGTTGAGGCGCACAAGGAAAGGCTCGCTGAAATCCGGGACATTTTTTATTCAAAAAAGCCGCAACAGCCCGAGGAATCTGCCCTGCCCGTCGAGGTCGAGGGGCTGAACCCGTCGCAAGAGGCGGCGGTCAACCACATCCTCGTGTCGCGAGACGTCGCCGTCGTCCACGGCCCGCCGGGGACGGGGAAGACGACGACGCTCGTGCAGGCCATCCGGCTCGTTTGCAAAAGGGAAAGCACCGTCCTCGTCACCGCCCCGAGCAACTCGGCCGTCGATTTGTTGACCGAAAAACTGGCGGCAGAGGGTTTATTGGTCGTCCGAATCGGAAACATCAGCCGCGTCGACGACGCGATTCTGCGCCACACGCTCGACGCCATCCTCGCCGACCACCCAGATTCGAAGCACATCAAAAAGGTGAAAATCGAGGCCGCACGGCTGCGAAAAGAGACGGAGAAGTTCAAAAGGAACTTCCACGAGGCCGACCGCCGCGAGCGGCACCATCTCCAAAAAGAGGCTCGCGAACTGGAAAACTGGGCAAGGCAGCTCGAAAACCGCCTCATCGAACAGGTTCTCGACAGTGCTAACTGCATCTGCGCGACGCTCGTCGGCTCCGCCCACCCGGTTTTGGAGGGGCGGAAATTCCGAACCTGTTTCATTGACGAAGCCTCGCAGGCCCTCGAACCCGCTTCGTGGATTCCCATCACGCGCTCGAGCCGCGTCGTGCTGGCGGGCGACCCCTTCCAGCTTCCGCCGACGGTAAAAAGCCAGGCTGCGCAGCAAGCTGGCCTTTCCAAAACCTTGATGGAAAAAGCCATCGACCGCTTTCCGCACACGTCGCTGCTCAACGTCCAATACCGGATGAACCGAACCATCATGGGCTTCTCAAACGAGTGGTTCTACGGCGGGAAACTGCTGGCCGCGCCCTCCGTAGCCGACCGTTCGCTCGACGGCTGGCCGCCGCTCAGCTTCATCGACACGGCCGGCTGCGGCTTCGATGAAAAGGCCGCGCCCGCCATCGGCAACCGGGCCGGGAGCCGCTTCAACGCGGAGGAATGGCTGCTCATCAGGGAACATTTGCTGAAGCTCTTCTCCTCCTTCGAGGAAAGCGAGGCCGTCAGTTTCGAGGCCGTCGGATTGGGCGGCGAACTCGAACCGGTGCCGCCCGAGCTGCCCTCCGTCGCCATCATCTCACCCTATCGAGAGCAGGTAGTTCACATCGAACAGGCAGTCAGGGAGGATGAAGCCCTGAATGCTAAACCATTGAAAATCAGCACGATAGACGGCTTCCAAGGGCAGGAGCGCGACGTGGTCTACATCAGTCTCGTCCGCTCGAACACGAAAAAAGAAATCGGTTTTTTGAGCGACTACCGGCGGATGAACGTCGCCATGACCCGCGCCCGGATGGCGCTCGTCGTCGTCGGCGATTCGGCCACAATCGGGTCGATCCGTTTTTACAAATCCTTCCTCGATTACTGCGAAAAAGAGGGCGTTTACCAGACCGCTTGGGAGTACGTCGGCTAACGAAGCTGCCGACGATAAAGCTGAATCGTGTTGTGCAGCCCGAAATACAGCGAGTCGCAGATGAGCGCATGGCCAATGCTGACCTCCAGCAGGTTCGGCACGCTTTCTTTGAAAAAGCGGAGGTTGTCGAGATTGAGGTCGTGGCCCGCGTTGATGCCGAGGCCGCAGGCGGTGGCGACGCGGGCGGCTTTTGTGAATGGTGCGACTGCCCGTTTCGGGTCTTTTTCAAAATCGTGCGCATAGCCGCCGGTGTAGAACTCGACCCTGTCCGCACCGCAGGCAGCCGCGCCCTCGACGAGCCGGGCATCCGTGTCGCAGAAAATCGAGACACGGATGCCGTTCATTTT
>JBGAWE010000010.1:0-40482 GCA_044227705.1 Saprospiraceae bacterium
GAACCGGCGCGGGTGCGCGACTGGATGTACACCTTCTGGCGGCAGTCGGTGGAGGGCGGCCGCCTGCCCGTCTGGGAGCTGGCGGCCAACGAGACGAACTGCATGATTGGCAACCACTCGATACCGGTCATCGCGGATGCTTATTTGAAGGGGCTGGTGCCGGACTCGCTGGTCGAGCCGCTCTATCAGGCGATGAAAAAGGCGGCGACCGATGGGTCACGCGGCCTCGACCTTTATGAGAAGTACGGCTACATCCCGTCGGACATGGAGCCGGAGTCGGTGTCGAAGACAATTGAGTACAGCTTTGATGACTATTGTGTTGGGCTGGTTGCGGGCAATCTGAAAAAGCACGAGGACTTCGCTTTCTTTTCAAAAAGAGCCGAGAACTTGGAAAACCTCGAAGACCCGGAAACCGGCTTTTTTCGACCGAAATCCAACGGGGCGTTCATTGAGCCGTTTGACCCAACGGAGGTTAACTTCAACTATACGGAGGGAAATGCTTGGCAATACATCTTCCCACACATGCCCATTTTCTCCAACCCTTTTCAACCGTGGAAGAAGGAACTGCTTGGCGAGTTTTTTACAACGACCAAGCCGCTGACAGGCCGAGTCCAGGCCGACCTGACTGGGCTAACCGGCCAGTTCGTGATTGGAAATGAACCAGATATGCACACGCCCTTTTTGTTCAACCGAATTGGAAGGCCGGGCAGAACAGACAGTTTGGTGAATGAAATTTTGTCTAAAAATTTCTCCACCCAGCCCGACGGCCTACCGGGCAATGACGACTGCGGACAGATGTCGGCATGGGTCGTCTGGGCAATGATGGGGCTTTACCCGGTTGACCCGGTCGGTGCCGTGGAAGCGTGCGAAACGACCTTCTCAAAACTGACAATTCACTTGCCCAATGGCAAATCTTCGGTTCTGCTAAAAGGAAAGCAACCAAACAACATCAGTTCTGGGGAATCTCTCGGCTATTGTTCGGATTTGATGAAAGGAGGAACATTTTACTCCGACGACCGCTTTGGCTCCATTATCCATATCCGGCCAGTTGAAACAGGGACAAGATTGTCTTGGACGGAGGAATCAGAAACCCAATTTTGGATGCGAACCCGTAATGGAAATCAACTGCCCGTCCCCTATTGGACAGGTGGGCAGATGGTCTTCCATGACCCACAAGAGATTGTGCTTCGGCAGCCTACGCAATGGGCGAGTATCCGTTACACCATTGACGGCACAGAGCCGACGGAAGAATCACTGCTTTATAGGAGTTCAATCTTAATACAGAAAACCTGCACGCTCAAAGCCTTCGCCCAATACAAAGGCATAAGGAGCAAGGTGATGGAGGCCCACTTCATCCGCCAGCCCGACCGCAAAAACTGGTCAGTCATCTACGCCGCCCCGCCCAACACGCAATACCCCGGCCGGGGCGAGCGCGGCCTCATCGACGGGCTGCGCGGCGGGGCCGACTTCCGCAGCGGCGGCTGGCAAGGCTTCGACGGAAAAGAACTTGAGGCGACCATCGACATGGGCGAGCTGCGCGAGGTCTCCAAAATCACCGCCGGTTTTTTGCAGGACGACAACTCCTGGATTTTCCTGCCGCAGGCGGTCTCCTTCGAGACCTCCGCCGACGGGAAGGATTGGCAGGCGGCCACCACCGCCCTGGCCCGCGCCAAGCCCAAAGAGGAGCCGGGCGACAGCTTCTTGGAGGACTTCTCGACCACGCTGCCCTCGAAAAGAAAGGTGCGCTACCTCCGCGTGAAGACGACAAGCCACCTCCAATGCCCGGCTTGGCACAAGGGAGCGGGGAATGCGGCGTGGCTTTTTGCGGACGAAATCTTGGTGGAGTGATTTCAACAAAAAGTTTCGAGCTACTTTTGTGGCGATTGCCACTCGGATGGCACGGATTGGGAACAGATTTATACGACCTCCAGTCAAAACCCGTGTCCTGTCTGCGCCATCTGTGCGCCAATAAAACAAAGAGTTTATGACCCAGAACGGAAACTACTCCGAAGCCGACATCAAATCCCTTGACTGGCGCGAGCACATCCGGCTGCGGCCGGGCATGTACATCGGCAAGCTCGGCGACGGCTCGACGGCCGACGACGGCATCTACGTCCTCATAAAAGAGGTCATCGACAACTGCATCGACGAGTTCACGATGGGCTTCGGCAAGTCGGTCGAAATCACGGTCGCCGACGGGGCTGTGACGGTGCGCGACTACGGGCGCGGCATCCCGCTGGGGAAGGTGGTCGACGTCGTCTCGAAAATCAACACGGGTGCGAAGTATGATTCGCAGGCCTTCAAAAAGTCGGTCGGTCTGAACGGCGTCGGGACGAAGGCGGTCAACGCGCTGTCCACCTATTTCAAGGTTTCCGCTTTTCGGGAGGGGGAGGTGAAGTCGGCCGAGTTCGTCGAGGGGCGGCTCGTGAAGGAGCACAAAATCGCGGCGACGAAAGAGGCGAACGGGACGCTCGTCAGCTTCAAGCCGGACGAGGGGCTGTTCAAAAACTACCGCTTCCAGCACGAGTACATCGAGGCGCAGCTTTGGAACTACGCCTATCTGAACGCGGGTTTGAAGCTCAATTTCAACGGGAAAACCCTCGTCTCGAAAAACGGGCTGCTCGATTTGCTCGAAAAAAAGACGGCCGCCGAGACCGTCCGCTACCCAATCATCCACCTGAAAAGCACCGACATCGAAATCGCGCTGACGCACGGCGAGCATTACGGAGAACAATACCACTCGTTTGTCAACGGGCAGAACACGACGCAGGGCGGGACGCACCTCGCCGCCTTCCGAGAGGCCATCGTGAAGGTGGTGCGCGACTTTTACAAGAAGCAGTTCGACGCAAAGGACATCCGCGAGAGCATCATCGCGGCCGTCTCGGTTCGGATTGAGGAACCCGTTTTTGAGTCGCAGACAAAGACGAAGCTCGGCTCGCTCACCGCCTCGCCCGGCGGACAGAACATCCGAAGCTGGCTCGGCGACTTCATCGACAAGGCGCTCGACGACTACCTCCACAAGAACCCCGAGACGGCAAAGGCCCTCCTCGCCCGCATCCAACAGAGCGAGCGAGAGCGCAAGGACATGGCCGACATCAAGAAGACGGCCAACGCGCGGGCGAAGGCCGCCGCCGTCCACAACAAGAAGCTGCGCGACTGCAAGTACCACCTCAACGAGAAAGGGCCGGAAGAGAAACTGCTGATGACGACCGTCTTCATCACCGAGGGCGACTCGGCCAGCGGCTCCATCACGAAGGCGCGCGACACGGACACGCAGGCCGTCTTCTCGCTGCGCGGAAAGCCGCTGAACTGCTTCGGAATGAGCAAAAAAATCGTCTACCAAAACGAGGAGCTGAACCTCCTCCAGCACGCGCTCAACATCGAGGACGGGCTGGACGAGCTGCGCTTCAACCGCGTCGTCATCGCCACCGACGCGGACGTGGACGGGATGCACATCCGGCTGCTGCTGCTCACGTTCTTCCTCCAATTCTACCCCGATTTGGTGCGCAACGGCCACCTTTTCATCCTCCAAACGCCGCTATTCCGGGTGCGCGACAAGCAGCAGACCTTCTATTGCTACTCGGAAACGGAAAAGCAGAAGGCCATCAAAAAGCTGCGCGGCAAACCGGAAATCACCCGCTTCAAAGGGCTGGGGGAAATCTCGCCGGGCGAGTTCGCGGGCTTCATCGACGAGAACATCCGCCTCGAACCGGTGGTGATGGACGAGGACGTGTCGCTCGACAACCTGCTCGACTACTACATGGGCAAGAACACGCCCGACCGGCAGGAATTCATCATCAGAAACCTCAAGGTGGAGGTCGATGTGATTGACACGCCGGAGGAGGAAGCGGCCGTTGCGCCGATTACGGAGGAGGAAATGGAGATGGCGTGAAGGCAATCGATTTTTTGGCTGCCGGTGAACAACCCGGCTAAATTTGCCTTAGGAAATCGGCCCAGCCCACCGCACCATGCTTTTCAAAAAAACAATAGCCGCTCTTTGGATGGCCTCGCTCCTCGTCTCGACGGCGGGCGTGAGCATCCACCGTGTCTATTGCTATTGCATGAAGCAGGAGTCCGTTTCGCTCCTCTTTTCAAAAGACGGCTGCTGCGAAAAGCTTTCTTCCAAAAATTCCTGCTGCGAAAAGAGCACGGACAAAAAGCACCGCTGCACCGACCGCTCGACGACTATCGCCAAGCTCGACGCGAAGTTCCTGCCGACCAGTTTTTCGACTGAACTGCCTGATTTTCAATGGGTTTCGGCCTCGCCCGCTCCCGTCTTTTTTGAAAACCCGTTCTCTTGCCCGCCGCAAAAACTCCTTCCCGACAACCGGCCGCCGCCCCCCTTTGAGAGCGGGCGCGAGTTGCGGGTGCGGCTCTGCTCCCATCGCTGTTAGTGGTTGCGCTTTTTGCTTCGCTCGTTTCGGTCAAAGGCCTTCACGGGCGAGCGTTTTTTTTACAGCGCAAACCTCTGACAATGAAAAAGTTATCGCGGCAACTGGCCGCTCTTTCGCTTTTCGCGCTCATTTTTTCGAGCCGTGTTTTTGCCCAAAAAAACCTCTTCGGCCTCGTCACCAACGACCGCAACGAAATCATTCCCGGCGCACAGGTCTTCTGGAAATCCATGCCATCTCACGGCACCGTGACGGATTCGACCGGCCATTTCAACCTCTCCAAAATGGGCGACGACAAGCAGGCGCTGACCGTCCATTTCGTCGGCTACTCGGCCACTGACGTGGACATTTTGCCCGGCGAGGACAGCGTCTGGATTGAGATAAAGGGCATCGCCGACATCCGCGAGGTCGTCGTAAGCGGTTCAAAATCAAATGCTTACGTCTCCACCATCGACACCCGCAGCGTCGAGCACATCGGCAGCCGCGAGTTGAAAAAGGCCCCGTGCTGCAACCTCTCCGAGAGCTTCGAGACGACGGGCCCGGTTGACGTGGCCTACTCGAACACCGTGACCGGGGCGAAGGAAATCCAGATGCTTGGCCTGCGCGGCGTCTACACGAACCTCCTCGTCGAGAGCCGCCCTGCGTTTGGCGGCTTGGCCCAGCCGCTGGCGATGGAACTCGTCCCCGGCACTTGGCTCTCGGGCATCGCCATCTCGAAGGGGGCGAGCACCGTGATGAACGGCTTTGGCGGCGTTGCTGGCAGCATCAACGTCGAACTGGAGAAACCGCAGGCCGGGCCGCGCTTCTTCGCCAATGCCTTTGGTTCGCAGGAGGGGCGCGGCGAGCTGAACCTCCACGCCAACAAAAACCTGAAAAAAGGCTGGGCGGCAGGCCTCCTCACACACGCCGACCTGACCGAGAGCCGCTGGGACCACAACCACGACAAGTTTCGCGATGGGCCGAACAAAAAGCAAATCAATGCGCTCGGTCGCCTTTTTTATGAAAGCGAACCGGTCTGTTTTCAGTTGAATCTGCAAGCCTTAACCGATTTGCGCGACGGTGGCCAAATCGCGTCGAAGCTCCCCGCCGGGAAAAAGGCATGGCTTTTCGACCAAAAGACCGACCGGGTGGAGGCTTGGGGGAAGCTCGGTTTCAAAAAATTCAGGAAGCCGTACAACTCGATGGGCAACATGGCCAGTGCCTCGTGGCACCGCATCGCGGGCAACTACGGCGACCGCATTTATGTGGCCGAGCAGCGCAACTTTTACGCGCAGTCCATCTACTCGACGATTTTGGGGGACACCGACCACAAGCTCAACCTCGCCGCCAACTTTCAGGCGGACGAGTTCCGCGAGCGGCTAAAAGAATCACCTGCCGACCGGACGGAACTGGTGCCGGGCGCGGAGGCCGAGTACACGTTTGAAAACCCGAATTTGAAACTGGGCATCGCCGACCTGACCGTCGTCGCAGGGATGCGCGTCGACCACCACAACCGCTTCGGCTGGCTGGCCACGCCGAGGCTCAACGTCAAGTACAACTTCTCGCAAAACTCCGTCGTGCGGGCCTCGGTCGGGCGCGGCTTCCGCTCGCCAAACGCCGTTGTGGAGAACATCGCGTGGCTCGCCTCGAACCGCGAGTTCGAGGGCTACGAGGGCCTGAAACTGGAAAAAGCATGGAATTTCGGACTGAATTTCACCCAAAACCTGCGCATCGGCGGACGCGACGGGTCAATCAGCATCGATGCCTTCCGAACGGTTTTCCAAAACCAAGCGGTCATGGACGTGGAGGCGGACTTCCGAAAAGTCATTTTTTACAACCTCGATGGGCAGAGCTTTTCGAACAGCCTGCTGGCCACCTTTTCGCAAAAACTGCCCGCCGGGTTCGAGTTCAAACTGATTGGGAAGATGAACGACGTGCGCACCACCTATCAAGACCGGGGCCTCGAACGGGCGACGCTTGTGGCACGTTGGCGCGGGCTGGCGACGGCCGAGTGGAACTCGCCCTCGAAGAAATGGATGGTCAACGTGCGCACCGTAGTTGTCGGCCCGCAGAGGATACCGTCGAACGACGGGGTGCCGCACGAGCTTTTGCACGGGTTCGGGGAAAAGTCGCCGGTCTACGCCCTCGCGGCCGCGCAGGTGACACGGATTTTTGGAAACGTGGAAGTCTATGTCGGCGGTGAGAATCTCGGCGATTTCACCCAGCACGCGGCCATCATCTCGGCGGGCGACCCGTTCTCGCCCTATTTCAACGCCTCGGAGCTTTGGGCACCGACGATGGGGCGGACGATTTATGCGGGCGTTCGATGGGCATTGAAGTGACGAAATTGGAAGATTCGGGATTGGGCCGTGCACCCAATCCCGAATCCTTAGTCACTTGACGTTGAACTGGTTCATCGCCCTGTCCAGCCCGATGGTGGCGAAGGTCTGGATGGCGCCCGCGCAGTCTTTGAGCCGGTTGGGCAGCTCGGCGGCCTCGTCGGCCGACCATTTACCGAGGACATAGTTGACCTGCTTGCCGCGCCCGAACTCGGCTCCGATGCCGAAGCGGAGGCGCGGGTAGTTGGGCGTGGCGAGGAGTTCCTGGACGCTTTTCAGCCCGTTGTGGCCGCCGTCGGAGCCGTTGGGGCGAATACGGATCTTGCCGAACGGCAGGTTGAGGTCGTCGACGACGACCATCAGGTTCTCGGTCGGTATCTTCTCTTTTTGGAGCCAATAACGGACGGCCTTTCCGCTCAAGTTCATCCACGTCGAGGGCTTGAGGAGGATGAGCGTCCGCCCTTTCACCTTGATTTCGCATAGGTCGCCGTGGTGGTCGCCGCGCCATTTCACGCCCGCCTCGCGGGCGAGGAAGTCGACGACCTCGAAGCCGATGTTGTGCCGCGTCCCGTCGTATTCGGCGGCCATGTTGCCGAGACCGGCGATGAGGTATTTCATTGTTTTCCTAAAAAAACAGGCCCGACCGGCGATAAAACCAATCGGGCCCCCCAAATTTTTCTCACTTAATAAACCATGGCTCAATCGGCGCTCTTGCCACCGTCGAGCATCTCCTGCCACTCTTTGAGTTCTTCGAACTTGCCCTCGTGCGCGAACTGGGCCTGCTTCGGCCAGGTGCTCGGGTCGTGCATCTGGTAGCGCGGCCCGGCGGCGTCGAGGATTTCCTTGATGCGCTCGGGCGCGGTCTGCGAGAGTTCGAGCCAAGTCGTGATGCCAGCCTCGTGCAGCAAGCCCTCGATTTTCGGGCCGATGCCCTCGACGATTTTGAGGTCGTCCTGCTTCGGGCCTTTGGCCGATTTCGGCTTCGGCTCGGCGGCGACAGTTTCAACAACCGTCTCGACCGTCGGCGCGGCGATGGTCTCGACCACCACATCGACGACCGGCTCCGGCGCCTTTTCAACCACCGGTGCAGCAACGGCAACCGGCTCGGCCTTCTTCGCAACGGGCTTGGCGACCGGCGCGGCGGCGGCCTTCTTCGGCGCGTCGACGACCTCGCGGACCTCCTGGTAGCCAAACGGCATGACACTCACCGTGGACTTGCCGCCCCTGCCCTTCTTAAAGGTGACCACCCCGTCGATCTTCGCGTGGACCGTGAAATCCTTGCCGAGGTAGGTGTTATCGCCCGGGTGGAAACGGGTGCCGCGCTGCCGGATGATGACGTTGCCGGCGCGGGCGGACTGGCCGCCGAAGAGCTTCACGCCGAGGTATTTGGGATTGCTGTCCCGACCGTTGTCGGATGAGCCAGCACCTTTCTTGTGTGCCATGACTTTTGATCAAATTTTGATGTTCAGAAAAATGGGAACGAGCTGGGTTTCGGGGATTTAAGATTGAAAATCAACCCTTTATGGAGTCGATTTTAATCTTGGTGAACTGCTGGCGGTGCCCGTTCTTGACTCGGTAGCCCTTGCGGCGCTTCTTCTTGAAGACGACCAACTTGTCGCCCTTGACGTGCGAGACGACCGTCGCGTCGACCGCCGCGCCTGCGAGCACGGGGGCGCCGATGGCCAGCCGCCCGTCGCGGTCGACGAGGTGGACCTCCTGGAAGCAAACCGAGTCGCCCTCATTGGCTGCCAGCCGGTGGACGAAGATCTGCTGACCTTCCTCAACTTTGAATTGTTGACCGGCGATGGAAACGATTGCGAACATGATTTTTGATGAATTTTTTGTTGAAAACAAGCCTGTTTTTCAAAAGGCGGGCAAAAGTAGAAAGCCGGGCCGGGAAACCAAGCCCCGAGGCAAGTTCATTTTCTTTTTGGAAGAATGAAAAACGGGCAGGTCCGGCTCCTCAACCTAGCCACGGGTCAAGCTCCGCCCGGTCATCTCCGGCGGCAGCGGCAGGCCCATCAATTCCAACAGGGTCGGGGCAACGTCGGCAAGCCGCCCGTCCACAAGTTCTTGATTTCCAATGGTTTGCGGCGATACGAGGATGCACGGAACCGGGTTCTTCGTGTGCGCCGTGTTCGGCGTCCCGTCCTCGTTTATCATGTAGTCGGAGTTGCCGTGGTCGGCGATGATGAGGCACGAGTAGCCGTTTTCGAGCGCGAGCGGGACGATTTCCGAGAGGCACCCGTCGACCGTCTCCGCCGCCCGCATGGCCGCCGTGAAGACGCCCGTGTGGCCCACCATGTCGGTGTTGGCGAAGTTGAGGCAGATGAAATCGGGCCGGTTTTTTCGAATCTCCTCCATGACGGCCGCAGTGATTCCGGGGGCCGACATCTCGGGCTGGAGGTCGTAGGTCGCCACCATCGGCGACGGCACCATCCGCCGCGTCTCGCCCGCGAACGGCTCCTCGCGCCCGCCGCTGAAGAAGAAGGTGACGTGCGGGTACTTCTCCGTCTCGGCGATGCGCAGCTGCGAACGGCCTTGTTTTGAGATGAACTCGCCGAGCGTCATCGTCACGTCGTCCTTTTCAAAAACGACGTGGACGTTTTGGAAGGAGTCGTCGTAGCGCGTCATCGTCACGTAGTGGAGCGGCAGTTTTTTCATGCCCTGCTCGGGCAGGTCTTTTTGGGAAAGGACCTCCGTCAGCTCGCGCAGCCGGTCGGTTCGAAAATTGAAACAGATGACCGCATCGCCCGCCTCGATTTTGCCCGACAGACCGGCGGCGGCGACCGGGCGGATGAACTCGTCGGTCACGCCGTTTTCATAGCTTTTCAATAGAAAATCAGAAAAATCGGCAGTCTCCGCCTCTGCTTTTCCCTCCACGAGTAGGTCATAGGCGAGTTTGACGCGCTCCCATCTCTTGTCACGGTCCATCGCGTAATAGCGGCCGATGAGGGTGGCGATGCGCGTCCTTTTCCCTTTCAAAAAACCCTGGAGGTCTCCCAAAAACCCCGCGCCGGATTTTGGGTCGCAGTCGCGGCCATCGGTGAAGGCGTGGACGAATGACTTTTCGACACCGCTTTTTTCGGCAAGCTCAATCAAGGCCTTGAGGTGGTCGATATGCGAGTGAACGCCGCCGTCGCTGACGAGGCCGAGGAAGTGGACGGCCTTCCCCTCCCTCTTCGCATAATCAAAAGCCTCTTTCAAGACCGCGTTTCCGGCCAGCTCGCCCTGCCGGACGGCGATGTTGATGCGCGTCAGTTCTTGGTAGACGACGCGGCCCGCGCCGATGTTGAGGTGGCCGACCTCGGAGTTGCCCATCTGGCCGTCGGGCAGGCCCACGTCCTCGCCGTGCGTGACGAGCGTCGAGTGCGGCCGGGTCTGCCAGAGGATGTCGAAATAGGGCGTGTTGGCCCGGGCGATGGCGTCGGCTTCGAGCTTTGGGCCGAGGCCCCAGCCGTCGAGGATGATGAGGAAGGCGCGGTTTTGTTTCATTTTCAAAAAATTTCAGCCCGCAAAAAAGGACAGGCAGGTTGGGCAGAGGCACTTCTTGTACTGCAATTTCACCGAGTCCTGCGTGGCGGGCCAGACGGTCTTTGCCGTCGCGTTGCGGCACCAGCAGGTCTGGTCGTTGTAGCAGATCATGGGCTTTTTGCAGCGCGGGCATTCTTGCATGAAGCTCCGGGCATCCTCGACACGGGCGGCGGCGACTCGGCCGCCGAGCGGCGGGTTGAGCTTTTTCACCGAGACCTCCACGGCGGCAAGGGTCGAAAACTGGAACTTCAGCCGCTGGATTATGGCCTCGATGAGCGTCTCGATGAGCGCGTGGCGGTCAGCCATCTCGAGCTTGACGGCTTCGTAGATGGTCTCGTAGTTGACGGTCTTCCCGAGGTCGTCGGCCATGACCGCCTCGCCGGTAGAGGTGTCGACGGAGACATCGACAAGGTACTCCGTGCCGAGGATTTCCTCCTCCGGGTAGACACCGTGGAAGGCGTGGAACCTCATTCCTTCGAGCGAGATGCGGGCCATTTTCAGTTGAAAAAATTGGTTTTGAAATGGGAAAGCCGCCAGCCGTGACGAATCGATGACCGGCGGAAAGGGGGAATTGCGCCAGCGGCTTGCGTACTTTTGCCGCGCAAATCTTTTCCCGACCAAACTATTTTTTCCAAAAAAATGCAATCAAACGGAACCGCCACCGCTTCCCGCAAGCCCAAGACCGCCCGCGAAGACCGCTACCAAGCGCACGACTACTACCTCGTCGACGAGTTCCTCACCGACGAGCACAAGCTCGCCCGAGAGGCCGTCCGGGCCTGGGTGAAAAGCGAGGTCAGCCCGATTATTGAAGACTACGCGGAAAGGGCGGAGTGCCCGACCCATCTTTTCAAAGGGCTGGCGGAAATCGGCGCGTTCGGCCCGAGCCTCCCGGCCAAGTACGGCTGCGGCGGCATGGACGAAATCGCCTACGGCATCATCATGCAGGAGCTTGAGCGCTGCGACAGCGGGCTGCGCTCGATGGCCTCGGTGCAGGGGTCGCTCGTGATGTACCCCATCTATAAATACGGGAACGAGGAACAGCGGATGCACTACCTCCCGAAGCTGGCCAGCGGCGAGATGATTGGCTGCTTCGGCCTCACCGAACCCGACCAGGGCAGCGACCCCGGCGGCATGAAGGCCACCATCCGCGACGACGGCGACCACTATATCCTCAACGGCGCGAAAATGTGGATCACCAACTCGCCGGTGGCCGACATCGCCGTCGTCTGGGCGAAGGACGAGTCGGGCAAGATTCGCGGCCTCATCGTCGAGAAGGGGATGAAAGGGTTCACCGCGCCCGAGATTCACGGCAAATGGTCGCTGCGTGCCTCGATTACCGGCGAGCTGGTTTTCGAGGACGTTCGGGTTCCGAAAGCGAACCTCTTGCCCAACGTCGCCGGTTTGAAAGGACCGCTCGGCTGCCTGTCGAAGGCCCGTTACGGCATCGCGTGGGGGGCCATCGGCGCGGCGCTCGACTGCTACGACACCGCGCTACGCTATTCGAAAGAGCGCGTCCAGTTCGGGCGGCCGATCGGCGGGTTTCAATTGACGCAGAAGAAGCTGGCGGAGATGATAACCGAAATCACGAAGGCGCAATTGCTGGCATGGCGGCTCGGCACCCTCGCCAACGACGGCCGCGCCACGCCCGCCCAAATCTCGATGGCGAAAAGGAACAACGTGATGACCGCGCTGACCATCGCCCGCGAGTCGCGTCAAATCCTCGGCGGCATGGGCATCACCAACGAGTACCCCATCATGCGGCACATGATGAACCTCGAAACCGTCCTCACCTACGAGGGGACTCACGACGTCCACCTGCTCATCACCGGGCACGATGTGACGGGCCTCGACGCCTTCCGGTGAGGCGCCCCGAAGCTCTGCTTTGGGCGTGATGAAATCTGAACGCGCCCGAAGCGGAGCTTCAGGCCACATTGGTCGAAACGCCGCCAACCATTCCCAAATGCCGCACAATTTCAACCCGAAAAGCCGTTTGGCTAATCCCCGCCTCAAAACCACAGGTCACTTTACAGACATGGATTACCGATTTTCATTCATCAAAAAGGCCGCCGCCGCGCTGTGCATCCTCCTGCCGGGGCTGGCTTTTTCGCAGCAGTCGAAGCCCATCGCCTCGGCCGGTGCGGGGCAAAAACAGACTGCCTCGGCCGCCTCGAAGCCCGCCGCCGCGCAGGCCGACGCGCCCATCTATCTCGTCAACTCCTCTTTCGAGGACATCCCCAGAGCGAGCGAGGCGCCGACCGGCTGGTACAACTGCGGCCCTGGCTCCGAGTCGCCGCCCGACGTGCAGCCGGGCTTTTTCCAGGTCAACAAGCAGGCGCAGAACGGGAGCACCTATCTCGGTCTCGTCGTGCGCGACAACGAGACGAACGAGTCCGTCAGCCAGCGCCTTGCCGCGCCGCTCGAGGCGGGGAAGTGCTACACGTGGAGCCTGCAGATCTGCCGGTCGGAGCTTTACAGCAGCCAGAGCCGCAAGACGAACGACATCGTCAACTACTCGACGCCCGCCAAAGTCCGCGTCTGGGGCGGGACGGGCTATTGCAACAAGGCCGAGCTTTTGGCCGAGACCTCGCCCATCAAGAACGACCGCTGGCTCCAGTACGACTTTCGGCTGCAGCCGAAACAGGTGGCGACCTACATCGTCATCGAGGCCTATTGGGTCACGCCGCTGATGTTCTACTACAACGGCAACATCCTCATCGACAACGCCGGGCCGATCTTGCCCATCCAGTGCGCCGAGAAGCCGCCGAAGCCGAAGCCCGCCGCCGAGGCTTCCGCGACAAAGCCTCCTGCAAAAACCCCTGCCAAAACCCCAGCGGCACCCGCTCCGAAACCCGACGATAAGCCCGTCTTCTCGGGCGTGCCGCTCAAACCGGGCGAGATCGTCAAGGTGGAAAAAATCCAGTTCGACGCCGACAAGGCCGACCTCAAGCCGGAGAGCTACCCCACCCTCGAACAGATCCACAAGTTTTTGCAGGAGAACGAGCGCGTCGCCATCGAAATCGGCGGCCACACCAACAACCTGCCGCCCGACAACGTCTGCGACGAGCTTTCCGAGAGCCGCGCAAAGGCCGTCGCCGACTACCTCGTCGGCAAGGGGATACCCGGCGAGCGCGTCAAGTTCAAGGGCTACGGAAAGCGTTACCCCATCTCGCCGAACACCACGAAGGAAGGGCGCAAAAAGAACCAGCGGGTGGAGATCAAGATTTTGAGCGTCGGCTGACCGGCCGGATGCCCAAAATGAAAAGCCCGGCTCTCGTGCGAGAGACGGGCTTTTCATTTTGGGCCTGAAATTGTGTTTTACTCGACGGCCAGCTTCCCGCTCTGCCCGTCGGCCTGCCAAACATAGATGCCTCGCGGCAGCCCTCCGAGCGAGATTTCAAACTCCTCGCCGGTCAAATTCGAGCGGCGAACGACCTCTTTCCCTGAAAAATCGAACATCCGGAAAAGGCCAGTCCCGCCTTTCCACGGCACCCTCACGGTCGCCGAGCCGGAGGCCGGGTTTGGAAAGATTTCCACCTTAAAGGGTTGGCTGTCAACAGTTTGCGTCGCCGTCGTCAGCGGGAACTGCGTCCAAAAGGCAATCATCACCATCATCTCGTCGTCGCTCGTGGCTCCCCAGTAGACGGGCGAGCCGGAGTCGTTTTTCCACGACGCCTCGTGGATGACGCCGGTTGAAATATTGGTCTTCAACAGCGGGTCGAAGTAGCGCATCGGGATGTGCTTGTAGTCGTAGTTGGGCGAGGCGCACCCGGTCACACCGCCCCCGCAGGCCGCGTCGTAGAGGAAGTCGCCCTTCGTCCCGTTGGCGTTTCGCTGCCAGATTTGATAGCGGGTGCCCCACTTGTGGGTGTGGCCCATGAGGCCCCAGAGGTAGATGTCGGGCGAGCCGCCGACTTTGTAGGTCGCTGATTTAGAGAAGGTTGCGCCGTTCCCGGGGATGGGGTCGTTGAAGATGTACGGCACGAGCGTGGCGTGCATCTCCTGCTGGGCGGTGCCGATGGGCTGGGTGTAGACGTTGATGTAGGCCTCCGCCTGATAGACCTTGTCGAGCGAATAGTTGATGTAGTGGGAGTTGAGGTCGAGGATGATGTCCTTCGACCATTTGAAGGCGGTCGTCGCGGGGAGCTTGAGGTCGGTCGCCTCTTGCAGCGCGGCGACGAGGTTGATGTTGTTGTGGTAGGAGTTCGTCCGCAGGCCGTCTGGGATGCCGGTCGCGCCGTCCGTCCAGTTGTAGATGATGTAGTGGTGCGAGGAGTTGGAAATCTTCACATCGACGCGGTTGACCTCCACGTCGGTCGGCAGCGAGAGGGCGTATTTTTGGAAATACTCCACCTCGCCGTCGGGCTTGAGGAAAAACGGCCCCATCTTGATTTGAAAACCCTCGCCAGCCGCCGGGGCGGGCGGTGCCTCGGTGAAGGATTTCAGCCCGTTCCCTGCATAGAAATCGGTGATGAGCTGCTTGTCGAACGGCCAGCCCGTCGCCGGCGCTCCGAAGAGGACGAACTGGCGAATAAGCTCCTTTTCCTCGTCGGTCAGGGGAACCCCGGGATAGTTCGGCATTGCCGCTCCCTCGCCCGAGCCGAGCGCGGGGATGGTCGGCTCGAAGCCGCTGTTGATTTTTTTGAACAGAAAGCTCCGGTCGGGGCGGCCCGGGTACAGGTTTTTCATCCCCTTCGCGGCGGCCGCTGAATTGCCTACAGCATTGTTTTTCAACGAGTTAAGAACGCTGGCCGCTTTCAGTGCCGTCGTCGCGCCGGTGCCTTCGAGGTCGAGGTTGGCCTCGGGCGAGGCGTGGTCGTGGCATTGGACGCACTTCGTCTGGAAGAGCTGGTAGACCTCCAGCATCGCGCTCTGCGCCGCCGGTTTTTGATTGAAGAAAAGGAGCGCGACAGCCGCGAGCAGGGTTGCTTTTTTCATTGACTGGGAAATTTTCTGTTCAAAAATCTGGCTCGGGGCGGGCCAAAACATCAAGCCCAAGCCCGCCGCCAAAGACAGTCAAATTTTGACTTTGGATGCGAGCTTGGGCTTGAGCTTAACCTAATTTTGAAAAAATCACTCTTTCACGACCGGCCGCGAAACAACCCCGCCAGCCGTCTGCACAGAGAGCAGATAGACCCCGGCGGGCTGCTTCGACAGGTCGACCGTTTGGCTGAAGTCGGCCACCTCGCCGAGCGTTTTTTCATAAATCAACCGCCCGTCGGCCGTCGCCAGTTTCAGCACAACCTGTTGGCGTTCAACGAGTTGGGCGTTCACCCGGACGAAATCGGAGGCTGGGTTCGGGAACACGTCGAGCATCGAGACGATGCCCGCCTCGTCGGTGCGGATGGTGAAGCTGACCGTTGCGCCGTTGGTGATGGTGCAGCCGTTCGCGTCCGTCACGACGACCGAGTATTGGCCGGGCGGGACGTTGGAGATGGTGGCCGTCGTGCCGCCGTTCGACCACGAATAGGTGTACGGCCCGGTGCCGCCCGACGGGGCGACGGTGGCCGAGCCGTTCGGGCAGTTGCTGCACGTGGCGTTCGTCGTCGTGGTCGGCGCGGCGAGCGCGGCGGGCTGCGTGAAGGTCTGGCAGTCGACAATCGTCGAACCGAGGAAGTCGGTCACTGTGCAGCAGTAGTTGCCGCTCGTGAAGACCGTCGTCGAGCTGGCCGTCGCGCCGTTCGACCACGCATAAGTATAAGGAGTGGCCCCGCCGCCAACGGTGATGGACAACGTCGCCGGGTTGCCGGGGCAGCCCCCCCATTGGGTGGTGATGTTGGTCGTCAGCGGCTGGACGTTGAAGGCGACCGTGACCGTTTCCGCCAACTGGCAGTTGTTCGCATCGGTGATGGTGCAGGAATGGCTGCCGGCGAGGAGGCCGGTGGCTGTGGCCGTCGTCGCGCCGCTGTCCCACGAATAGGTCAGCGTGCCGGTGCCACCGGAGGCCGAAACGGAGGCAGTCCCGTCGGCGCAGGTCTGGCAGGTGGCGTTCGTCGAGGATGTCGTGGCCGCGATGGCCGTCGGAATCGTCAGCGAGGAGGAGAAGGTGATGCTCGTCCCCACTTGGTCGGTCACGACGACGGAGTAGCTGCCGCCCGTCGAGACGGTGATGGCGAGGGTCGTCGCGCCATTGCTCCACAGATAGGTGTAGGGTGCCACGCCGCCCGAGGCATTGGCTGAAAGGGTGCCGGTCTCGCCCGCGCACTTTGCGTTCTCAACGACGATGTCGCCCGCCATCGGCTGGGCGATGGCGTGGATTTCATAGTCGAGCGACTGGATTTTGCAGCCGTTCGCGTCCGTGAGTTCAAAAGAATAGATGCCCGGCGCAGCGGAAATCGTGGTCGTCACCGCTCCGTTGCTCCACAAAATCGTGTACGGCGAGGTGCCTCCCGAGGGGGTCACCGCGATGGAGCCGTCCTGCCCGAAGACGGCCGGGTCGCTCACGACGACGCCCGCCGCGAGGGCGGTTGGCTCGACGATGGACACGGTCGTCTCGTTCGAGCAGCCGTTCGGGTCGGTCGCGGTGACGCTGTAGGTGCCCGCCGGGGCGTTGATTTCCTGCGTCGTCGCGCCGTTCGACCACTTGTAGGTGAACGGGCCGGGAGGAGGAACGATGCCGCCGACATAGGCGAGCGCTGTCCCGTTGCCGCCGTTGCAGGCCGCGTCGGTCTGCTGCGTCAGGAGCGCGATGGGCTGGCAGAGCGGGTGGAGGTTGAGCCGCAGGACGTAGGTCAGTTGGAACTGCGCCCCGAGCGCCTCGTTGTTGACCCAGCCCGTCGGGATGAGCGGCGACTGGATCCACGTCGTCCCAGGTGTGAAGATGCCCGTGCTGGCGCCGATGGCGATGTTGTGGTTGAACTGGACGGCCGTCGCCACGTACTTGCCCGGCTGGAGGGCCTTCTCGCCGCCGAACATCGGGAACTCGTAGATCGCCCCACTCAATCCGATGGGTGCCGAGAGCGTGTCGGTCGATGCGACGATCTGGTTGGGCTTGCCCGTCGCGTCGGTGTCCCAGAGGACGAAGGCGTACTGCTCGTTGGCGTGGATGGTGTCGAGGTAGGCTTGCACCGAGGCCAGTTTGCCGCCTTTGACCAGTTCGTACATCTGGCCAAGGTAGCCCGACGCGCCGTCGGGCAGGCCGAAGGCACCAGCGAAGGTGTTGTTGTCGCGATAGAAGAGGCTGTCGTCAATGAAGCGGAAGGTGTATGCGGTGTCGTTGAGCGTGTTCTCGTCGGCCGGCGTGGTGTGTGTGACGTACTCGACCTCGAAAGCGCCCACCGCCGTCGGCGTGTAGCCGGGGATGGTGAACACCTGGTCGGTGTTCTTCAACATATTGGCCACGGGCGCGGAGGTCTGCGAGCTGACGACGTCGCCGGGCGGGTAGAGGCGTATGTTGGCCGAGAGCGAGACGCTGGTGAGCGTGGCCGCGCCGTCGTTGTGGACCGTCGCGCCGAGGTTGTACGGCCGCGCCTGCTCGAGCGGGATGGTGTAATACTCGCTCATGCGCGGGATGGCGGTGATGGCGGCGTCATGCTGCAGCGGCTCGGTCACGAGGATGTCGTCGATGGCAAGCGCGAGCTTGTCGTTGGAGTTGTTGCGGAAGCCGATGTAATAACTCTGGTTCGACAGGCCGAGCGCGCCGAGGTTGACCGTGTGGTTGACCCACCCGTATGCCTCCGCGGCGATGCTGAAGACCTTAACCGCGCTGGCCGGGTTGGAGGTCGGCGCAGCGGCGACGTAGACCTCGTAGCCGTCGCGGAAAGCAGCGGCCTGCGAGAGCGAGGTGGCCCACCAGCTCAAGGTGTTGTCGCTCGTCAGCGAGATGGCGGGCGTCCAGATCCAGTCGTCGGCCTGCCCGGGCGGCGCGTACCAAGAGGTCGAGTAGGCCGAATAGCCGTTCGTCGCGTCGCCGATGACGACCCACGCATCGGTGATGTCCGCCACCATCGGGTCGGGCGTGAGTCCGTCGACGTTGTAGAGGGTGAACCCGGCCGGCAGCGCGCCGCCCTCGAAATCCTCGGAATAGATGGTTGTCTGCGCAGTCGCGGCGACCGTCGAGAGGATTGCCATCAAAAGGAGAAGGAAAACTCTTTTCATGAATCTTACAGTTTTGGAAAATGAAACGATAGGTGGATGCGGTCTGGGGGCTGTTCAGAGCGCCAAGTTATTCAAAAGGAAAACGGGCAAGAGGTATTGGGCCGATTGGTCGGGGGTTGGCGAGAACTCACCCGAGGACCATCTCCAAAACCTCCGGCGTGTTCACCTCGCCAAACCGGTCAAGGTGCAGCTTGTAAAACTGGAGGAGGCCGTCCAAAAGCGACTTCCGCAGCGGCCGCTCGATGCTCACCTCGTGGCAGCTTTCGAGTTTTTTTTCCAAAAGGTCGTGGGCGGCGCGGCTTTCTTTTTCAGTCAAAAAGAAGGGATGGGCGGGCGGCCTTTCGCAGAAAACGCCCTCTTGCAGGTCGAAAAACGGGGTCGCATCCGTCGCTTCGCCGCCGGGCAGGAAGCCGAGTTCGCTGGCCAGCCCGAGCATGAAATGGAGGTGGATATTGGCCAGCGGCTGCTCCGTCCGGTCCAAAAATTCGAGGTTGTCGAGGAGGAAATGGAAGAGGGCCGAGTCCGCCTCCGCCTCGAGCAAAGCCTTCCGGCAGACCTCGGCCATGAACAGCGCGACCGCGCCTTTTTTCAACTCGAAAGGGATGTGCCGGTAGACGACGGCCGCCGCGACCTCCTTGACACGGTGCATCGCGTGGTTCTCTGAAAAATAGGCGACCACCTCGACGGCCGACATCGGCTGCATCAGCGCCGGGCTGAACCGGGCTCGGGGCGTCCGCACGCCGCTCATGATGAACGTGTGCAGCCCGCGCGCCTCGGTGAAAAGGTCGGCGATGAGGCTCGTCTCGCCGTACTTGACGGTGCGCAGGACGATGGCGCGGCTCTTTATCAGCATGGCTTTTTTGTGGAATCGCCTAATCGACCAGCATCGCCTGCCGGTCAAGCTCTTGGTTGAGGAGGTTGGCAGGAAGCTCGCGGAACTCGTACTGCTGGTTTCTTAACCGGGGCTGGAAGCCTGCCTCGACGATGGCTTTTTGAATGCCGTCGGCCGTGAATCGGTGGCGGGCGCCGGCGGCGGAGACGACGTTTTCCTCTATCATTATCGAACCGAAATCGTTGGCCCCGGCGTGGAGGCAGACCTGCGCGACCTGCTTGCCGACCGTCAGCCACGAGGCTTGGATGTTCGTTATGTTGGGCAACATGAGGCGGCTGACGGCAATCATTCGGACGTACTCGTCGCCGGTCACGGCGTTGCGGGCGCGCTTGATTTTTTTCAAAATCGTGTCCTCGTCCTGAAACGGCCAGGGGATGAAGGCGAGGAAACCGACCGCGCCCGGGGGCTTCTCCGACTGCACCTGCCGCATCGAGACGAGGTGTTCCATCCGTTCGAGGTTCGTCTCGACGTGGCCGAACATCATCGTCGCGGAGGTCGTCAGGCCGAGGCGGTGGGCGGCGCGCATGACGTCGAGCCACTCGGAGCCGCTGCATTTTCCTTTTGAAATCAGGCGGCGGACGCGGTCGCTCAAAATCTCGGCACCCGCGCCGGGCAGCGAGTCGAGACCGGCGGCCTTCAGTTTGTCCAAAACCTCGAAATAGGAGAGCTTGTCGAGCTTGGCGATGTGCGCGATCTCGGGCGGGCCGAGGGCGTGGAGCTTCAGGTTTGGATAGAGGGATTTCAGGTTTGAAAAGAGGTCTTCATAAAAAGAGAGGCCCAAATCCGGGTGGTGGCCGCCCTGCAAAAGAAGCTGCTCGCCGCCGAGCTGGAACATCTCCTCGATTTTGACTTTGTACTCGTCGATGGAAGTAATGTAGGACTCCTCGTGGCCGGGCCTCCGGTAAAAGTTGCAGAACTTGCAGTTGGCCACACAGACATTGGTCGTGTTCGAGTTGCGGTCGATAATCCAAGTGACCACGTCGCCGGGGACCTTCTGCTGGCGGACGGCGTTGGCGGCGAACATCAGCTCGGCCGTCGGGGCATTCTCGAAAAGGAAAACGCCCTCCTCGGCGGAGAGGAATTCGAGGCGAAGGGCGCGGGCGAGCAGGTCGGAAACTGTCATCTTTTTCGGCTAAAAATCGGGCGGAGAACAGCGGTTGGGCAGGTTGGTTCTCGGCTGTTGGCCACAAAGGAACCGAGTCAAACCCCTCGAAAAACTCTGTCGACCCAACTTTTTCAAGCCCGAGGTGGGCAAAGCGGGAGGCGTTTCTACATTTGCACGCTTTTTTGGAAACCCCGTCAAATGAAGTTTTTTTAAAAAATCTGGACTTATTCCATCCAACCACACTCTACGATGCAAAGCAAAGGATTGGTCAAGTTTTTCCTGTACGCGCTCATCGCGGTCTGCGCCTACCAGTTCATCCTGACCCTGCCGACCAACCGCGTCGAATCGGCCGCTGACAGCTACGCGCAGGGCCTCGCCGCCGCCGCGCCCGCCGACCAGCAATATGAGCTGACGAAAAAATACCGGGCAGCCTACCTCGACTCGATGTCGAGCGAGACGATTTTCACCATCCCGCTCATCAAGAAGTTCAACTATTCCGAGCTGAAAAAGGCCCAGCTCGCGATGGGCCTCGACCTCAAGGGCGGCTTGAGCATGCTGCTGCAAGTCGACCTGCGGAGCTTCCTCATCGGGATGTCGAACAACTCGACGGACGTGCAATTCAAGCAGGCGCTCGACCTCGCCAGCGAGAAGCTCAAAACCGACCAGCGCGACTACGTCACCCTCTTCGCCGAGGCGTGGAAGAGCGTGGCGAACGGCCGTCGGATGGCCGACATCTTCGCCCGCAACGAGGCGCTTTCCAACCAAATCAAGTTCGAGACGCCCGACCAGGAGGTGACCCGCATCATCCGCCAGAAGGCCGATGCGACGGTCGGCGAGACCTTCAACCGCCTCAAGCAACGCATCGACAAGGTCGGCGTGGTGCAGCCGAACATCTCGCGCGACGCGGCCCGCGACCTCATCCTCGTCGAGCTTCCGGGCGTCGACAACCCGAAGCGTTACGAGGAAATCGTGACCTCGCCCGCCTCGCTCGAGTTCTGGGAGGTTTATCGGGTCATCGACCCGGGCATCGCCGAGTCGTTCATCGCGGCGGACGCGAAGGTGAAGGCACTGCTTTCCAACGACACCTCGTCTGTCAAAGCCGGTGAGTTCATCGAGAAAGACACGATCATTTGCCCGACGGACAACCTCGGCAACGTCGATTCGACGAAATGCCACACGGAAAAAATCAAGGTTCCGAAGCCGGCGGCGGGCCCGGACATGGGCGGGCCGCTCCTCTCGAAACTACAGGTGAACTCGAACGGCCAGCTCGGCCTCGCCGTCATCGCAACGGCCGACAAGAACAAGAAGGACGTCCTATTCGTCACCGACTATGAAATCCAGAGCGGTCGCAAGGCCCCGGGCTACCTCAACCGGCCGGAGGTGCGCGCCCTATTTCCGCAGGATTTGATGTTCCGCTGGTCGCAAGACCCGATGGTCGACGAAAAGGGTGTCTCGACCGGCCGTTATGAGCTTTACGCCCTCAAAAAGACGCGCGGCAAGGACGTTGCGCCCCTTGACGGCTCCGTCGTGACCGACGCCTTCCCGCAACCCGACCCGCAATCTGGCAAGGTTCAGGTCTCGCTGCGCATGAACAACAAGGGCGCGAAAATCTGGGCCGACCTGACGACCCAAGCGGCGAACAACAACAACCGCGAAATCGCCATCGTCCTCGACGACCAGGTGGTCTCCGCGCCGCGCGTCATCAACCCCATCACGGGCGGCGAGTCGAGCATAACAGGAAACTACACGGTCGACGAGGCCAAGGATTTTGCCAACATCCTGACCGTCGGCAAGCTCCCGGCACGGGCGCGGATTGTGCAGGAGAGCCTCGTCGGGCCGTCGCTCGGAGCCGACAACATCAAGAAGTCGTACCTCTCGATGCTTATCTCGCTGGCACTGCTCGTCGTTTTCATGGTGAGCTACTATGCAAAGGGCGGCTGGGTCTCGGTCGTCGCGCTGCTGGCCAACCTTGTTTTCATCATCGGTGCGCTGGCCTCGATGGGCACGGTACTCACCTTGCCGGGCATCGCGGGCATCCTCTTGACGCTCGCCGCTGCCATCGACGCGAACGTCATCACCTATGAACGGATACGGGAAGAACTGCGGGGCGGGAAGCCGCTCCTACAGGCGATCCCGCTCGGTTTCAAGCACTCGCTCTCGGCCATCCTCGACTCGAACGTGACGACGCTTTTGACCGCCATCGTCCTGACTTGGTTCGGCCTCGGCCCCATCAAGGGCTTCGGCGTGGTGCTCATCGTCGGCATCCTTTCCTCGCTTTTCACCGCCATCCTGCTCGGCCGCTTGATGACCGACTGGTGGACGGGCAAGGGCAACGACATCACCTACTCGCGCCCGTGGTCGGAGAAGTTCATGACTAACGTCAACTTCGACTGGATGGGCAAGCGCAAGATTGCCTACACCTTCTCCGCCATCCTGTTGCTCATCAGCATCGGCTCCTTCCTCACGCGCGGCTTCGAGCTGGGCGTCGATTTCAAGGGCGGGTATAGCTACAACGTCCAGTTCGACAAAGAGGTGAATCTCGAAACCCTCCGCTCCGACCTCGACGGGGCCTTCGGCGGCGGGACGATCCTCAAAGCGGTCAACACGCAGAACACCTACAACATAACGACCGCCTACAACATCGACGACCAATCGGGCGACGCCTCCGAAAAGACCGTCGCCAAGCTCCATGAGGGCATCAACAAGTACAGCGGCGGCAGCCTCGCGCTCGAGACCTTCAAGAAAACCGACGCACAGGGGACGCACATCGTCAGCTCGACGAAGGTCAGCTCGACGGTGGCCGACGACATCCGCAATTCGTCGTTCAAGGCAGCCTTCTGGGGCCTCGCGCTCATCTTCTTGTACCTGCTCATCCGGTTCCGCCGCTGGCAGTTCTCGCTCGGTGCCGTCATCGCGTTGGCGCACGACGTGACCATCACGCTCGGCGCGTTCTCGCTGCTGCACGGCATCGTGCCGTTCTCCCTCGAGATCGACCAGGCCATCATCGCCTGCATCCTGACGGTCATCGGCTACTCGACGAACGACACCGTCATCGTCTACGACCGCATCCGGGAGTACCTCGGCCAGTACGTCGGCATGGACAAGATGGAGGTCTTCAACCGCGCCATCAACAACACCCTTTCGCGGACCATCATCACCTCCGGCACCATCGTCGGCGTGGCGCTCATCCTGTTCATCTTCGGCGGGACTGGCATCCGCTCGTTCGCCTTCGGGATGCTCCTCGGGGTCGGTTTCGGAACCTACTCCTCGATTTACATCGCCTCCGCGCTCGTCGTCGACCTGACGAAGGAGCGCTCGCTCTCGGTCGCCAAGGCCGTGAAGGAGACCGTATCGAAGGTTGGCGACGCGGTAAAGGCAGCCCCGGCGAAGAAGGCGACGACCGCCAAGTGAATACAGCCATTTTGTTGTGGTTGAATAAACAAAAAATCCCCCGTCGCGGCCTGCGGCGGGGGATTTTTTGTTTTGGGAGGAAGAACCCGTTTGAGTTGGCCGAAACGGAGGCCTACCTATCGGTTTTTAAAACCGGACCCTAGGGTCGGCCCAAGCATAGAGCAAATCTGCCAGCAGGTTGCCGACGACGGTGAGGAGTGCCGAGAACAGGACGAAGGCAAAGACCACCGGCCAGTCGTGGTTGTGGAAGGAGTTCAGGGCGAGGCTGCCCATGCCCGGTATCTGGAAAATCACCTCGACGACCACCGACCCGGCGATGCTGGCCGGAAAGAGGCTGGCGAACAGGGTGATGACGGGGAAAAGGGCGTTCGGAAGGGCGTGTTTCCAATAAACTTGAGATTCGGGCAGCCCCTTTGCCCGCGCCGTGCGGACGTAAAGCTCGGGCATCTGTTGCAGCACCGAGCCGCGCACCTGCCTCGTCAAAAGGGCGAGGACGTGGATGGTTATCAACAAAATGGGCAGGAGGAGGTGGGCCGCTTTTTCAAAGAACCGGGGCCAAAATGGGCCGCTCTCTGGCAGCTCTCCGAAGCCGATGCTGGGGAAGATTTTCAGGCCAGTCGTCGAGCTGGTCAGGAAGACGACGGCCAGCGACGCCAGCCAAAAGACCGGCATCGACCAGATGGCGAGCAGCCCCGTTTGCAGCCAGCGGTCGCCGCGCCGACCCGCCCGCCGCGCCGAGAAGACGCCCAGCGGGATGGCCAACAGGTGGGCAAGCAGCAGCCCCGTCCCGGTCAGCGCAAGGGTGACGGGCAGGGCCTCGGCGATGCGCTGGCCGGCGTATTTGTCGGTCGCCATCCACGATTTCTCGCCTCGGCCCGACAAAAAACCCGCGAGCCAATGGTGGTATTGGTTGTCCGTCCCGTGCCAGCGGAAGACGGGTAGCCATCGGCGGAGGCCGTCATTTTGGGCGCGGAGCGCGAAGGCGGTGGTTTCTAGGTTTTCAAAAAAAGAAGTCGAAAAGGCTGGTTTTAATTGAAAAACTGCCCGGTTTTCCCCCAAAATGGAGAGAATATCCTCGGGCGACGCGGTGCTTTGCAGGGCTTGCAGGTTTTTGCGGAGGGCAGTTTTTTCGTCGATGCCAAGCGAATCGGGCAGTTGTTCGAGCGAAAGCCTCGCCTCACGCAGCGCGTCGGAATAGGTTTGGACGGCGGGCCAGTTGCCCGACCGTTCGAGGAGAGCGGCGAGGGTCTTCCTTCTTTCAGGGTGCAGGATTTTGTAAAAAGTGTCGGGCCAGATGGCGGTCGTCAGCGAGCAATAGAAAACGGGCCGGTCGAGGTGCAGCTCGCGCGCGGCGAGGGCGTACTCGCGTTCAGCGCGCACGATGGCCTCGGCAGATTCGGGGGCTGTTGAAAAATTTTTCCGAAAAAATTCGACGAGGTCGCCCGGCACGAGACGGCTCAAACCAAAGGTCGCCAGCGAGACAGCCCAGAGGACGAAAACGGCCAACAGAAGACGTTTGAGCAGGTAGACAGCCACAGCGAAAAACTATTTCAAGGTGAGCGTGTGCTCGGCGACCGCACGGATTTCATCGGGCGAGAGGAGGCCCTTCCAGGCCGTCATCTGGTTGCGGCCGTTGGTGATGACCAGCACGCGCTCGTCGAGCGAGAGGGTGCTTTTGGAGAGGTCTTTGGCTCCGTTCAGCCCCAGTTTTCCATCGGTTCCATGACAATTGACACAGTTTTGCCGGAAAACGGCGAGGCCGTCGGGCTTCGAGGGAGCGGCTTGAGCAGCGGCCTTGTCGCCCCCACCCTGTTCGGCACATCCAGCGACATGGGCGAAAATCGCAAACGAGAGCATTGCGACAACCAGCGAAAAAGGCTTGTTGCCCCCCGAAACTTTGTTGGCGGAGGCGCGCCGCCCAACCGGTTTTTTGCGTCGATTAACCATTCGTGGCATAAAGTTTGGATTCTTTAAAACAGGTATGCGTTGAGCAACTGGTATTCAAAAAAAGGCGGCGAAAAGACATATCTAAAATCATCAGAATTTGATTTTTCGGCTGGTCATCTATCTTTGCCCCAGTTCCCGACGAAGACTTGAGAACCCGAACAAAACTTTCCTTGCCCCCGTTTGCTGGAAAATCAGTGACTAAACGCGGCGCAAGTTTTCCAAAAAACCAGCGAAAGCCCCGGATTCTGACATAAGATAGTGTTTGTTCATAGTGTTTGTTTTTTGTTTTGTCCCTGTCAAGGTAGTTGCTTTGGCAGGGTTTTTTTTTGATGGCCGGATCCGAGTTGCAGGTTTGCCCCTCCGGACCGGCGCAAGCCTCGAATCATGAGCAAGCAGCACGAACTTTCCAGCCTCGCCGACCTCCGTCAAGACTACCGCCAACGGTCGCTCGACCCCAGCTCGACGGCGGCCGACCCGATTTCCCAGTTTGAGCAATGGTTTGCCGAAGCGCTCGCCACGCCGGGCATTGCCGAGCCGAACGCAATGACCCTCGCCACGGCCTCGGCGAATGGCCAGCCGTCTGCTCGGGTCGTTCTACTGAAAGGAATCGATGCGGGCGGCTTCTGTTTTTTCACCAACTACGAAAGCCGGAAGGGCGAGGAGCTTGCCGAGAACCCACTCGCCGCTCTTGCCTTCTGGTGGCCGCCGCTCGAAAGGCAGGTGCGCATTGAGGGCCGCGTCGAAAAGCTCCCGGCCGTCGAGTCAGAGGCTTATTTCCAGAGTCGTCCGAGGGCTAGTCAAATCGGGGCATGGGCTTCGCCGCAGAGCCGCTCGATTGCCGGTCGAGAAGTTCTCGACGAGAACATGGAGCGCCTCGAAAGCCAATTCTCAGCCGAAAAAAACCTGCCGTTGCCCCCATTTTGGGGCGGTTTTCGGCTCGTCCCGCAGAGGGTCGAGTTTTGGCAAGGCCGCCCAAACCGGCTGCACGACCGAGTTCTTTATTTAAAGGACGTGGAGGGGAGCGGTTGGAAGATTGAGCGACTCGCCCCTTGACCGTCAGCCGTCCACTGTCAGCCATCCACCGAAAAAATGCACTTCTCCTGGGCCGACCGTCTGCGCGTCTTCGCCACGCTGATGATGATAACGGTGCACGTCAGCGGCCCCATCTCAGAGCATTTCAGTCCCTATGACACCCTCTGGTGGTGGACGGCCAACCTTTGGGACAGCCTCTGCCGCCCGGCCGTGCCGCTGTTCGTGATGCTGTCTGGCTGGCTGCTTTTTCAGAAACATTATGAAATCGGCCCCTTTTTCCGCAAGAGGTTCGGCCGCGTGGTCATCCCCGGCTTGGCCTGGGGCGTCATCTACCTCGCGTTCACCCATTGGTGGGAGGGCAGCCCGGCAACCCTGCGCGAGGCCACCCTGATGCTCGTCGAGGGGCCGACGCACTACCACCTGTGGTTCATCTACCTCATCACGGGGCTTTACGCGGCCTACCCGTTCATCGCGCCGTGGGCGAGGCAGGCGGCGGAGGGGGAGTTTTTGGTCTTCTTCGCCATCGTCGCCGTGGCCACTTTTCTGTACAAGATCCTCGACGAGCTATATGGCATCCAGATGGGCGTCTACCTCGACTTCTTCTCCAACCAACTCGGATACTTCGTCGCCGGATATTTTTTTGGAGAAAAAATGCTCGGCAGCGCAACGGGTGGCGGCTCCCAAAAAATCCCCGCATGGCGCATCGGCAGACGTGGGATGCTCGCCTTGAGCCTTGTTTTGATAGCCATCGGCACGGCCGTCACCGCCTTCGGCACCTATTTCGCCGGGCGGGCGACGGGCACCTTCCACCCCTGGTTCTACGACTACCTCACGCCACAAGTCGCCTGCGGGGCGGTCGGGTGGTTCCTTCTTTTTCGCCATTTCATGGGCGAGAAACCGGCCTCGCCGCTTGTCTCCGAGTTCGCGCAGGCCAGCTACGGTGTCTATCTCTGCCACGTCCTCACGCTCTACGCGCTCAACTACGACCTCATTTTCCACAGCCGTTACCATCCGCTCGTCGACATCCCTCTGACCGTTTTTTTGTGCGCCTTCGAGAGCTTTGTCTTCATCTGGGTGGTTCAAAAAACACCGCTCGGCCGTTGGCTGGCCTGACGCGCCCCGAGGCTTGAGCGGCGTGCCAGCCGAGCAACCGTTAAATGGAGGTTAACCGGGCCGTTTCCCAAAGCAGACAGGCAGCCCAATCGTTTTTCGGCGACGTAAACCGTTGAACGAAAAAGGCTAAAACAATGAAACCATTCTTCTCAACCATCCTCGCCGGAGCGGCGGGCGGGCTCCTCACTTTCGGGGGCGTTTACCTCATCCAACAGAACTCCCAAAAGGCCGAAAACCACCCTGTGTCTCTTTCCAAACAAGTGAATTTCGGTGAAAACGGGGCCGTCGTCGCGCCCTTCGACTTCACCCGCGCGGCCAACAAGTCGATGCCCGCCGTTGTGCACATCAAGGCATCCGAGAGCCGTCAGGCGGCCCAGCAGCGCGGCCTGCGCGAGCAGCAGAGCAACCCGTTCAGCTTCTTCTTCGGGCAGGACTTCGGGGGCCTCGACAACTTCGGCTTCCAACCGCGGGCGGGCACTGGCTCGGGCGTCATCTACTCGCCCGACGGCTACATCATCACGAACAACCACGTCGTCGAGTTCGCCGACGAGTTCGAGGTGACGCTGTTCGACAACCGCGAGTTCAAGGCCTGCTCGTCGGCCGCGACGAGCAGACGGATCTCGCCGTCATCAAAATCGACGCGCAGGATTTGACTCCCATCGAGATGGGCAACAGCGACGACGCGCAGACTGGGCGAGTGGGTGCTCGCCGTCGGCAACCCGTTCGATTTGACCTCGACCGTCACCGCCGGCATCATCTCGGCCAAAGGCCGCGACATCGACGTCATCAAAGGGAAAGGGGCCATCGAATCCTTCATACAGACCGATGCGGCGGTGAACCCCGGCAACTCTGGCGGAGCACTAGTCGATCTCGACGGCCGCCTCATCGGCATCAACTCAGCCATCGCCACGCAGACGGGGTCGTTCGCTGGTTACGCCTTCGCCATCCCGTCGAAGTTCGCGCAGAAGGTCGCCAGCGACCTCATCCAGTACGGCGAGTACAAGCGGGCCTACCTCGGCGTAGACATCTACGACCTCGACGGCGAGGCGGCGAAGGAGCTTGGCGTGAGCTTCTCGCAAGGCGTCGTCATCGAAAAAATCTATGAGAAAGGCTCCGCCCAGTACGCCGGGCTGAAACCGAAGGACATCATCACCTCCGTCGAGGGCCACGCGGTGAAGAACGTGCCGGAGCTTCGGGAGGTCATCGGCCGCTCGAAGAACGGCGACACCATCAACGTCAGCATCGTGCGCGGCGGGCGGCAGATGGAGGTTCCTGTCAAATTGCGGTCAAGAACCGACGGATAGGAAAAAAACCGGGGCGGCTGGAAATCTTTTGGCCCGCTCCGCGTTTATGTGGTCTGAAAAATACCCCGAGAGACCGACCCGATTCGACTAAAGTAAAAGTTGGTTTTTCGTTTTGTTTTGATGTGCCAGTCCAGCGATGACGCTGGGCTGGCTTTTTTTTTCGCCCAAACTCAACTGATACGGTACCACTTCTGGGTCTTGTAGAGCAGCCCCCAGTAGGCGCGGAGGATGAGCGCGTTGGGATTGCCCGGCTCGAGCCAGATGCGCAGCTCGTACCACTTGCCGTTCTTCGGGTTGAGGACGCGACCGTCGCGCCAGTAGCCGCCCTTGAAGCGCAGGTTTTCCATGATGACCATGCCGAGCATACGCTTGCCGTTGCGCTCGCCGGGGCACATCGTGCAGATGTGGTTGAGGGTGTCGTTCGAGATCTTGTGAATCTTGCCGAAGAGCATCCCGTCCTTCTCATAAAACTCAATCTGGCCCTTGTTGCGGCCGTTCTTGTCGTCGATGGTCTTCCAGACGCCGACGGGCGACTGGGCACGGGCCATCCCAAAAAGGAGCAGGAAAAGCGGGAGTGTCAAACTGAACTTCATGCCTGAAAATGTCAAAAACGGGGGCGAAGTAACCCAATTCCTCCAAAATCAAGCCTCGCGACCGGGCCGGAAGGGCGAGCTGTCCGCGTGAAGCTGAATCAGTTTGGAGGAATAGAACAGGCTCCCGTAAAGCCCGACGGTGCCCAGCACTGCCAGCCATTCCACGAATTTTTGGATGATGAGAAAGTCGTAAAGCCCGTGCAGCCCAACCGTCAGGAGGAAGCCGCGGCGCAGCAGCCGCCATTTTTTCGGCCCTTCGGCGAACTTGGCCAGCCCCACGAAATAGCCGCTGAAGACCGCGAAGACCGCGTGTGCCGGGACGGCCGTGAAGGCCCGCACGAACAAGGTCTCCATCCCGAACCGCTCCGCATATGCGAGGTTTTCGGCCGTTGCGAAGCCCATCCCGATCATCACCGCGTAGACGATGCCGTCCAGCGGTTCGTTGAAAACAGGACGGTGGAAGGGGACCGCCAGAATCCCCGCCATTTTCACCAGTTCCTCGTTGAGCGCGATGGCGAGGAAGGCGAGGGCGGCCGTCTTCCAAACCGGCCTCGCCTCACTCATCTCAAAAAGATGAAAGCACCTGATTTCCAGCCACATTGCCGGAACCGTCAGTGCCGTCCCCAGCAGGAACGAACCGATGAGCCACGCGACCGGCTCCGCGTCCCACCGGTCGAGCTTGACCATGACCAGGCAGAGCAGCAGGCCAGGCAGCACAGCGAGTGTGATTTCGAGGATGGGCATCTATTCGGAGAGCAAAAGTCGAAAGGACGGAATCAGGTCTTAAAACATCAAAAACCACCCTTTTAGGTAAAAAAATGATGGCCTCGCCCGGCTACCAGGAAGCTGGGATATCAAGAAGGGCCGGTTCGACATCGAACCGGCCCTTCTTCGTTCAAAAGTTCGCCGTCAATTCAACGAGAACCTCACCCTGACCCCCGACTGGATGTTGGTGATCGGGTAAGAGGCCGACGTTTTCGGAATCGTCTTGTTCATGTCGAAGTACAGCCCGACCGTCAGCCGCTTGTTTAGCGCGTAGTCGACCGTCGGGTTGATGCGGTACGTGGTGGCGCCGCGCGTCCGTTGGGCCTTTTGGCCGCTGTCGAGGCGGTGGTTGGCGGTCACGTCGTCGCGGTAGCTGAAGCTGAAGTCAAACTTGAGGTCGTTGCCCTTTTGCCCGCTCGACGGCTTGCCGCTGGCCGCACCGGCTTTCGGGTCGGGGGCGGGGTCGGCCTCGCCTGTCTTTTTCTTCTTGCGGGCGGCGGCCTTTTCCTTTTTGAGCTTGGCCTTTTGCCCCTTCGTCTGGAGGAAGGGGATGATGACGTTCTTCATCTTGTACCCCCACTGGAAGGTGTAGTCCGTTGTGCGCTGCTCGGCCAGTTGGTAGTCGATGAACGACATGCCGAGGTTGCGGCTCTTTTTCATCTCGACCTTGAAGTTCATCTCGTTCTTGAACCTCATGTCGATGCCCAGCAGCGGGCTAAACTGTTCATTCAGAACAAGTTGCGGGATTTCGTAGCGGGCGATGTAGTCGCCGGTCAGTTCGGCGGTGCGCCCGGCGGCGTGGTCGTTGGCGTTGTACTGAAGGTCGGTTTGGTAGCTGTTGACCGTCATCGTCGACTTGTAGCCGTGCGTAATGCTGAACGAGGAGAAGACGCTTTTAAAGGTCTTCAATTTGGAAAGGCCGTTGTACTGAACCTTCCAGTTGACGCGCGGCATGGTCTTGAAGACGTCCAGTCCGATCTTGTTAGGGTCGCTTTTGTTGTAGGCCGATAGGAACGCCGGGATAAGCACCTGCTGTTGGATTTTGCCGTAGCCGTAGGTGTAGCCGGGATCTTCCGAGTGCGGCGCCGTGTTCCCTTCGGCGATGCCGAGGCGCTGGGAGATGATTCGCCGGTTGGCCTCGAAGTTGTTGAAGATGCCGTCAATGTCCTTGTTCCAGATCGTCTGCATGTTGTAGTAGCTGACGGTCATGGAGCCGAGGTTGCGGATGGCGCGGTGCGCGAATACTGTGTCGTACTGGTCGGGCACCTTGAAAAGCTCGGTGTTGTTCTTCTGGAACTGGCGGCTGGCCGTGAGGTCGATTTTGAAATCTTGGAACGGCTCGAGCGTCGCCGCCGCGTCGAGGTTGGTGGCGAAGTTGCGCGTCACCTGCGACCCCATGTTGACGTCGGTCGACATCCGCCCGGCCGCCGCGTTGCGGTCGAGCCACTCGCCCGTCGGCCGGTTGCCGAGGGTGAATGCCCAGCCAGGGTTGTTGAAGGAGCCGTCCTGACCGAGGAACTTGGCCACCGGCATGAAGCCCGGCACGACCGAGGCACGCGTCTCCGTGTAGCCGAGCCGCGCCTTTCTGACGGTCATCAGCGGCCGGATTGCAATGCGTTCAAACGTCGAAGGGGTGCGCTCTTTCTTCTTCTCGTCCTTCTTTTTCGGGTCTTTTCCACCCTTCGGGTCGGATTTTCCGCCTCCTGCGGTCGCCGGGTCGGCGGGCGTCCCGTCGGGGTTGAGGCCGCCGCCCGGGGCACCTGGCGGCCCGCCCGGCCTGCCCGACGGGAATTTCCCGCCGGGGATGTTGTTCGATGGCTCAAGGCCGTTGGCGGGCTTCGACGGGTCGAGCCTGCCCGACGGGTCGCCCATGCCGCCGGCTGGGTCGCCTTTTTTGTTCTTGCCGGTTCGGCCGCCAGCGTCGTCGCCGCCCTCGAGGGTCGCGCCGCCGCCTATGTCGCGGCTGCGGCCTTTGCCGGGGCCGCCGGGCGGGCCGGTCTCTGTTCGGCCGCCGGGCGCGCCGCTGCCCTTTCCGCCGCCGCCCGCTTTTGTGCCTTTGTTGATTTTGGAGAGGTACTTCGACTTGTTGTAAAGGGTCTCGAAGTTGAAGTCGCCGTTGAGCTGCCGCGTCTGGTTGTTCTGGATGGTGTTGCCGAAGCTCGGCACCTTGAGCGAGGCCGCGTCCCAGTTGTAGCCGGCCGAGACGGAGGCCTTTCCCTGCACCCAGTCCATCATCGGGATGAGTTTGAAGGGGAGCTGGTAGCTGCCCGACATGTTCTGGTTGAAGGTCTTGAGGCGCCCGCCCGACTTGAGGTTTCGCCAAAGCTCGGCCTTGTTCTTCTGGTCGGTGTAGTCGACGGCATACGGGTTAAGCTCGTCGATGATGGTCTTTGCCGAGGCGTCGTAGCTCAACTTGATGGACTTAGTCAGATCCCATGAGAGGTCATAGTTCCTGTCCCAAGTGAAACGCTTGTTGTAAAAAGTGCTCTGATCCTCCGAGACGGTCGTCGTGCCCGGGAATCGGTAGGTGGTCACCTCCTTGTTCCTTTCCAGAGTCGAGTTGAAGCCGTAGCTCGTCGGCACGGGGTTGAAGTTGAACTCGGAGATGAACTTGAGGTACTTGTCCTTTTTGATGGCCTTTTTGAACGGAGTGATGGGCTTGAGGCCGAACGACCAGTTGTAGTCCAGCCCGCCCTTGTACTGCTTGAGGTTGTCGCTGACGATGAACGGCGTGCGCTTGTCGGTCACGTTGTAGGCATACGAAACGGAGAAGTTCGAGATGTCCCAGGGCGGCGTGAGGTTCTTCTTCTTCTTGCTCTCGACTCGGACGTTCGTGAAGTTGAAGCCCTTGATGACGGTCGCGTCCTGCGCTTCGCGCTTGATCTCGCGGCGAGCGGCGCGGCTGGGCGCATCAGCCAGCTTGTCCTTCAGTTTCACGTCGAGGTTCTGCGGGTCGTAAATGGGGTTGCGGATGTCCGAAGAGTAGTTGGTGTGGAAGGGGATTTTCACCCCCGACTTCTCGCCGAGGAACTTGTCGAGCGCCACGTTGGCCGCCACGTCGAACGTGAGGTGCTCCGTCAGCGAGCGCTGCAATGTTTTCTGTTCGATGCTCCCCCAGCGGCCGCTCTCGTAGAGGGTCGACATCTGCACGTCGGCGAAGTCGGCCAGTTTCACGTCGGCGCGGGCGAGACCGGCGTAGGCCGACTCCTCGTTGATGCCCGTCAGGCGCAGCTCGTTGAGCCAAAGCTCGGCGCACTGCTCTTTTTCGGAGGCGTTCTTGATGCCGATCATCATCCCTTTCACGAGGCCGAGGCTCGGGTTCCCGATGATTTTGATGGAGTCCCCCGCGACGTCGGGGTTGGTGCCCGCGAAGATTTTGTCCAAGCCGAAGCCCGCCTTGTCGCGCATCTTTTTCAGTTCGACCAGCAGCTCGAGCGGGAAGTCGATGTTGTTGAGCCAGACGTTGGCCGCGTACTCCTTCAACGGCGCCGTCGATCCGATGGCCGGGTCGGAGGGTTTGAGCGGGATGGAATACTCGTAATAGTTGTTCGTGAAGTCGGAGCCGAGGCGCAGGAAGAGCCGCAGGTCGCCCGCCTTCCAGATGGGGGTCATCGTCACGAGCGGATCGACGGTCTCGGCGTGGACGACCATTTTCATCCGCCCAAACTGCCTCATGTCGAGGTTCAGCAGTTTGTAGATGCCCTTCGCGTCGCACGGGTAGAGGTGGCAGGTTGACAGCGACAGCGACTGCTCGTTCTGCAACGCGTCGGGGAAGGCGCCGACCGAGTTCTCGCGCTTGATGCCGGGCGGGAGGACATACTTGAACGGCTGCCTTTCCGAGTTCTCCTCGATGTTGACGCTGTTCACGTCGAAAGGCGTCGCCAGCGAGGTTGCCGGGGAGATGTCGGGGCAAGCGGTCGTCGGGCCGCCCGCGAAAAGGGTGTGCTTGTATGTCCGCCACTGGTTCCTCCCGAGTTCGAGCGTTGCGAAGCGGAACGTCACCCGCTTGTCGAACTCCTTTGCGATGATGCGGATGAACTGGATGCTGCGGAAGTCCTGAATCCCGCCGACCGTCTTGCGGATGGCCGTGTTGTTGAGCGGGATTTTCACCCGGTACCAAGTCCGGTTGAGCGCCGGGTCGGTCTCGTCGGGTCGTTCGATGACCTGCGTGATGAGGGGCGCGATGTTGGGGTCGCCCGCGTACTTGAGGTGGCCCGTCAGGTCGTTTTCGATGGGAAGCTCATAGGAATAATAGCTCTCCGTCTCGTTGAAGGTGTTGTCCTTGTTCACGTCCTCGATGTCCGGGTAGGTGGTCGAAGCCTCGACGTAGCTCGACCCGGTGTTGACCGGCGAGTTGGCCTCCGAGTTGTTGAACTGGCTGTATTTCGTCAACAAATTGGCCGTTGCGGGCCAAGAGTTGTCGCGGAAATAGAGGAAGTCGTCGTTCGACGGGTCTTTGAAAACCTTGTCGTACTCGGCCGGCAGGACGCCCTTAACCTGGTTGAGCCATGTGTTGAACTTGACCTGCTCGGCCTCGTCGTTGAGGCCGTCGAGGCCCACGTCCTGCGCGGAGCGGGCGGCGGGGTCGTTGTCGAAGAAGTTGGTCACCGGCTGCTGGAACGGAACGCGGCCCATGTTCGTCGGCCTCGTCACCACGCTCGGGTCCTTCGGCGTGGGGAGGCCATTTTCATAAAAAGCGGTGCCATCCTTGATGATGTCCTCGCTCATCGTGCCGAGCTGGATGAGGAGCTTTCCCTTATTGGTCACGTTTCCGGGGTCGTCGGGCTTTTCGATGAACGGGTTGAGCATCCAAAACTCGACGAACTCGATGTTGGCCTGCTCAAAATCGTTCGTCGTGACGCCGCGCATGATGCCCGCCCAGCGGCTCGTCGGGTCTTTCAGCCGCAGCGGGGCCGTCGTTTCGAGGCCCGCCGAGATGCCGGGGTAACCGCCGGGCGGGTCGAAGTTGTACTGCCCCCGCTGGTCGGGGTAGTAGGTGAAGTCGAACGGCCGCAGGTAGGAGTTGTCGAGCGGCGTGAGCTGTCGGTTGGGGAAGATCTCCTCCGAGTTGATGACCCTCGTGTACGGGTTCTTCGTGTCGTCGGAGGAGCGGGCGGAAGGGTCGGCCTGGTACCAGACGGCTTTTGCTCGGTTGGCGTTGATGGCGAGGTCGTCGGTCAGTTTCGACTCTGGCCAGCGGTTCGTGCCGGTGCTGCCGCCATCGCCCTGCGGGATGGAGGCCAGCGTCCAAGCCGTGTAGGGCGTGCGCAAATCGTAGCCGCTGGAGCTGCCCTCGAAATCGTCGAGGTAGACCACGCCGCCCTTGTCCAGCCCGGTGTTGATGGCCCTCGAGTGGCCGGGGTCGAGCAGCGCGGCCTCCGCCTGAAAAGTGATGCTCGAGGGGGCCTTCGTGTTGATGCCGGGGATACGGTCGACGGCCTTCGTCAGCCACGGCGCGTCCTTCGTGATGTTGAAGTCGAGGCCGTACATCCGGTTGTTGATGGGGTCGTCGCCGATGTTGATTTTTTGGGTCAACGGCCTTTCAAAGAGGTCCATCCAAGTCGCCCCGAGGCTCATGTTTTTCGAGAACTCGTAGTCGGCTCTGACCCCGAGCATCGTCCTCTGGTTGAACCCGAAGCTGTTGTTGTCCTCGAAACTGATGTTGACGGGCGTGCCGCTCTGCAGGACAGCGTCGTTGAGGATGCGCACCTTGCCGATGTTGTAGTCAACCTCGTAGTCGCGCCCCTCGACCATCTGGATGCCGCCGCCACTGACGCGAACCGAGCCGGGCGGGATGTTGAACGCGCCGAGGCTGATTTCAGAGGAGTTTTGGGACTTGTACTGCCCGCGCAGCGTGAACCTGTTTTTGGCCAACTGCTCCCTCGCCGCCGTGACGGTTGAGTCGTACAGCTCGAAGAAGCAGTATTTTTTTATAAGGACGGAATCCGCCGTCGGCACCGGCTCCAGTTTGTGGGACAGGTAGTCGCCGAACGGTTCCAAAACGGGGAACATCACCCGCCCCGACCGCAGGTTGATGGTCAGGCCTGGGATGAAGTCGAAGACCCCGTCCGGCCCCGGGTCTCGCTGCTGGTTGAGGGTGTCGAGGTGGAAAACTTGCAAAAACGGCCGGTTCGCGATGGGGTTCGTCACACCGGGGTCGTCCTCTTGGGAGAGAAAACGCCGCTCGCCTTTCCCGTTTTCATAGAGGATGTCGAACCGGAAATCGTTCTGTTCCACCTGGCTGGCACCGATGGCGTAGACGTTCTTCATCATCAAATCCCAGATGGGGTACTTGACGTTCGCCGTCCTCGGCTTGAGCATTTTGACGAACAAGACCTTTTGGTGGAGGTCGAAATTGGCGGCCGTCGTGTCCATCCCGTTGTTCTGGTTGGCCACCTCGTCGACGAACTCGCCGACCTGGTGCCGGATGCCGTTGTAGGTGTACTCGAACGCCGCGCCGATGATGTGGTCGGTCTGGACATTGAGGTTGATGGAGATAAAGCCGAGGTCTTCGTGGAAGGTGTAGTCGCGGTTCGGGTCGAGGAGGCGGGCGTTCAGTTTTTCGTAGTCCTGCACCTGGGTGAGGCCGCTCAAGTTGAGGTTCTGGACGACCTTGTCCGAGTAGCGGTAGGCGCTGTCGGAGGCCACCTCCCCGTAAAGGGTGTTCGAGCCGTTGTCCGGCAGGCCGAGGCCCGCGAGGTCTTTCGGGATGACCCCGCCGTTCCATTTCGTCAGGTAGGGCTTGGGCTCCCCGAGGTCGGCGAGGCAGACCACGTCGCGGCGGTTGGTGGTCACCTGGTTGTTCTCGTTGGTCGCCCAGACTTGCAGCTTCGTGATTTTGAAAAGCGACTGGACGGTCGGCAGACATCGCAGGGACTTCTCAAAGGTCGAGCGGTTGTACTGGCTCAAAAAGAAGTGCCGGTTCTCGTCGTAGTCGTCCACCGGGATGTTGAACTGCTGGATTTGCCCGCCGCCTTTCACTTGCAGGTTCTGCTGCTTGGTCTGCTGCTGCGAGGCGACGGTCGTCAGCCGCAGCCGCCCGAACTTAAGCTCGGTCTTGATACCGAACAGTTTTTGGGAGCCTTTTATCAACTGGCTGCGCAGCGGCATCGACACGTTACCTGCCTCGATGTTTTGAAGGATGTCGTCGTCGCCGAACCCCGCCTTCGGGTCGTAATGGAGCTTCATCACGTTGTCGAAATCGAACGTCGCCTGCGTGTTGTAGTTGAATGCCAAATTCAGCTTCTCGCCAATCTTGCCGGTGGCGTTCATGGCGATGTTCATGTTGAAGTCGAACTGCGGCCCCGGGTTCTGCGCCCGGCGCGGGAGGACGGGGTTGGCCACCTTCTGGTAGTTCATGCCGAAGGTCAGGTCGATGTTGCCCTGCGGCTTTATGTCGACCTCCGTGCCGCCGAACAGTTTGTCGACGAGGCTCCTTTTGACTTCAAATTTTGCCAGCGGGTCGGCCGCCCCGCTCGCGCTGCGGTCGCCGCTCGCCACGCCGGCCAGCTTGTCGAAATAGTCCTGCTGCTGCTTCGCCGCCCGCCACTCCATGTACTCCGAAAAGGTCATGTAGGTCGGTGCCCGGAAATAGTCGTCGCCAATCTTCTCGGTGATGATGTACTGGTCGGTCATGGGGTCGTAGTCTACGCTCTGCTCGACGGCCTTCGGGTCGTGCAGGTCGATGCCCGAGCCGCCGGTGTTTTGCATGAAATCGTCGTACCGCGGCTGGAGCGGCGGGTTCGTGTCGCGCTCCATTTTGGGAAGGGGACGGCCGAGCTCGGTGGTGGCGACGACCTTCTTTTTGGCAAAATCCCTCCAAACGGAGGCCGGAATCTTCTCTCGCCGGACGGGCGCGCCCGTGAACGAGTAGAGCGCGAAAATGCCCACGGAGGCCAGCGAGGCAAGGAGGAAGGAGCTATTCTTCATGTTGAAATCGACCAGTAATGGCGTGTTTTTTAGAATGCGGAACTCGGAACGCGGAATGGCTGAAAAGGCTACTTCCGAACTCCGCATTTGAAATCTCCCGTGCAAGGATTGGAAAAGGCTTTGCCTGAAGCCGCGAAAAAGGGAGGCGTTTGGCTGGGCAATCGGTCGGTTTGGCAAACCGGCTGGGCGGCCCGGCGATTTTTTTGTCTCTGTTTTTTAACGGTTGGTCAGGTCAAATGCTTGAAGGCCAGTTTTATCAAAACCTCAACCTTCACCGCAGAAGGCTCCTCGCGCAAGACCGCGTTGAGTGCCTTCTGCGCCGCGATGCGGTTGAAGCCCAGCCCGACGAGCGCGCTTAACGCCTCCTCCCGAGCGGTATTGCCCGCGCCGAGACCGGGCAAAAGGGCCGTCGTGTCGGGGCCGCTGTCCTTGCTCATCTTGCTTTTCAGGTCGAGGATTATCTGCTTCGACGCCTTCGGGCCGATGCCTTTCACCTTTTGAAAAATGTCGGCCCGCTCGCCGAGGATGGCCGCCCGTATGTCGTCGACCGACATCGAGCTTAAGATCACGAGGGCCGACGTCGCCCCTACGCCCGTCACCGAGATGAGGCTCTCGAACATGGCCCGCTCGGTGTCGGTGGCGAAGCCGAAGAGGGAGTGGCTGTCCTCCCTCACCTGCAGGTGGGTGAAGATGGTCGCCTCCTCGCGGCCCTCGGTGGCCGAATAGGTCGAGAGCGGGATGTGCACGTCGTAGCCCACGCCGCCCGCCTCGACGACGAGCCGGTTGGGGGTTCGGTGGGTGATTCTTCCTTTGAGGTAGGCGTACATCGGCTGTTTTTGAAAAGCGGGCAAAAGTAAAAAGAGGATTGACGTAATCGTTTATACGACACAGCGGGGGACGCGGGTGCAAAGGAGCGGTCGGGGATTTTTTTAAAAACAGCGCGACGGGCGGGCGGCGGGTCAATCTACTTTTGTGCGAATCGAGGCCCGGGCTCTATTTCGGGATGAAATTTTCAAATAAAACCACTCGAAGCGAAGCTTCGGGACACATCAAATCACCATGTTCCAACTCACAGAAGAACAACTCGCCGTCCGCGACGCGGCACGCGACTTTGCCCAAAACGAACTCAAGCCCGGCGTCATTGAGCGCGACTCCAAAATGGAGTACCCGACCGAGCAGGTCAAGATGATGGGCGAGCTGGGCTTCCTCGGCATGATGGTCTCGCCCGAGTACGGCGGCGGCGGGATGGACACGTTGAGCTACGTGCTGGCGATGGAGGAGCTTTCAAAAGTGGACTCGTCCTGCTCGGTCATCGTCTCGGTCAACAACTCGCTCGTCTGCTGGGGCCTCGAACATTATGGAACCGAGGAGCAAAAGCGGAAATACCTGCCCAAACTTGCCAGCGGCGAGTGGCTCGGCAGCTTCTGCCTCTCCGAGCCGGAGGCCGGCAGCGACGCGACCAGCCAGCGCACGACCGCCGTCGACATGGGCGACCACTACCTCCTCAACGGGACGAAAAACTGGATAACCAGCGGCCAGAAATCGGGCCTGCACCTCGTCATGGCACAGACCGACGTCGAGAAAGGCCACCGGGGCATCAACTGCCTCATCGTCGAGCGTTCGTGGCCCGGCGTGGCCATCGGCGCGAAGGAGGACAAGCTCGGCATCCGCGCCTCCGACACGACCTCCATCATGTACACCGACGTGAAGGTGCCGAAGGAGAACCGCATCGGACCGGACGGCTTCGGCTTCAAGTTCGCCATGAAGACCCTCTCGGGCGGCCGCATCGGCATCGCCGCGCAGGCCCTCGGCATCGCGGCCGGGGCCTATGAACTGGCCCTCGCCTATTCGAAAGAACGGAAGGCCTTCGGCAAGACAATCTCCGACCACCAGGCCATCGCCTTCAAACTGGCCGACATGGCGACCGACATCGAGGCCGCCCGCCTCCTCGTCTACCGCGCCGCCTGGATGAAAGACCAAGGCCTCGACTACACGCAGGCCGCCGCGATGGCCAAGCTGTTCGCCTCCGAGGTCGCCATGCGCCACACGGTCGA
>JBGAWE010000288.1:0-5233 GCA_044227705.1 Saprospiraceae bacterium
GATGCTGACGACCCTTTTCCCCATGAAAGGAGAAGAAAAAGGCCAAAATCCGGCCATTTTGGAAAGGGAAATCGCCAGTTTGGGGAAAATTACGGCGGCCGAGCGGCGAGTGATGTGGCTCTTTTCGCTCGTCGTGCTGGGTTGGGTGAGCGGCTCGTTCGTATGGTACGGCTGGTTCGACAAAGGCCTCGGCATCGGCGACACCGTCGTCGCACTCTGCGGCGCCCTGCTCCTCTTCCTCATCCCGGCCGACCGATTCTCCTCCGGCGAGAAACTCATGGACTGGAAGACCGCCGAGCGCATTCCCTGGGGCATCCTCTTGCTGTTCGGCGGCGGGCTGGCCATCGCCCGGGGCTTCGATGCGAGCGGCCTTGCCCGCTGGATGGGCGACGGGATGGCCTCGCTCGGCGGGCTGCCGCTGGCCGTTATTCTGTTTGCCGTGTTGGCCTTGACGGTCCTGTTGAGCGAGGTCGCGTCGAACATCGCCACCGCTTCGATGATGATGCCGGTGCTGGCCTCGCTGGCTGCTGCTATCGGGGTCCATCCCTTCGGGCTGCTGATGTCGGCGACGCTGGCGGCTTCTGTCGGCTTCATGCTGCCCATCGCGACGGCGCCAAACACCATCGTCTTTTCCAGCGGCCACCTCTCGACGCGCGACATGATTCGAGCCGGTTTTTGGCTCGACCTGGCCTGCATACTACTGCTCATCGGGTTTGTTTTCGGGGCGATGCCGGTTGCTTGGGGAATCCGCATCAGGTAGGTGGCCCGGGCGGTGGCAATCCTCTCGCCGGCAGGGCCCGGCCCTGTACTACAGCCTGGCCCATGCGAGGCGGCGGGGGGGACAGATTGGCTGGGTGTTTTTCACACTCAGTCTTATCCGGTCTGCTTCTGTCCTCCCTAGAAAAACCAACTCAAAAGGCTTCGAGCGTTTGACCCTGTTTCCCTGAAAAAATTTGCCCGTCCCACCATGCCCCTCGTTCTGCGGAAATCGCGTAGACTTGCCTCGCGTTTCTCCGCAAATCCCTTCCTCCCAAAGCCCGGCACAGCTCTCCCGCCCGGCTGGGCGACAATCCTTCCTCCCGACCAGTTTTTAATAAAAGACACCTTCTGCGCGGCGGTCAAAACTGACCGGCCGGGCAGTATCCGTCACCCGCTTTCGAAAGATGACCGCAACCTTCGACCGACCATCGGCCATTGTCAGTTCGACCGCGTTCGAGCCGCAGAAGCGCATCCTCCTTATCGAGGACAACCCGGCTGACGCCCGCCTTGTCGAGCTGTTTTTGGAGGAAACCGATTTGATTTCCGTCAAGATTTTGAACAAACAGAGCCTGACCGAGGGCATCCAAGCGGCCCTCTCGGGCGAGCCGTTCGACGCCGTCATGCTCGACCTCACACTGCCCGACAGCCGGGGCTTCGAGACCCTCGAACGGTTCATGGATGCCCACCCTGGCTCAGAATGTCATCGTGATGACCGGCCTCGCCGACAAGAAACTCGGCCTCAAAGCTGTGCAGACCGGCGCGCAGGACTTCATCGTGAAAGGCTCACTCGACAGCGACCAGCTCGGAAAGTCGCTGCGCGCTATTAATGAGCGCGGCGCGGTTTTGACGAGGCTGGAGGAGACGCAGCGCATCGCCCATATCGGCAGCTGGGAGTTCAACCGGTGCACCGACACGTTCACCGGCTCGACCGAGCTTTTCAGGATTTTTGACTTCAAACCGGAGCGGAAAACCCTAGCCGCCAGCGAGCTTTGGGGGAGAACCTCTTTTCCGATGTCGGCGAACTGCACGAGAGCGCCTTTCTCCTGGGCGAGTCGGAAATCGAGACCGAGTTCCTGACAGCTGCGGGCGAGCGGCATTTCGTCTTTTTGAAATGCCGTCGCGACGAGGGCGGCGACACCCTCTACGGCATCGCGCAGGATGTCAGCGAGCGGCGGCGAGGCGAGGATTTGCGAAAACAGCACGAGGTCGCACAGCAGGCGGCACGGATGAAGGAGCAGTTCATCGCCTCGGTCAGCCACGAGATGCGGACGCCGATGAACGCCATCCTCGGCATGTCGAACCTTGTCCTCGGCTCCGAGCTCGGCGGCGAGCAGCGCGGGTATGTTCAGAGCATCAAGCAATCCAGTGAAATCCTCCTCGGCATTGTCAACGATATCCTCGAAATCTCGACCCTCCAGAACGGCAAAATCGAGTTCGACCGGCGCCCCTTCGACCTGCAAGAAGTGCTGACGAACCTGATGAGCGTCATGCACTACAAGATAAACGAGAAGGCCCTGCGCCTCGACCTCGACATCGCTCCGGCCGTCCCGAGGGCGGTGCGCGGCGACAAATTGCGGCTCAACCAGGTGCTTTTCAACCTCGTCGGCAACGCCATCAAGTTCACCGACGAGGGTCATGTCCGCATCAAAGTCTCTGTCCATCAGAGCAGTTTCCTCCTTTTTGCAGTGGAAGACACCGGCATCGGCATCCCACAGGACAAGCTCGACGCGGTTTTTGAAAGTTTTACCCGGGTGAAATACAAAGACCGCCTTTTCGAGGGCACCGGCCTCGGCCTCTCCATCGCCCGAAACCTCGTGATTCAACAAAACGGCCGCATCTGGGCGGAGAGCGAGGTCGGGCGCGGCTCGCGCTTCTTTTTCCTGCTGCCGATGGAGGCGGCCGACCTTTCCGAAATCGCCGCGGCCGGCACGCCGATCCGGGACAAAACGGCCACCGACCCGAACCGGGCATTCAATTTGCTCCTCGTCGAAGACCACAAAATGAACCAGCTCGTCGCCCGGAAAACGCTCGAGAAGAAGTTCCCCAACATCCGCCTGACCATCGCCGAGAACGGCCGCGAGGCCGTCGATTGGGTTGAAAAAGCATTGGTGACAAAGGAGATCGCCCCGTTCGACGTCGTTTTGATGGACATCCAGATGCCCGTCATGGACGGAAACGAGGCCACCGACTTTATCCGCCAAAACCTCGGCGAGGCGGGCCGTCGGCTGCCCATCCTCGCCATGACGGCCCATGCGCACATCTCGAAAAACGGCCAGTTCCGCGAGCAGGGGTTCAACGACTACGTCCTCAAGCCTTTTGAGCCGGAGCAGCTCTTCGACAAAATCATGGAATACGGCTTCGCCTGAATCCAGCCAAACATCTATTTCTTGAGATCATGCCAAACCACCACATCAACCTCAACTACCTCAACGAGATGACCGACGGCGACGAGGACATGCGCCAGACGATGCTCGAGATGATTCTCGACGAGGTGCCCTCCGAGATGGAAAAGATGCGCGACCAATGGCTCTCCGGCGACCTCGCGGGGCTGAAGGAGACGAGCCACAAGATGAAAAGCACCCTCGCCTTCGTCGGCAACCGGCGGCTGACGGAGGCCAACGCGGCCGTCGAGCAAATCGCCCGGGGCAACGGTCAAGTGGCCAATTTGGCCAACCTCTTTTGGGACATCGAGGAGGAACTGCCGTTCGTTTTGAACGAGTTGGGGGCCGTCCTGGCTGTGTGAATTCGACGCCAACACGGATGGCACGGAAAGGACATGGACGAACACAGATTTTTAGGAATCCGTGTTCGTCCATGCTCCAACGGTCAGGCCCGAATGACCATCACCTTCCCGCTTTGCCACTGGTTCCCTTTCAAAATCCGCAAAGTGTAGACCCCCTCGGGCAAGTCGCCGACCGCGACCGATTGAACGCCCGCGCCGGGCTTTTTCACCGAACGCACGGCCTGCCCGTCGGCGTTGTAAAGCGTCATCACATCGGCCTCGAAAGGCAGCTCGACATTGAATTCCGTCGAGGCCGGGTTGGGGTAAAAGGACGCGACGGCTTGCTCCTGCTGATTTTGCCCGTCGGGCTGGAAGCGGATTTCAGACTTTCCCTCACAGTTTTTCACCGTCGAATATTCCGTGATGATGCGCACGAGCAAATCATTAAGAAGCTCGACCTTGTACTCGTCGGTCGTCGGCTCGAGGTGCTTTCCGCCGATGCCCGAGTGGTCGGTGAGGAAGACGTAGCTGCCGTTGGTGGCCATGTCGAGAAACTTCATGAGCCATTCCGTCTCCTTTTGGATGCCGCTGGCGACGACTGGCACGACGCGGATTCCTTTCGCGGCGGCGGCCAAAATTGATTGTTGCAAAGAGGCTTTGACAGCCGCCTCGTCGTGCGGGCTTGCGTCGAGGACGAGAAAGCAGATGCGAGCCACCGCCTTCTCCGACCATTTTTGATGAAAGACAACTTCTTCGAGCGCCGAGTGGACAGCCTCGGGCCAGTCGCCACCGCCGTCGGCCGACTGCTTGCGGATGTAGTCGACAGTCTTTGAAACGTCGCTGTTCAGCCCGCTGGCTTTGACGAGGTAATCGTCCGTCACGTCCCGATAAAAGACGGAGCCGGTCCGCAGGGAGATGCCCGGATTCGCCGCTTGCGCCCTGCCCAAAACGTCAATCAACTCGCTCTGCAAATACCGAATCTCGTCGCCCATCGACCCCGTCGCATCGACGGCGAAGACGATGTCGACGTTCTTCGGCGCGCCGCACTCGAAGTCCAGCTCGCGGCGGTTCAGGCCTTTTTCAAACGGGACGGGATGACCGAGGTCGATTTGCTTCCCATTCATAATCGCCTGAGCCACAATGCTTTCGGGCAATTTCTCGCCGAAGAAGCCGGCCCAGCACTCAGCCTTGCCTGTGTTGTCGGTCTTTGCCTCCCAGACGAGCGAACCGGCTTGGTCGAACATCTTGACCGTCGCATCGACGAGCGGGAAACCGCTCTTGTTGGTCAACAAAAAAGTGTAGCGGTTCTTCGGCTGGCAGAGCCACTTTTTTTGAAATGGCTCGGTCTCGCCGTCGGCGAGGAGGTCTGCCCAGTGCTTTCCCCAATGGTTCAGGTCGTTCCACTCGCCAGCGGTGAGGAGGCCTGCGCGGGGTTTTGGGCTCGTGGCAGGCCGCTCCATGTCATAGGTTTCGCCGTCGGCCATCTTTTTGGCGGCGGACTTGTCCATCGGCTCGCCCGTGTCGTCGCGGACGAGGCGGACTTTCTCCTCATAAGTCTCGGGTGAGAACTCGATTTCGGGCCGGTATTTCACCCCGTCGACGATGACGCCTTCATCAGAAACAGGCGCGGGAGGTGCCGCATAATCGACCGGGGCCTCGCTCGGGGCGGGGGGGGCTGGTTTTGCAGTCATCGTTGCAGGTCGGTCGGCGCGGGCTTTTCGCTTTTCAAAAGGCACTGCGCCCATCGCCCGG
>JBGAWE010000289.1:0-4883 GCA_044227705.1 Saprospiraceae bacterium
TTTTCACAGTGTTCTTCAAAAAGTCCATGAGCGCGATGCGCCCGGCCTGCGTCTGCGCGGCGAAAGGTTTGTACACCAGCCCATCGCGCACGAGGATATCGCCCGTCACCCCGTCGAACTCGCTCACCATCACGCTAGAGGTGGCGACCGGCTGGCAGCAGGACATGAATTGCCCTTTGTAGAAAAACGCATGACCGTTCGCCGCGAGGCTGAGGAAAACCTTCACCTCGAACTGGAAGTCCTCGAACGAGAGCCGCCGCGTGGAGTCGATGTAAAGGCCATCGGCGAAAAGGTCTTTGTCGAACTGCCACGTGTGGCTCTGGTTCCAGCCCGGCGACGAGGCGTTTTTGTAAAGAAAGGACTGGTCGTGCCAGACGAACTGCCCAATGCCCGCCGAGTCCCGCGAAATCCGCCAATAATAGACGGTCGAATCTCGAAGCGTGACCGGTGGCGACCATTCAAGGATGCCGCCCGCCTGTTGACTCTGGTTTTTCAAAAGGAGCGGGCTGTTGAACTTGATGGTCGTGTCCATCTCCCAAAAGAACTTTTGCAGCGGCTCGTAGGGGTTGAGCGTGACCGCCTTGAGTTGCAGCCCCGGCTTCGTCAAAATCGAAAAATCGGCGGGAGAAATGGGCTGCACGTCGTTCCCGAAAAAGTAGACATCCACACCCGGCAACCCGTCCGGCCCGACGAGCCTGTTGTTGAACTCGGCCGCCGGTTCAGGCAGCTCCGCGATTTGGTTAGATGGATCGACCGTCATTTCGAGGCGGTTAAAACCGAGCCATTCCATCTTGCCCTTCGCCGGTAGCGGGAAGTTGACGGTCGCCGCCGTCCGATAGGTTTTTGCCACGATTTTGATGAAAACCGTTTGCGTCGGCAGGCCTTTTGGGCTTTTCAAGTCGATTTGGACAACGACGGAATCCGGCCGGTTCTTCCCGATGTTGAGCAGGTCGAAGCTGATTTTGAAAGAGTCCCTGTCAATTGGCACCGGCTCGGGGGAGACTTTCAAAGAGGCCGGGTCGACCACATAATCCGGCCCGCGCATCGGCGCGACGACGATGGCCGGGTCGCCCTGATAGAACATCTGCTGCAAGAGCTGATTGATGCCGATCTCTGAGAGCGGCCGGGCGAGGGCCGTGGCCGCCTTCTTCCACACGATGCCGAGCGGCTGGCCGAACGCCTTGTTTCCGAGCGAGTCGAACTGCGTCCTCCCGCCCGCGTAGAGTTCGCTGATGTAGCCGTAGCCCGTCGTCGCGTAGAACCCGATGCCGCCGCTCGACGGCGACAGCGTGACGCGCTCGCCGAGGGCCGAGCCGCTCGTCGAGCATTGCCCGGAGAAGCAGCCGAAGCCGAACATGACGGGGTATTTCCCTTTCGTGCCCCAGTTTTTCGGGTCTTCGATGAAGCTGTCGAAGCCGTTGGGGTTGGAGTGGCCGATGACGGAGAAAATGGCGACGCCCTTTTTGAAATTGTCGAGCATCCCGGCGGCGGGCGAGGTTTGAATCGGGTCGGTCGACGATTTCGAGTAGGTTGTGACCACCGCACCCATCATCGAGTTTTCGAGGATCGTCTCGAAATCAGCCATATAGCCGCGCAGGTCGTTGAGAATCGTCGGGTCGCCGCCGGATAGATGGACGACGTTCTTTTTCCAAAACTGCCCAGCGATGGTCTGCGGGTCTGAGTCCGGCGATTCGTATTCCACGACTTTATCGAGATAGGCTTTGATGTCCAAACCCTTTTGCGCAGCTATTCGCCCGACAGAAAGCTGCGGCACGAGGGAGCCGTTGCGGACGACGAACATGTTGTCCGACGGCGGCGTGCCGAACGTTGGCAGTGCGAACGTCGCACCGATGTCGGCGATTTGGGCCGAGGTTCGGCTGTCCCGAAGCTCGCGCGGCTTTCCCATGAAAAGGACGTGCTCGGCCGCAGGCCAGTTCTTTTTTATCCAAAATAGGAAGTTGCGCATCCCTTGCGCATGGCCCCAAACACCCCAGCCGAACTGGTCGTAAACCTGTCCGGCTTCCGCGACAAGCGTCGTGTGGCTGCCGCCCGCTATCGAGGAGCGGTAGTCGGCATAGGCCTGCGGCCAGTTGGTCGCTGTCGGGTCGGTCGGGTCGAGGAAGAGCTTTTTCGGAGCAACGATGACGAAATCAGCGTTCTGGTTTTTCCAGTTTTGAAAGGTGATTGGCTCGAGGGCGGCGATGGTTTTGACGGACGAAGCGGAGTTGAAGAGCAAATAGCTGTTGACCGTGTTCGGCTTGGCCTCGATGCCGAGCTTGGTCAAACCGCCCGACTTTTCCCCTGTGATTCTTTTGTTTTGGGTGAAATCCCACAGAACAGGGTCGCCGCCCGAGGCGTCGAAATTCGAGATTTCGAAAAATCGGTTGGCCACATCGGAGCCGTCGAATTGGAAACGGAAGCTGTTCTTCCCCTCAAAGTCGGTTGTGTGGTCATAGGTGACGCTGGCCATGCCGACGCTCGACCGGTCGAAGGTGTTGCCGGGAACGCCTTGCCATGAAAGCGTGGTCGTCGCTGTCATTTCGGAGGCCTGCAGTCCTTTTTCGAGCAGCCGGACGGAGCTGTTCGCCACCGAGTCTACGGCCACGAGCGAGCCGTTTAGCGAGATGTCGATTCGGTGCTGGTAGAGGTCCGTCAGGTAGGAGGCGTAGACGGCTGCGCCCGTCCCGCCCGGCGAGAAGTTTGGCGTCGGGATGGAGATTTGGGTCGTGCCGTTGGTGTTGCCAATGAACGCCGTGCCCCATCCCTCCGACTCGAAGAAGCTGTTGGTGTGGCCCTTTTCGTTGAGCCGTTTTTTCGAGTAGTTTTCGTTGAAAAAAACGGTTGAGGTTGTCGTCACGGAGCTTTCGACCGAGGCGCCGGGGTTGTTAATGTTCGTCGCCGTTTTCACCCGTAGCGGCTGCCCCGTCGCCGTGAAAGTGAGGAAATAGGCCGATGTGTCGCTGTAGACCGAGTATTCTCGGTTGAGCATCTGGCTTTTGTCGGCGAACAAATGCTCGTCGAGCGCGGCCCGGTTTTTTTCGCCAAAGAACTCGATGAAGTCCGCTCCGCCGAAGATTCCCTCTGTCGTCGTGAAAATAGGCACCTCCCGCCCCTCGTGAAAAAGCTGGAACTGCCCGCCCGACACCGCGCCGAGGCCCGCCGCCGCGATCGCGTTTTGTGGGATTCGATAAATGCCATCCTCGGCGACCTTGATTTTGAAATAGGGGTTGCCGTAGCGAATCCACTCGTTGCCGAAAAGGGTGTCGCCGCCGATGGGCATCTGGGCTTGGGCTTGGCCGAGCGCGAGCGAGGCGAGGGCGGCGAGGAGGAGCTTTTTCATTGGAAGGTTTTGAAAAATTGATTTTCGGGAAGGCCGAGCGGCGACGGGGCCGGGCAACCTTGGCGCGTCAAAATTACCAACGAAAACACGACCGGGTTTTCCCAACCATGCACTTTCTGCCCGAAACAGACACTACGCCAAACGCCATCGCCGCCCTCACATGGCTCCGCCGCAGCCTCGAGATGACGGGCGACCAGGGCTTTTCGCACAGCTTTTCCCCCATTTTCGGCTGGAAAGAAGCCTATCCAGAGACGACCGGCTACCTAGTCGAGACCTTTTTCGACTGGTCGAAAAAGCTCTACGACCCATCTCTTTCTGAAATTGCCCATTCGCAGGCCGCTTGGCTCTGCCGCCAGCAACTACCGTGCGGTGCTTTCCCCGCCGGAACTGTCGGCGACGAACCGAGGCCGAGCGCGTTCAACACGGGTCAAATCCTACTTGGACTAGCCTGTGCCGCATCTGAAACCGAGTCAAATTCGGAAAGAAAAACCCTGCTCGCCGCTGCCGAAAAAGCCGCCGATTGGCTGGCCGAAATCACCCAGCTCGACGGCTCATGGAAGGAGGGGCTTTACGTCGAAAACCACTGCCCGACCTACCACACCCGCGCTGTTTGGGGAATGCTGGCTGCCAATGTTTTCTTGAGGAACGAAGCGGTCGAGGCTGCCGCCCGCCGCGCCCTCGGCCTTTATGAGAACAACCTGACAGTGGCGAATTCGCTCAAAAACTGCGGTTTTTGGCCCGAAAAGCCCGCTTTCACACACACAATCGCTTATGCTGTTCGCGGCTTTTTGGAATGCGGGGTTCTGCTCGGCGAGGAAAAATGGGTGGCCATCGCCCGGTCGGCGATGGATGAAATCACGGCTCGAAGCACTGTGCGAACGCCGGGCGAGTTCGATGAGCAATGGAAGGGCAACCTTCGCTTCCTTTGTGTCACCGGCAACTGCCAGTTGAGCCTCAACTCGTCGCGCCTTTTTGAGTTGACAGGCGAAGTGAAATACCGCGAAGCCGCCCAAAAATTCCTCGCCGAAGCCATCCCGAGCCAACGGCTCGACGGCGGGGCGGACGTGTTCGGCGCGGTGCCCGGCTCCATCCCTTTTTGGGGGAAATACATGAGGCTGCGCTATCCGAACTGGGCGGCCAAGTTCTTGCTGGATGCTATTTTCAGACTTGAAATGGGCTAACAAAAATTCCGAGGATTTCTATCTTCAAAAGAACGAAATAATTTTCCCGATAGACGAAGCAAAATGATTGAAAGATATTTTTTTGTCCTTTTAACGTTTGTTCTGGGCTATACTGCTATTGCTTTTGAACACGGAATAAGACTCGAAAAAGCCGCAACGGCCCTCCTCACCGGCGTCCTCTGCTGGACGTTATACGCCATCGGAAGCCACGACCAGACCGAGGCGGCGCACTTACTCACCGAGCAGCTCGGCGAGATTGCGGGCATCCTCTTTTTCCTCCTCGGCTCGATGGTCGTCGTTGAACTCATCGATGCCCACGACGGGTTCCAAATAATTACTGACCGCATCCGAACGACCGACGG
>JBGAWE010000290.1:0-4865 GCA_044227705.1 Saprospiraceae bacterium
TCAAAAAGACGGGCTGAAAAAGCGCACCAACGGCGGCCACCTCGCCCTCGTCTTCGAGCGGCGGCTGACCTCCAAAATCGCCGCGCAGGCCTCGCTCGGCTACAGGCTAGTCGGCGGGCTGGGGCAGCCGTTCGCGCCGGACACGCAGACCTTCAACCACTACCGATTCGGGCTGGACTCCATCCGGGCCGACGCCACGCCGCTCCGGTTGCACACCATCGTGCCGGGGGCCGGCGTGCGGTTCCGGGTTTTCAAAAACAACTGGGCCGAAGCCGGTCTCGCCGGTCAAATCTGCTACGGCAGCCAAATCCGCGTGGCGACGGCGACCCACGCGCAGTTCGACAGCCTCGGCTTCTTCGCCCCGGGCCGGACGACGCGCGGCTTCTCCTCCAAAAATCTCGGCTGGAACAAGTTCGTCCCCGAAACCCGGCTCGGCTGGGGCATCGACTTCGGGCGCGGACTCTCGGCCTCGGCCGGTTGGGTCTGGCAGATGCGGCCGCTCGGGAAGACCGCCGCTGTCTCGGCGGACTCGCCCGTCCGGTATCGCAGCCGGAGTTCGTTCGATCTGCGAATCCGCTATTTTTTCATAAAAATGCCATGAAAAACAGACTTTTCCAATTGGTCATCGGCCTACTCGCCGTCCTCGCCTCCTGCAAGAAGGCCGAGTACCCGAGCAGCAACGACCCGGTTTTTTCCCTGAAAGGGAGCCTCGACAGCCAGCCCTTTGATGTCGAGGGGGGCGTTGACGACCGCTACATGCTGGCAGATTTTTTCACCACCACCGACGGCAAGCTGGTCTACGAGGCCAACCTCGGCGGCGTCAACACGCCGACCGAGAACCGGAGCGAGCAGTTCATCATCCAGTTCGTGCAGGCCGAGCCGACGGGCGATTCGAACGTCGTCGTCTCGAACACCCTTCGGGCGCAGGAATTCCAGTTCGCCACCTCCGCCATAGACTCGGCCACACTTGGCCTCGAGTATTTCGCCGAACAGTTGGGCGTCGCACCGTTCAACCAGTTCTCCATCAACATAGACGGCGACAGCATAGCCTCGGTTAAGGGGGTGTACACGGCGATAAACCAAAAGTTCGCCGGGCCGGTCTTCGCCGAGCTGACGGACGAGGTCGGGCAGTCGTCGAGCCAGGTTCTTCATGTCGATTTGCAAAAAATGCAGGTCTCCGGTGTCTTCATCCAGCGCGACGGGCAGGTGCTTACGGCGCACGTCTTCGGCGGCGCGGCACAGAATTTCGATTGGTCCGGCGGGCAGTCGTCGGACTCGACCCTCGTGGCGGACTCGCTCTTTTCGGGAAAAAAATACGCGGTCTCCGTCTCGCTCGTCGGCGGCCAGATCGTTTCGAACAGCATCGACTTCAGCCAGAGCATCGACAAGCCGTGCCAAGTGCGGCTCAACCTGGCCGTCGTGCCGGTCGGGAACCCGACGAACCCACCGGTTCAAAACTTCGAGAACGGGCGCGTCATCGTCAAATACATCAGCTCCGGCGGAGAGGTTTTCTCGTCCGATTTCGTGGCGCAGCCGTCGGCCAGCACATTCGTCGTCAACTCGGTCGAGGGTTTCGAGGTGAACGAGGCCGGCCTTCCGACCAAAAAGCTCTCGGTCGATTTCACCTGTCTCTTGGCCAACGGCGACCGGACGGCGGTGAAAACCCTGTCGAACGTGAAAGGGGTGATAGCGGTCGGCTACCCGAAAGAATGACCCAGCCTCATTTCCCGAGCCGGAAGACCTGAACGCCCCGGAACTCGCCGACCTTTTCGACCATGAAAGGCGCGTACCATTCTGGCCGCCGGTCGATTTCGCGGTTGACAATCAACCATTTAGCTCCCTGGTCGACGAAGTTTCGGATGTTGCGCCCGTCGTTGGTGTAGCATTCCGTCCAGCCTTTTTGGCGCATGAAATAGAGCGAGATGTTGGGGCTGCGGTCGGGGACGCTGACGACTTTGTCCTCTCTTTTCACGCCGATGGAGCGCAGCCAGGGCTCGATGTCGAGGAGGACGGGGTTGAGTTCCTCGCGCAAAAAGCCGAAGTACCGCTCGTGGAGGATGTGGTACCCGTGCTTCGCGCAGACGGCAAGGAAGAGGCCGAAAAAGAGCGGCAGCACGATGTTGGAAACGGGAAACCTGATTTTTTCCACCAAAGAAAGGAGGCAGAGCAAGGTGAAAGCGGCGAACACGCCCGTGTTCACCCAGTAATAATCGTGGTGGTAAAACGCCTGAAAGAACAGCGCGACGAATGCCAACTGCCCCACCCCGACGAGCAGCCACGCGAGGAACAGCAGCCGGTCGATCTTTCTATAAAAAACAACGATGACCAAACAGGCGATGCCAATAAAACCATACGCCCAGGGATAGAGCATCTGATAGAGCCACTTTGTCCGCACGACTTGCCAAAGCTCGTCGATCTCTGGTTTTGTCAATCGCCAGATTGGGATAGGCTCCAACAGGTTCCCGATATAGCCGTATTCGTCGGCGTACCATTTTGCATAGAAAATCCACGCTATTGGAATCATTATCGCGGCAACAGAGATTGCCCAATAAGTCAACAGAGATTTCTGGTTGGCGGGTCTTATTTTTTCTATGCCGAACAAGCCGTAATGCTCTATCGCCAATAGCGCGACCATTGCCGCATAATTAAAAAGCTCAACTGGCTTTAACAGAGCCGCGACTGAGGCGAGAATTGAGCAAAGGGCAAATTCGCGGAGCTTTCGGCCGCCTCTCCAGAATCGAAAAAAGAAGAACCACGAGCCGAGCGTCAGCCCGAGGGCTGGGCAGTTGGGCAAAAAGTTGAGCGCGTAGTAGGCCAGCAACGGCGAGGACAGCAAGAAGACGGGCGGGGCGAAAGCCCAAATCTTGTCCTCAAAAAGCAGCCACCCCAGTCGGAAAAGCCACCAAAGCCCCGCCGCGAAAACCCCAAAGGTCAGCAGCCGCAGCAGGCATTCGTGGAAGCCGAAAACGCCATAGAGTTTCGCGGCCAGCCAATAAAGAATGGGGAACTCGCTGACCGTCCGGCCCCCGTCGCCGAGCAAGGTCATGGTCTCGGGACTGAAAAAGGGGGCGCCGTTCTGCCAATAGTTGAGCGCGTAGGAGGCGCTGTCGCACTGCCGCCACTGGTGGACGCCGGTGGGCCGCAGGAACATGATTTTGTGGAACTCGAACAGCAGGAACATCACCGCGATGACCGCCCAAAACGTCAGTTTTTGCCTCATTTCGGCTGATTTTGGGGCGAAACTATCAATTCGGGGGCGGGACGAGGATTCATTTTACATTTGACCGGAGGCCCGTCGGCGGCCTTATTTCCACACTAAAATTTCACCAAACCATGTCTTTTGAAATCGAGGGAACGCTGCACCGCAAGTACGAGGCGGAGAACAAGAGCGGCTCGTTCACGGCCCGGGAGTTCGTCATCCAGATTCAGAGCGGCAACTACCCGGAGTACCCCAAGTTCCAACTGGTGCAGGACCGGGTGAACCTCATCGACCAGTTCAACGAGGGCGACAGCATCAAGGTCTTCTTCGACCTGCGCGGCCGCGAGTGGCAGGGAAAGTATTTCACCAACCTCAACTGCTGGCGCGTCGAGCGGGCGGGCGGCGAGCAGCAGCCCGTCGCGGCACGGGCGGCGACCGCACCGCCGCCGCCGCCGCCGGCCAACTTGCCGCCCGAGCCGCCCAAAGTGGACACCTCGGGGAACGACGATTTGCCGTTTTAGGAGGCCGTTCTCGCGTCGTTGCCCGTTGTCGGCGGGGCCGCCAACAACGGACAACGACACCCACCAGCCCGCTAAACCAAGCCTATGCCGCCGACAACGGGCAACGACACCCACCAGCCCGCTAAACCAAGCCTATGCGCTCAACCAAACGACACGGCCTTTTGCTCCTTTTCGGGCTGTTGGCGAGCTTACTCCCCGCCCAAAACCTCCTCGACAGGCCTGTCGATTTCACCTGCGACAACCTCTCGGCCCCTGCTGCGCTCGACGAACTGGCCCGGCAAACAGGTATCGGGGTGGCCTACTCGCCCGACTTTTTTGGGAAAAAACCGGCGGCCCTCTCCCTCCAATTTCGACAGGAAAAACTCTCCCTCGTCCTTGAATCCATTCTCGCGGATACCGATGTCGGCTTTCGCGAGGTCGGCGGACAGGTCGTCCTTTTTCAAAAAAAGAAGGAGGAAAAGGCCCTTTTCACCGTCAGCGGCTGGGTGACGGACGCGGAATCGGGCGAGCGGCTCATCGGCGCGTCGGTCATCGAGGCGGGCCGGAAAGTGGGGACGGTGACCAACGAGTTCGGCTTCTTCAGCCTGACGATGCCCGTCGGGCGGGTCGGTCTGCGGTTCGGATACCTCGGTTTTTCGGATGACTTTCGGGAAATAGAGCTTTCCAAAAACGAGCGGCTGCGCATCGGCCTGCGCCCGGGCGGCGAGCTGCCGCAGGTGACGGTCTTTTCGGCCGACACCCTTTCCATGTCTCTCCTCCCGTCGAACCTGCGGCCCGACCTGCCGCTCAACGCCGCCGCCAACCTCCCAAACCTCGGCGGCGAGGCCGACCTCGGGCGGCTGGCCATGCTCCTGCCCGGCGTGACGACAGGGGCCGACGGGCTGGGCGGCCTGCACGTGCGCGGCGGCGACGCCGACCAGACGATGGTGCTTTTCGACGACGTGCCGGTCTTTTACGGCACGCACGCGCTGGGGATGTTCACCATTTTCAACCCCGACGTGGTCTCCTCGGCGAGGCTCTGGAAGGGCGACGTGCCGGCGAGGTTCGGCGGCCGAACAGGCTCGGTGCTCGACATCCGGACGGAGGACGGCAACCTCCTGCGCCCCGAGACCGAGCTGAACCTCGGCCTGCTGGCCACGCGGGTC
>JBGAWE010000291.1:0-4852 GCA_044227705.1 Saprospiraceae bacterium
GCGGGCGTAGCAGTAGATGCAGCCATGCTCGCAGCCCTGGTAGGGGTTCATGCTCCATTCGTTCGGGATGTCGGGGCTTTCGACCTTGTTGAGGATGGTCTTTGGGTGGGTTTCGAGGTACTCCGTTTTGAGTTCCTGCTGCCAGTCGTAGTCGTCGGCCCAGGCACTTTCGTGGGCAAGCTCCCAGTCGACGGGTTCCGCCCCGCGCCGCGTTTTGGCGAAAGGGTCGGCCGTGTTGATCTGTGCGCCCCGGCCGCGCAGGAAGGTGCTGGGTATTTGCTCGTCCATTTCTGTGGAGATTCGAGGCGAAGGTAGGTTCTGTTTTAAGTTTGTGAAATTTTTGGCAAATTTATTAAAACAAGTTTTGTGAAAAAAGCACTCTAACGGCACGCGAATTGAACTGAGGTGATGAGGATATGCGCAGTTTATCCGACTTCGTGCTCATCTATGCCCAATCCGTGTGCCATCCAGCCCGGCCGTCTAAAACCAAAATTCAAAATCCGATAGAAAAATTTGTTTTAAAAAATCCCCGCCCTTTGTCGGTTATTTGCCCGAAGGAAAATCCACAACCATGCGCGTCTCCATCGTCCAATCGGCCCTCCGTTGGGAGGACAAGGCGGCCAACCTCTCCAGCTTTGCTGAAAACCTCAGATCCCTTGCGGGCAAGACCGACCTCGTCGTGCTGCCCGAGATGTTCACGACCGGCTTCACGATGAGGCCCGCGCCGCACGCCGAGGGGCCGCTCGGCCCGACCCTAACTTGGGTGCGCGCACAGGCCGAACGGCTCGACGCGGCGGTAACCGGCAGCTTTATCCAGACGGACAAGCACAACTATTTCAACACGCTCTTCTTTGCCACGCCGGGCGGCACGGTCAGTTTCTACAACAAGCGGCACCTCTTCTCCCTCGCCGGGGAGGACAAGGTCTTCAAGCCCGGTCGCCGCCGGCTCACGGTCGAGTGGCGCGGCTGGCGCATCTGCCCGATGGTTTGCTACGACCTGCGGTTCCCCGTCTGGTCGCGCAACCGGGCCGACGATAAGGGTTACGACCTCCTCCTCTATGTAGCCAACTGGCCCGCGCCGCGCATCGAGCACTGGAAAACGCTGCTCGCCGCTCGCGCCATCGAGAATCTCGCCTATGTCGCCGGTTGCAACGTCGTCGGCCGCGACGGCAATGGGCACGAGTACACGGGCGACTCGGCTATTCTGGATTTCATGGGGAAAGCGGTTTGGACGGAGACGGGGAAAGAGGCCATCGGAACCGCTTCGCTCGACAAGATGGCACTGGTCAATTGGCGGAATGCCTTCCCCGCGCTTCGGGACGCGGACAGGTTTTCAGTTGATAGGTAAAAGAAGAAACACGGATTGGTCGCGGATTCGTGTGCCATCAAAATCAGAAAAGCAATGACAGAAAAACCTCAACTCGTCCGCGCCCTCGGCCTCACGTCGGCCGTCGTCCTGGTCATCTCGGCCATCATCGGGTCGGGCGTCTTCAAAAAGGTGGCGCCGATGAGCGAGACGCTCCAGTCGCCGCAACTTGTCATGCTCTGCTGGCTGCTGGCGGGCCTCATCAGCCTGATGGGCGCCCTGTCAAACGCGGAGGTCGCCAGCCTTTTGGCGGACTCGGGCGGCGAGTACGTCTATTTCAAAAAGATTTACGGGAGGGTCTTTGCCTTCTTCTATGGCTGGTCGTGCTTCACGGTGATGCGCTCGGCGTCGATTGCGTCGCTGGCGTTCGTGTTCGCCGAGAGCCTCAACGGCATCTTTCATTTCACCGCCGACGCGAGCGGGACGAAGGCCGTCGCCATCGCCCTAATCGCGGGGCTCACTTGGCTCAACTATCGAGGGTTGAAACTCGGCGAAGCCGTCTCGCTCGCCTCGACCATCGCCATCTTTGGCGGCATCGCGGCGGTTCTGGTACTCGGCTTCGGCTGGGGCAACGGGCATTTTTCCAACATCTTCACCGACGCCACGCCCGGCCTCGTCGACCAGCTTTATCAGGGGAAAAACCAGCCGGTCACCGTCGGCTCGAACGGGCTGCTGGCGGCCATGTTCGCCGCCTCGCTCGGCGCCTTTTGGGGGTACGAAGGCTGGAACAACCTCGGCTACGTCGGCGGCGAGGTCAAAAACCCGCACCGCAACATCCCGCTCGCCCTCGGCATCGGGGTGGGGGCGGTCATGGTCACCTACCTGCTGGTCAACTTCAGCTACCTCTACGTCCGCCCCATCGACGACATCATCCGCACCCGGGCGACGAACCCGACGAGCATCGCCGCCGTCGAGGTTTTGCGCAGCTTTTTGGGCAATGGCGGTGCGCTCTTCATCGGCTCATTCATCCTCCTGACGACGTTCAACTGCACCAACGCCACCATCCTCATGGCCTCGCGCATCTATTACCGGATGTCGAGCGAGGGGCTGTTTTTCAAAAAGGCAGGGGTGGTCCATGAGCGTTTCCACACGCCCGGCTGGTCACTCGTCTTTCAGGCGATCATGGCCTGCGGTCTGGTCGCCTTCTCCGATTTCGACCACCTGACGGACATGCTCATCTTCGCCTCGTTCATCTATTACGGGGCGACGGCGCTCGGGGTGTTCATCCTCCGCCGCCGGATGCCGGATGCGGAACGGCCGTACAAGGTGCCGCTTTACCCCGTCGTCCCGGCGATTTTCGTGCTGTTCTGCGCGGCGCTCGTCGTCAACACCATCGTCAACAAGCCGGGCGACGCAGCCTTCGGACTGGGCCTCATCGCGACGGGGATTCCGTTCTATTTTTGGTGGAACAGAAAGTAGGAGACGGAATAATCAACCTTTCAACCACTTTACCAGCCCCGGGAAATAGTGTGCCTGGTCGTCCCACATGCACATGTGGCCGCCGTTGGGGCAGAGCAGGAACGTCCCGTTTTTCACCTGCCCGGCCATCCATTTCATGTGGTCGGGGTCCATCGTGTCGTGCGTTGCGCCGATGACGAGGGTGCGGACGGTGATTTTCGGAAGCTCGCCGCTCTCGTCCCATTTCACCAGTTTGCCGCCCACGCCGAACTCGCTCGGCCCCTGCATCGCCACATAGAGCGACTGGTTGAGGCGTGCGAATGTCCGGTTGACCGCGTCGGGCCAGTCGGCTGCGGGCATCCGCAGGATGTGTTTTTCATAAAAATTGGGGACGAGCAGGCCCATGTACTCGGGGTTCGAGAAGTCGCCCTTTGCCTCCATCGCCCTGATTTTTTTCAAAACCTCGGGTGCCATCTGCTTGGCCAAGACCTCGTCGGCGTACTTTCCGTACTTCGGCGCACTCGACATCATGTTCGAGATGACGAGGCCTTTCAGGTTTTTCTGGTATTTCAGCGCGTACTCCATCGACACGATGCCGCCCCACGAGTGGCCGAGGAGGTAGAAGTTGGTGCTGTCCAGCCCCAGCCCCCTGCGCACCTGCTCGACCTCCTCGACAAATCGCGGCAGCGAGTAGAGGCTCGTGTCCGTCGGCTGGTCGCTGTAGGCCGAGCAGAGCTGGTCGTAGTAGATGAACTCGATGCCCTCCTGCGGCAGGAAGCTCTCGAAGCTCTCGAAATATTCGTGCGTGCAGCCCGGCCCGCCGTGCAGGAGGAGGAGCTTGATTTTGGGGTTGTTGCCCACCCGTTTTGTCCAGACTTTGTATTTGCCGTCAATCAAAACCTGCTTAACGCCGCCCGTTTTCATGCCGGGCGAGTCGTCTTTCAGATAGTCGGCGAGCGGCGATTGGGCGGTCTTCGGCAGGTCGTTTTTGCAGCCGTAGGCGAGGAGCGCGGCCGCGAGGAGCAGTTGGATTGGTCTCATTTTTTGAAAAATTTTCGGTGAAACTATCTCGAAAAAGCGGGCGGCGGCACCTCGAAGTCGGGGGCCGCCGCCACTTTTCACCCCGTCAATTTGGAGGGCCGGTTTTTGTCGGGTCGCAACGGGCGCTCACTTCGAGAAGGCCATCTCCGCCGCCCGCGTGTCGCCCTCGGCCGTCCAGCGGACGACGCGGCCCATGTCGTCGAACGTCCACACGAAGGTCATCACCGAGTCGTGCTCCTTGCCGGTGACCGCGCTCTTGCCGTGCAGCGCGACCTTGTTCCAGACGTTGTGGCCATTCTCCTGAAAGTCGCTCGGCACAAAGCTCGTGATGGGCCCGGCCGCCGCTACTTTTTGGAAGAACTGCCCCACGCCGTCCTGCCCGACGAAGGCCCCGGCGAACGGCAGGATGTCGTGGTTGCCCGCGTGGCTCCAGACAACGTCAGGCGCACAGGCGGCGATGATGGCCGGGATGTCGCCCTTGCCGAAGCTTTCGTAGGCCGTCATGACGGTCTTCATGTTGGCCGACTGGCCGAGGCCGATGGCGGTGAAAAGGAGGGAGAGGACGAGGGATGAAAAGAGCTTTTTCATTGTAGAGAAAGAAAAATTTGGTTGAAGTGGCACAGACTTCAATCTGTGGATTTGTGTCGAGACGAGCTACGCCGCCGCCGCCCCGCTGGATTTTCCAACCGAAAATTTCTTTGAAAATGACATTGGCGGGGACGCCAACATCGGATGCCTCAAAGCCTCAAAACCTTCCCCGAAAGGAACACCCCGCCCGCTTCATCAACCCCGTGCAGGAAGTACGCCCCCGAGGCAAGGCGGCTGAAATCGACCTGCCGCTTGCTCTTCCTGAAGTCGATCTCGACCTCCTCGACCATCCGACCGAGCGCGTCGAACACGCCGACCACGAGCGGCGACTGGCAGGAACATGAAATCTCGGCCACGCCGCGAACCGGGTTGGGCCAGATTTTCAGGCCGGAGAAGCCCGTCGGCCCGCCGCCTGAGCCGTCCTGATTTGCCCTAAAGCCCGCCCACGGCCTTGCCTGT
>JBGAWE010000292.1:0-5125 GCA_044227705.1 Saprospiraceae bacterium
AACAACGGCACGCAGAACACCGTCGGCTCAACGGGGCTGGCGGTGGATGCTGCCGCCGGCTCGGCCTCTCTTGACGTGTTCTTCAACCCGTCGCTGCTGGTCAACCAGTTCTTCCTCGCCGCCAACCCAAAAGGATCGACCAACGACAACCTATATTCCATCGACCCGGCTACGGGCGCGGCGACCCTCCTCGGCAGCATCGGGATGCCGGTGAGCGACATCGCGGCGCAAATCAGCCGCACCGTCCCCGCGCTGACGGGTGATTTGGCCTATGCCCTCACCTCGAACAACTGGCTCGTCTCCTTCGACGCGGCCAGCCCGGCGATCATCCGCACCTCCGTCGCGGTGACGGGCGTGGCAACCGGACAAGTCCTCGTCGGCCTCGACTTCCGCCCTGCGACGGGCGAGCTTTTCGCCCTAGGATACAACGCAACCAACGGAGAATCAAGGCTTTACACCATCAAGACCACGACGGCCGTTGCCACGCCGGTCGGCTCGGCGGCGTTCAGCCTCGCCACCAATATGGGGAAAATCGGGATGGACTTCAACCCGACTGTCGACCGAATCCGGGTGACTTCGAGCGCGAACTTCAACTATCGCCTCAACCCCATCACCGGCGGAATCGCGGCGACGGACTCGCCCCTCAACTTCGCCGCAGGCGACGCGAACACGGGGAAAAACCCCTCGGTCGGCGCGTCGGCCTATACCAACAGCTTCGCCGGGACGGCCACGACGACCCTGTTCAACTACGACGACTCGCTCAACGTCCTCGTCTCGCAGACGCCGCCGAACAACGGGACGCTGAACACCATCGGCTCCTCCGGCATCACCGTAAACCTCGCCGACCCGTCCAGCGACCTCGACATTTTTTATGACAAAGCGACGGCGGCCAACCGCGCCTTTCTCATGGCGAACACCGGCGCATCGGCTTTCGACAACCTCTACTCGCTGAACGTGGCGACCGGCGCGGCGACCGCCATCGGGCGCATCGGCTATGGCGCGGCACTGGTCGATTTGGCGATGTTCAATGCGCCTCGCGTCGCCCTCTTCTGCCCGGCTGACGTGACGGTGAATGCCCCCGCCGGTTCGGGCGGCGCGACGGCAACCTATGTGAACGCTACCGCCGCCTCCGGCTGCAGCGACGGCATCAACGCACCGACAAAAAGCTCGGGCCTCGCCAGCGGCAGCTTCTTCCCCGGCGGGCCGAACCCGGTCTGTTTCACGGCGACGGACAATTGCGGAAACTCCAATTCCTGCTGTTTCAACGTGACCGTCAATGAAACGGCTTGCGATGTGAAGACCTCGGGCTGCGTGAAATTCGAGCTGCTGTCAATGCTGCCCGACGCGAAAGGCAACCTCCAAATGCGCGTTCGAATCACGAACAACTGCACGTCCGCATTGAGCTACGCCGCCTTCGCCGTTCAGAACGGCACCAGTTGCGTTGCCCCCGCCGACGCATCGACCTATACCGCCCCCGGCGGCACGACTTACAAGGTGAAGAACCCCAATTTCAGCCCCATCATCGGGGTGAAATTCACGCCGACCGGCGCGGGGATTTCGGGCGGGAAGAGCGACATATTCCAATACACGCTGCCGAAACTGACCTCCCTCAATTATTTCAAAGCCCTCGCCAAGACGGCCGACGGTGTTTTCAACGAGGTCTATTTGAGCCGCACGGCTTGCGCCAAGTTGACCGGCGGCGGCTCTGCCGACGCGCTCCTCGGCCAACCGACGGGCGACGATTTCAACAAAATCAGGGGCGAAAACGGCTCGTGGGGTGCCTATCCGAACCCGAGCACAGGCGAGCTGATGGTCGACCTGTCGAGCTTTGAGGGGAGCGGCGGCGCAGAACTCGCGGTCTTCGGCCTGTCGGGCAAGCTACTGGCGAGCCGCTCATTCACGGAAATCCCCGGCAGCCCGATTGACCTTTCCGAACTGACGGAGGGCTGGGCGAACGGCCTTTATTTCATCGAAGTCCGAACTTCGGATGGCAGAAGGCTTACTGAAAAATGGGCCTTGCAGCATTGACCTTTTGGCACTCGGATAAGCGCAACTGGGAGACGGATTCCGGAATCCGTCTCCCAGTTGCGCTTATCCGAATGACATTATCCTCATACAGCTCGCACCACCCAAAACCCTATTTGTGAGAAACCGCGCCCCTTTATGTTTGAACCGTATTCCACCAAACCCGCCCTTTCATGGAGTTGCCGCGCATCGAAGCCATGTTGTTGCACAAAAAAGCCGTCCAAAACCGACCAAATCACTCCGCCTTCACCACCTGCCCTTCCTTCATCACAAACCGGATGCGCGTCATGGCCGAAATGTCTCGGACAGGGTCGCCGTCGACGGCGATGATGTCGGCCAGTTTCCCCTTTTCGATGCTGCCCAGCCGGTCGCGGATTCGGAGCAGCTCGGCCGCGTTGACGGTCGCGGCCTTTATCGCCTCCATCGGCGGCATCCCGGCCTCGACCATGAAGCCGAACTCAAGGCCGTTCGACCCGTGCGGGCAGACTCCCGCATCGGTGCCGAAGGCGATTTTCACCCCCTTTTTATAGGCAATTGAAAAGGTGCGCTGGATTTGTGGCCCGATTTCGAGGGCCTTCGCCGCGATGATTGGCGGGAAAAAGCCGCGCTTCGCCGCCGAGTCGGCCACCGCCCGCCCTGCCGTCAGCGTCGGGACGTAAAAGGTGCCTTTTTTGACCATCAAATCCATCGTCGCCTCGCTCATAAAGGTGCCGTGCTCGATGCTGGTCACGCCCGCCTCTACGGCCCGGCGCATCCCTTCGTCACCGTGCGCGTGGGCGGCGACGGTCAGGCCCGCATCGTTGGCCGTCTCGATGACGGCCTTTATTTCTTCCATCGAAAAAGAGGGCCGCTTGCCGTCGCGGGCGAGGCTCAAAACGCCCCCCGTCGCCGCGATTTTGATGCAATCTGCCCCTCGTTTTATCTGCGTCCGAACGGCGCGGCGGCACTCGTCAGGGCCGTCGGCGATGCCGTCGTCCATGCCGGGGGCGGCCCAAAGCTCCTCGCGGGTGCCGTTGGCGTCGTCGCCGTGGCCGCCGGTGATGCTGATCATGTGGCCCGCCGTGAAGATGCGCGGGCCGGTGACAAGGCCCTCGTTGATGGCATCGCGCAGGGCGAGGTTGGCCCCGTCGCCGCCCAGGTCGCGGACGGTGGTGAAGCCCGCGTTCAGCGTTTTTTGGGCGTAAACGAGTGCTTTATAGGCGGTTTTCAGCCCGTTTTGGGTAAAACGATCGGTGTAGCTTGTCGGGCTTTGCTGGCCTTCGAGGTGGACGTGCATGTCCATCAGCCCGGGCATGACGGTGCGGTTTTTCAGGTCGACGAGGCGGTCGTCGTCGCCCGGACGGACATAGCCGGGGCGCACGTCGACAATCTTTTTCCCCTCGATGACGATGGACATTTCGGCCGCTGATTGGTCGGCCACACCGTCGATGAGACGGCCGCAGTGGATGATGGTCTTTTGAGAAAACGTGGTGGCCGCGAGGAGCGAAACGGCGGCCGAGGCAGTACTTTTTCATGCCGCCAATGTAGCACAGCATTCATGCGGTATCAGTTCCCAACCAAATCACTAAGGGAATCAGTTCTCAAACCCGAGGTCCTCGTCGCGAATGAGGCCGCTGAACAAGTCTTTCAAGACCATCCGCGAGCCGACCAGCTCGCGGCTCAAGACCTGAAACTCGACCAGCCCGAACAGGCAAAGCTCCGCCCAAGTGAAATACTCCGTCTCGTCGGAGCCGACCGCCGCCTCGACCGCTTTTTTCAATCCGGCGACCTGTTCGAGGGTCTTGTAGAAGTCGCGGTTGGGCGCGTCGTTCATCAAATCGACGGCGTTTCCGCCTGAAAACCAGGCTTTTATCACGCCGTAGGGGTCGCGCTGCTGGCCCTTTTTGAGCTTGTCGGGGTTGGGGAAGTATTCGAGGAAGACCTTTTTCAAAGCCTTGCCGAGTAGCGACATCGCCACCGCATGGGCGCCCTCTTGCTCGCCTTCGTAGACCAGTTCGACCTTCCCCGTGATGGCCGGGACGACGCCCCAGAAGTCGGTGATGCGGGCCGTGGTTTTTTCCTCCTTGTTGATGATGAGCCGCCGCTCGGCCGTCGAGAGCAGGTTCTCCGCCGCCGAGATGGAGAGGCGGGCGGAGACGCCGCTCTTTTGGTCGACGAACTCGCTCTGCCGCGCCTGAAAACTGATTTCCTCGAGCAAATCCTTGATGACCTCCGGCACTCGGATTCGCTCGGTTTGGCTGGCGGGGATGCGGGCTTCCTGCCAGGTAATCTTTTTTGAAATCTCCGTCGAGACCGGGTAATGGGTCAAAATCTGGCTCTGAATCCGGTCTTTCAGCGGTGTGATGATGCTGCCGCGATTGGTGTAGTCCTCCGGGTTCGCGGTGAAAACAAATTGAACGTCGAGCGGCAGCCGCAGCTTGAAGCCCCGGATTTGCATGTCGCCTTCTTGCAGGACATTGAACAGCGAGACCTGAATCCGAGCCTGCAAATCCGGCAGTTCGTTGATGGTGAAAATGCAGCGGTGCGCCCGGGGAACAAGGCCGAAGTGAATGACGCGCTCATCGGAATAGGGCAGTTTGAGCGACGCCGCCTTAATCGGGTCGACGTCGCCCACGAGGTCGGCGATGGACACGTCGGGGGTGGCGAGTTTCTCCACGTAGCGGTCGTCGCGGTGCAGCCAGTCGATGGGCGTCGCGTCGCCCAACTCGGCGATTTTGTCCATCGCAAAGCGGGAAATCGGGTTCAGCGGGTCGTCGTTCAGCTCCGAACCGGCGACGACGGGCGTCCATTCGTCGAGCAAGGCGACGAGGAGCCGGGCCAGCCGCGTCTTTGCCTGCCCGCGCAATCCGAGCAGCAAAATGTTGTGGCGAGAAAGAATCGCCCGTTCGATGTCGGGCAGGACGGTCGCCTCGAAACCGAGGATGCCCGGGAAGACAGGCTCCCGCTTTTCGAGGCGGGCAATGAGGTTTTCGCGCAGCTCGTCCTTGACGGGGCGGCTGCGGTAGCCGCTCTTTTTGAGTTCAGCTATTGTGGAGGGACGGTTCATCGATTTCGGTTTCGGTTGAGAATGGGTGGCGCGGCGTCCATTTTTCGACAGGCT
>JBGAWE010000293.1:0-4749 GCA_044227705.1 Saprospiraceae bacterium
TACAAGACCGACTTCCCTTTCCGCGTCGGCCTCGCCGGTTCTGCGTCGGCGACTGGTGTGGACGAAGCCTTTTATTTCCAAACCATCAACAAAAAGGCCGATTGGGCGAAGATGTACATCAACCTCAACCAAGCTCTCAACGGCTCCAAGTACAAGTTTTTCAAGCTGGCTTTTTATGCCAAACTGCCGGTGGACGGCAACGGAAACCCGACCATCATCTCTGGCAATCTGTGGCTGGACGATTTGCGGCTTGTCTATCAGAAATAGGGGGCATTTCAGTCCTTTCTCCAACGTTTTCTGTTTAATCACTCATTTTTTGTTTGGCTGCGAATCTTTCGAATTGCGCTGATTTTTCTGTTCGTGCATTCCGTAACATTCGAGGCAAAAGACTCTGTCAGTGACCCGGCAACAAAGACAAATCCAACTGCTCATCTACATCCTCTGCGACTTTCTCGCGGCGATGCTCGCATGGGCAGGGTTCTTTGTCTTCCGCAAGACGGTGGAGGGCGTGCCGATTACGGCCGGTGTTTTCAGCGACCGGAAGTTTGCGCTCGGCATCTTCCTCATCCCGCTCGGCTGGGTCTTGCTCTATTCGCTGTTCGACAAATACTCGGAAATCTACCGCCTCTCGCGGCTAGCGACGATTGCGCGGACGTTCTTCCTGACCTTCCTCGGCGTCATCTTCCTCTTTTTCACCCTGATTTTGGATGATGTCGTCAATGGCTATCGGACTTATTACTCCTCGTTCCTCACCCTTTTCGGGCTGCACTTCTTTCTGACCAGCCTCTTTCGGATGGTCATTTTGACGCGGGCCAGCCGCCGGTTGAAGGCCGGTCAGGTCTCATTCAACACCATAATCATTGGAGGAAACCAGAACGCTGTCGAACTCTACACGGAAATCCGGGGGCAGAAAAAAGGCAGCGGCAACCGCTTCATCGGTTTCATCGACTCGAACGGCCGCTCGACGAACGAACTGGCCGAGTTCATCCCCGTGCTGGGAAAAATCGAGCACCTGCCCGCCGTCATCCGCGACCACAAGATCGAGGAGGTCATCGTCGCCATCGAGACCTCGGAGCACAACCGGCTGCGCGAAATCCTCGACCTTCTTTATGAGTTCGACGACCGGGTTTTGGTCAAAATCATCCCCGACATGTACGACATCCTGCTCGGGACGGTCAAGATGAACCAGGTTTTTGGCGCGGCTTTGATTGAGATAAAACAGGATCTGATGCCCTTATGGCAGCGGGCGCTGAAGCGGGGCATCGACCTCGCCGTGAGCATCACGGCGCTCGTCGTGCTGTCGCCGCTCTACCTGTGGATCGCGTTTCGGGTGAAAAGCACGTCGCCGGGGCCGGTTTTCTATCGCCAGTCGCGCATCGGGCTGAACGGGAAGCCATTTGAGATTTTGAAGTTCCGCTCGATGTTCACCGGAGCCGAGCCGAACGGGCCGCAGCTCTCCAACGACACCGACCCGCGCTGCACGCCTTTCGGCCGCTTTTTGAGAAAGTGGCGCCTCGACGAGCTGCCCAACTTCTGGAACGTCCTGCGCGGCGACATGAGCATCGTCGGCCCGAGGCCGGAGAGGCAGTTTTTCATTGATAAGATCGTGGAGCACAACCCGCACTACAAGCACCTGCTGAAAGTGCGGCCAGGGATAACCTCGTGGGGCCAGGTGAAATACGGCTATGCCTCGACCGTCGAGCAGATGCTGCAGCGGCTAAAATTTGACCTCCTTTATATCGAGAACAGGAGCCTCGCGCTGGATTTCAAAATCATGTTCTACACCTTGATCGTGCTGTATCAGGGGCGCGGGAAGTGAGCCGTCAAATCCCCGCGCCGGGCTTCTTCGCCCGCTCTTTCAGGTCGATTTTCACAGAAAAGACATTCGAGACAAGCACCTCCGAGACGTTGCCGATGTTCGTCAGCGCATAGTCGAGCGTGAACCGCCCGAGCCGCAGGCCGAGGCCGAAATTGGGCTGCATTGTCCAGTTCTTCTTGTCGGAGCCGAGGTCGTTTTTCGTCTGTTGGATGTTGCCGATGCCCGCCCGGATTTGCAGAAAGCGTTGATAGTCAAGCTGGAGGCCGAGGTGCGGGTCGATGTTGAAAGCTTTTGAGCTAATCAAAACATTGCGCTGCCCGTCGGTCGTCAGGTCGGCGTCGAGGGCGGCGAGGAGGCTGTATTTCGAGGAGAACTTCACCCGCCGGGCCGCGCCGAGGATGAACCGGGGCCGCGTGATCTCGAGGTTCGACTCGGGGATCTCGTTGCCGGTTTTTTTGAAAACCTCCTTTTCCTTTTCGGTCAAGGTGAACTTCCAGGCGTTGAAAGTCGAGGTCAAATCGCGGCCCTGCAGGCCGAACATCCACGCGCCTCTGTGGTATTGGGCGCCCAAATCCGCGCCGAAACCCCATGCGCCGCCAATCTGGCCGATGACGCGGCGGATGATTTTGACCGAGCCGCCGACGGTCATGCCGGGGACGAAGGCGCGGCGGCCGTAGCTCAAGAACGCCCCGTAATCGGCCGCCGAAAACTCGGTGACGTTGTCATAATTGATGGTTCCATCGGGGCCGACGAGGTTGAGCGTGTACGGGATTTGGTCGATGCCGAGGCGGATGAGCGAGAAGGAGAGGAAGCCGTTCTTCTCCTTTTTGAAAGATTTTCCAAAAGCCAGCCAGTCGTATTGGGCAATCCCGGCGAACCATTCGGCGTGCATCGCCCCGATTTGGAAGGGCGCCTCGATGCGCGAGAGGCCTGCCGGGTTCCAGTATCCGGCGGAGACGTCGGCCACTTGCGCGACCTGCGCGTTGGCCATCCCCTGCGCCTGCGCCGAGACACCGATGGACAGGAACTCGTTGGAATACTTGACTTGGGAGAAAAGGGCGGTCGTGCAAAGGGCTGTCAAAAACAGGGCGAGGAGCAGTCTGGGCATTGTTTCTACTTTTGTTGCGAAGGTAGTTCGGTTGCGGACTTGGGGTTTCGGATTTCGGATTTCGACGGCTCCCGACCAAACCCGAACGGCTCCGTCCTTCATTTAGAAACCAGTCTTTTTAACACAAATCATGAAGCAATTCCTGACAATCACGGCTCTCGTGGCTGCCTTTTCGGGCTTCGGCCAGAACCATCCGCAGGCCCTCAACATGACCCTTTTGGGCAATTGGGACGACAACTCGCTGCCCGTCCACCCGTCCATCGGGCTGGTTTACAACTCCGTCTGGGGATGGGTCGGCAGCGACGGGCGCGAGTACGCGATGCTCGGCTCGATGGGGAAGGTCTCCTTTTTCGACGTGACCGACCCGGTCAACATCAAGCTGCTCAAGCAGTTCGCCGGGACGAGCAACACCATATGGCGGGAGTTCAAGAGCTATAAAGACCACGCCTACGCCGTCTGCGACGGCTGCAGCGAGGGCCTGATGATCTTCGACACCCACGACCCGCAGAACATCCAGCGCGTCTTCTACAACAACTCCCTGTTCAACAGCTCGCACACCATCACGTGCGACACCGTCAGCGGCCGCCTCTACCTCAACGGGACGAACATCAACAGCGGCGGCATCGCCATCTTCGACATCAAGACCAACCCAGCCTCGCCGACGCTCATCAGCACGACCGACCTCAACCTCGGCGGCGGGCTGGGCGGATACGTCCACGACAGCTATGTGAGGAACGACACGGTCTTCGCCTCGCACGGCTACGGCGGCTTCGCCGTCTGGGACTTCAAGAACCCGGCGGCCCCGAAAGCCCTGGCCAGCATCAACACCGGCGGCTACAACCACTCCTCCTGGGCGACGCTTGACGGGCAGACGATGGTCTACGCAGAGGAGGTCCCGGCTGGGCAGCCGTTGCGCAGCATCAGCCTCGAAAACCTCTCGGGCGGCGAAATCGAGCTGAAAAAGTCGTTCAAGTTCCCGCTCAACGCGCCGCTCGACTCGGCCAACGTCTACCACAACGTTTACATCAAGAACAACCTCTGCTATGTCGCCAGCTACATGGACGGGCTGCAGGTCTTCGACATAAAGGATCCGGCCAACCCGACCCGCGTGGCCTACTACGACACCTCGCCGGATGACACCACCTACAAATTCCCGACGCCCAACGGCGGCACAACCGTCTATGCCGGGGCATGGGGCGCCTACCCGTGGCTGCCGAGCGGGACGATCCTCGTCTCGGACATGCAGAACGGCCTTTACACCCTGCGCCTCGAACCGTCGCCCTCGACGAGCGGGTCGGTGAAGCTGCCCGCCAAAATCTACCCCAACCCGTTCGTCGACAAGATCTGGGTGGACTTTGGGGAGAAGGCCCTCGTGAAAGGCAATTGGAAGCTTTTCAACGCAACGGGGAACGTCGTCAAATCGGGCAGCTTTGACCTCGCCAACAAGATTTGCGTCATGTCGGCGGGTCTCCCGCCGGGGGTCTACGCGCTGCGCGTGGAGGCGGCGGACGGGCGGAGCATCACCAGGAAGCTGGTGCGGCAGTAAGCCTTGGATCGCTCGTCAAGCGGCCCGTCGCCCAACCAGCGGCGGGCCGCTTTTTTATTTTCGCCCAAAAACTTGTCCCTTACATGAAAAACAAGCTCATCGCGCTCCTCTTCCTCCCGCTCGTCGCCCTCGGCCAAGAGAACACTTGGCAGCAGGAGGTCGACTACAAAATCAAGGTCCGACTCGACGACCGCGCCCACACCCTGACTGGCACCATCCAGATGGGCTACAAGAACAACTCGCCGCAGGCCCTTTCCGAAATCAAGATGCACCTCT
>JBGAWE010000294.1:0-4919 GCA_044227705.1 Saprospiraceae bacterium
CCCCGGAAGCCTGCCAGCGACGACCTGATTTTTGCCTTCGGCACCCCCGCGAAAAGGGCGCAAGCGATGGCAGCCGTCGCGTTCTCGACGTTGTGGATGCCCGGTTGGCGGAGCTTCAATTTCTTGAAACCGCCCCCCAGCCCGCGAGGCAATTTGAGGTCGAAGACCGACCAACCGTTCTCAATCCGGCTGTTCTCCGCCCGAAAACCGCCCATCTCATAGCCGAACGAGTGGATTTTCACCCCCGCGGTCGCGGGCAGCGGCAGCGGCTGGTCGGCCTTGTAGAGCAGGACGCCGCCCGGTTTCACCTGCCGGGCGAACTGCGCATAGCTCTCCACGACCTCACCTGCCGATCCGTAGATGTCGAGGTGGTCGGCATCGACCGAGTTGACGACGGCGATTTCGGGGTGGAGCTGCAAAAAACTCCGGTCGTACTCGTCCGCCTCGGCAACCACCCAGTCCGATTTCCCCTCGACGAAGTTAGAGCCAAGGTTCGCCGCGATGCCGCCGAGGAACGCACTCGCGTCCACGCCGCCAGCCCGCAGCAGGTAGGCGGCCATGCTCGAAGTGGTCGTCTTGCCGTGCGTCCCGCCGATGGCGATGCAGCGTTTCGAGCGGCTGATGATGCCGAGAACCTCCGCCCGTTTTTTGAGCGGCACACCCTTTTCGATGAACCAGTTCAGTTCGGCCATGTCCTTCGGCACGGCCGGCGTCCAGACCGCGAGGTCGACGTTCGGCGGGATTTTCCGCACGTCGTCGTCGTAGTGGATGCTCATTCCCTCCGCCTCCAAATCGTGCGTCAAGTCCGTCTCCGTTTTGTCGTAGCCGTGCACCGCCGCGCCCTTTTTGTGGAAATAGCGGGCCAGTGCCGACATCCCGATGCCGCCAATGCCGATGAAATAGATGGTCTTGATTTGCGCCAGTTCCATGAGCGGATTTGTTCAAAAATACTGCCTGTTATTTCAGTTTTATGTTTTTTCAAAACGGATTGCCAGCCATAAGACACTATTCGTGTTTTATATTTAATTTTTCTCAACCAACAACCGGATGGTTTTGGCTATGTCCGTCGCCGCGTTAGGCCTGCCGAGTTGCCGGATGGCCTCCGAAAGTCCGTGGCTCAACGAGGCGTTGTTCAATACCATCGCCGCCTCCGCCAGCATCCTATCGACCGCCTCGCTGTCTCTCACCAACCGGGCCGCTCCCTTTTCAACCAAGGCCATCGCGTTCTTCGTCTGATGGTCTTCCGCCACGTTCGGCGAGGGGACGAGAACCGCCGGTTTCCCAACTAGACAAAGCTCGCTCACGCTCAAAGCCCCGGCCCTCGAAATCACCACGTCGGCCGCCGCGTAGGCCAAGTCCATGCGGTCGATGAAGGGGAGGATTTTCACGTTCCCCAGCTTCGCCGCCTCGGTTTCGCGGAAGGTTTCGTGATAGACCCGGCCGCATTGCCAGAGGAGTTGAAGCTCGCCGCTTTTCTATTTCAAAAAATCCAGTCCGGCCGCCACCGCCTCGTTCATCACCCGCGAGCCGAGGCTGCCACCGAGAACGAGGATGGTCTTTTTGCTTTCTTCCAGTCCGTAGTGGCTTATCCCCTCCCCTCTTTTTCCGGTCAAATCCACGATGTCCTGCCGGACGGGGTTGCCAGTGAAAACGATTTTCACCTTCGGGAAAAACGCCTCCATTCCATCGTAGGCCACACAGACTTTGTCCACTTTGTTCGCCAGCAGGCGGTTCGTCACGCCCGCGTAGCCATTCTGTTCCTGAATGATCGTCGGGATCCCTCTTGCGACGGCCGCTTGCATGATTGGCCCGCTTGCATATCCGCCGACTCCTACCACCACATCCGGCCGAAACCTGCCAACAATCCGCCTCGATTTCAAAAAGCTGTGTCCCAACTTGATGGGAAACAGGAGGTTCTGCCAAGTCAGCCGCCGCTGGAAGCCGCTTATCCAAAGCCCCTCGATGGCGTACCCCGCTTTCGGGACGCGCTCCATCTCCATCCTCCCGAGGGCGCCGACGAACAGGATTTCCGTCGCCGCGTCCATCTTTTTGAGCGCGTCCGCGATGGCGATGGCGGGGAAGACATGGCCGCCCGTGCCGCCGCCGGTAATCAAGACCCGCATTGGTTTCGACTCTGACATCGCTTTATTCATCTGGTATTTCAGTCACGTCCTCGATGTACTTCGACACCGAAAGGATTATCCCCAAAGCGACGGAGCTGAACAAAAGGCTCGTCCCCCCCATCGAAATCATCGGCAGCGTCAGCCCCGTGACCGGCACGAGGTGGACGGCCACCGCCATGTTGGCCAGCGCGGTGAGCACCATCGAGAGGCTCAGGCCGATGGCCAGCAGCGCGCCGAACGCCTTCGGGCTTTTCGTCACCAGCGAGACGGTGCGGAAAAAGAGCAGCATGTACAGAAACAGCACGACCGCCCCGCCGAACAGGCCCCACTCCTCGCAGATGATGGCGAAAATGAAGTCGGCATAGGCGTAGGGGACGAAGTTTCGGCAGATGCTGTTGCCCGGCCCGACGCCCAGCCAGCCGCCGCGCGCGATGGCGATTTTGGCCTGTTGGACTTGGTAGCCGCCGTCCTCGTCGCCCAGAAAGTCTGTCAATCGGTTTATCCAAGTCTCGTAGCGGACGTGGCCGGGGAAGAACTTCCCAATCGCAATCAGGATGGCGAAGCCGACGATGCCGAGGAAAAAGAGCAGCAAAATGTACTTCGTCGCCACCCGCCCGATGAACATCAGCGCGATGCAGGTCATGAACAGCAGCGCGGCCGTCGAGAGGTTGGCCGGGGCGATGAGGCCGCAGATGACCAGCACCGGAACGATGATGGGGACGAAGGCCCGCTGAAAGTCCTTGATGTCGTCCTGCTTGGCGGTCAGCACGTTCGAGACGTACATGATGAGCGCGATTTTGGCGAAGTCGGAAGTCTGGAAGCTGATGCCGAAGACGTTTATCCAGCGGTGCGCATCGTTGATGTTGGAGCCGAAAAGAAGCGTGACGGCCAGCAGCGGAACGGCCGCGAAAAGCAGCACCCGGTTCCAAATCCTGAACCGCATGTAGTGCATCAGGTGGAAGAAATAGACCACCAAAAGGCTCGCTGCGAGCATCACCAGATGCTTCAAAATCAGGGCCGTCGTGCTGCCGCCCTCCATCTTCCAAGCTAGCGAACCCGACGCCGAGGCGACGGCCAGAAAACTGACCATCGACAGCATGATGACCGTCATCCAGATGGTGCGGTCGCCGCGCAGTTCGGCAAAGAGTCTGTTTGAGAAAGCCATTTCTTTATTGATTGGTGAGGAAGGGAGGAATCGAGGAATTGAGGCCGGTTTCGGTTCCTCAATACCTCGCTTCTTCAATTCCTCAATTCATTCACTGCTTTTTTGAACTGGTCGCCCCTGTCCTCATAGTTTTTGAAAAGGTCGAACGAGGCACAGGCCGGGCTTAAAAGAACCACGTCGCCGGGCCGGGCCAGCTTTCGGGCAGCTTTCACCGCGTCGGCCGCCGAGCGGGCCTCGATGGTCTTTTTCTTGAAGTCTTTGAAAACTTCAATCAGCTTCGAGTTGTCGGCACCGAGCAAGACCATGGCCCGCACTTTCTTTTTCACGAGCTTGAAAAGCGGCGCGTAGTCGTTCCCCTTGTCCGTCCCGCCGACGACCCAGACGACCTTTTTGGTCATTGCGTCGAGGGCGTACCAGACGGCGTCGACATTGGTGGCTTTCGAGTCGTTGATGAACTCGACCTCGCCGACCGTGCGGACGGACTCGAGGCGATGCGGTGGGGTTTTGAAGGTTTCGAGGCCGTGCTGGATTTTCTCATAATCAGCCCCGAAGGCCATCGCTGCCCGCACTGCGCAGGCCGCGTTGAACAGGTTGTGCTGCCCTTTCAGGCTGGACTTTTCCATGTCGAACTCGTGGCTGCCGACCACCAGTTTTCCTTTTTTGAAAAAGCCCTTTCCGACCCTCACCTTCCTCGCTTTGACGGGATGGTCTTTCAGATAAGAGACAACCGTCGCATCCATCCCATTGCAAATCAACTGGTTGGACGATTTCTGATTCATCGCAATCCGAAACTTCGAGGCCACATAGTTCTCGAACTGGTAGCCGTAGCGGTCGAGGTGGTCGGGCGTGATGTTCAGCAAAACCGCCACGTCCGGCCGGAACCTCTGGCAGTCGTCGAGCTGGAAGCTGGACATTTCGAGGACGTAGATCGGCGCGTCCTTCGGCTCCTCTTTCACCAATCTGGCGAAGCTGAAACCGACGTTCCACCCATGACGATACCTTCGCCTGCTCGCTGGAAGGTGCAGGTGAAGACGAGGTGCCGGTCACGGTCGTTTTCCCGTTCGAGCTGGTGATGGCAACGATTTTCCCTTCCGTGAAACGGAAGGCGACCAATCTCGTTGATGATGCCAGATGCTGCGTTGCCGGATGGCCTTGACGACCTCAGCCTTCTCGGGGATGCCGGGCGATTCGATGACCTCCGTCGCCCGCAGAATTCGCTCCATCGTGTGGCCGCCCTGCTCGAACTCGATGCCCGCGTCGGCCAGTTCTTGTTGAAAATTCGGCTTCATAGGGCCGCTGTCGCTGACGAACACGGCATACCCCTTCGCCTTTGCCAGCAAAGCCGCGCCGACTCCTGATTCGCCGGCACCGAGTATGACCATGAGTTTTTTCATCTCTTCTAACTACCTGATTTTCAGGGTGATTACCGTCAAGACCGCCAGCAGAATCTGGATAATCCAAAACCGGACGCTGATGGTCGTTTCATGAAACCCCTTCTTTTGAAAGTGGTGGTGCAGCGGCGACATCAAGAAGATTCTCCGCCCCTCGCCGTACTTCCTTTTTGTCCACTTGAAATAGCTGACCTGCAGGATGACCGACAGGTTTTCTATCAAAAACACTCCGCACAGCAG
>JBGAWE010000295.1:0-4721 GCA_044227705.1 Saprospiraceae bacterium
TGGTCGCCGCCTTCGAGGAGCGGATAGGTCCCGGCGGCGGTCGCCTGCAGGGTGATGGTGACGACGGTGCCGTCGGCCGCCTTGCCTATGATGTTTGTCAAGCCCGGCTGGACGGTGATGCCCTCGAAGTCGGCCCGGGCTTCCCAGTCCACGCCATCGACTTTGCAGGTCATCGAGGCTTTGGGCTTCGAGCTGGAATCCTTGTTGCAGGCGGCGAGGGCGGCGACGGCGAGGAGCGCAACGGCCGCGAGGTTTTGAAAGGATTTCACGATGGGAACAGTTTGGTTTGAAAAGATTGAAATTCAGCCACAAAGATGGCCAAACGGATTTGATTGAAAACACCCGAAACTCTGCAGTTTTTCCACCGTAAAAGAGGGATCGGACTTTTTGAAACACGTTTTGTTTTTAAAAAAAGCTCGATTATTTTTGCCCCGTCCTATTCTTTTAAAACAAAAAATTCAGTAAAAATGGCAAAGCCGCAGAAGATAACCCCCTTTCTCTGGTTCGACGACAAGGCTGAACAGGCCGCGCAGCTCTACACAAGCATCTTCAAAAAATCGTCCATCGACAAGGTGATGCCCGTCCCGTCGGGGACGTCGACGGTCGTCTCGTTCACGCTCAACGGGCAGCAGTTCAGCGCGCTCAACGGCGGGCCGTGGTTCAAGCTCAACCCGTCGATATCACTGTTCGTCTCGACGAAATCGCTGGCGGAGACGAAGCGCGTCTGGAAGGCGCTGTCGAAAGGCGGCGAGGTGATGATGCCGCTCCAAGAGTACCCCTGGAGCAAGCAGTACGGCTGGTGCCGCGACCAGTTCGGCGCATCGTGGCAGGTGATGATGGGCGGCTTCACGAGCACGAAGAAGCAGTTCGTGCCGTCGTTCCTGTTCACCGGGCCGCAGAAGGGCAGGGCAGGGGAGGCCATCGAGTTTTGGACGGGCGTCTTCCCGAAGTCGTCTGTCGCCATGCTTGACCACTATAAAAAAGGAGAACCGGGGCCGGAGGGCTGGCTCAAGTACGGCGAGTTCACGCTGGCCGGGCAGACGCTCTCTGCGATGGACAACCCGCAGCCCCAGGCCGATTTCACGTTCAACGAGGCCTTCTCGTTCCTCATCAACTGCAAGAACCAGAAGGAGGTCGACTTCTATTGGGAAAAACTGACAGCCGACGGCGGCTCGGAGGGCAACTGCGGCTGGTGCAAGGACAAGTTCGGGGTGTCGTGGCAGGTCGTTCCCGAGGCCTTTTTGAAGATGGTCTCCAGCCCGGACCCGTCCGTTGCGCAAACGGCGATGGCGGCGGTGATGCGGATGGGCAAAATCAACATCCGCAAGCTCTCGAAGATGCCGCCGCCGCTCAAGCCCATCACGGTGAAGGCGAAAATCGGGGCGCCCGTCGAGAAGGTCTGGCGGCTTTGGACGGAGCCGCAGCACATCATGAAATGGAACAACGCCAGCGACGACTGGCACACGCCCGCCGCCACGAACGACCTGCGGACGGGCGGCAGCTTCTCGGCGACGATGGCCGCGAAAGACGGCTCGATGAGCTTCGAGTTCGGCGGGACGTACACGGAAGTCGCTGAAAACCAACTGATTGCGTATGTGATGGGCGACGGGCGGAAGGCCCGCGTGACCTTCAAGTCGTCGGGCGGTAAGACAGAGGTCGTCGAGACGTTCGACCCGGAGACGATGAACCCGAGGGAGATGCAACAGGCGGGCTGGCAGGCGATTTTGGACAACTTCAAACGGTACGCCGAGCGGGGCTGACGCGATTTTTTTGACAAAAAGGCACGGAAGGCGTGGAGGCTTTTACCCAAAATGCCCTCCGCGCCTTCCGCGTTCTGCGGCCAAGAAGGAATTTTGTCCCATGCTCGAACTTTGCCATACTTGGCTCGATTTTTGGTTTTGACGGACAGAAGTTTTGCGGTACGAGAAACCCATCTACCTTCGCCCCATCCTTTCCTTCCTTTTTAATCCGACCGTTTCCCAGGTCTCATGAACGACGAGTTTGCATGAAAAGAACCGATTACACTCCTCCTCCTTTCGCGAACATTGCCAGATGCGCAACGCAGACCCAGTTCTTGGGCGCAGGGATTTGTGCGATTCCAGTTTTTTACATGTCAGTTTTTGCCGGGTGGCCGACTGTTCTCCGAGCCACATTAGGGCAGTAGGCATCGTAAGTTTGTACGTCGAGATGCCCCCCGAAAGGACCACGCACACAGTTTCATTGAAGAACCGAACCTATCAGGCGCTTTTGAACTAATCCTTTTCCAACCGATAGACGACAAATTTCCCTTGACGAAACGAACCCCGGCTGTCTCCCAACCTCGCCGGGCTGGCTTTAATCCGATTGCACTTTTCTTTTCCCAGCTTACACGAAGTTCTTTAAACAACAAGCTTCGTAACCAATCCACATCTGATATGCGATTGAATGCTATCATTCCCAGCATGGGCGTGATTGCTGTTTCCGTCTGTTCGCTTTTCGCGGGCAACGGTGGCGGCGGCACGGCCACGACCTCATTGACAAACCCGACAACTCCGGTCACGGCTGCTATGGCCTTCGACTGGAGCGGCGGCACTGCATTAGGCTATCTCACGCCTGGCACCCTGTCGACGACCGTCACCAACTCGCCGTGCTACAACGCGCCCAACGGCTCCATCAACGTTAAGGCTGCCACCTGGTCGCCCAACCCCGGCCCAATGACCTTCTCGATGAGCGGCACAACCTATTCGGGTGCCTCCGTCTCGGCCGGGCCTTTCACGGAGAACCCGACGGACGGCATCCGCCTGTTCAGCGGGCTGCGGGCGGGCAACTACAACTTCACTTTGACCGACGGCTCTGGCACATCGACCCTTCCCGATGTCAAGATTTACCAGCCGCCGCAGCCGCTCAACCCGACAGCCACGCCGCAAAAGGCCTGCTTTGGCATGGCCAATGGAAAGGTCAAGGTGACGCAGATGTTCGCGGTGGCCAATCTGGCCCTTTATCAATTGGAGTCGGCCGTCACCTCCGTCAAGTTCACGCTGACGGGCACCAGCCCAGCTGTGCCGACGGTGACCATCACCGAGACTATGCCCGTCTCGACGGGGCCGCTCAAGTTTGAGGCGAACTTCACCGGCATCGCACCAGGAACCTACTCCGCCACCGTTCAAGTCAACGGCAGCCCCTGCGCCGTCAGCACCGTCACGGGCATCGTGGTGGGGACGAACCCGGCCTTGAGCCTCGCGCCCGGCACGGTGACCAACCCGACCTGCAACGGCCTGTCGAACGGCACCTACACAGTGACGGCCTCGGGCGGGACCTCTCCTTATTCATACGCCTATTCCGGCGGGTCCAACGCGATGCTGGCTGCCGGTTCTTACAGCGCCACCGTGACCGACGCCTCGGGCTGCACGGCGATGACCCCAATCACGCTGACCGACCCGCCAGTGCTCAACTTCGACGCGGCCACCCTCGGCGCCAACCCGACCTGCTTCTCCTCGACGGACGGCTCCATCAAACTCACGGCCAGCGGCGGGACGCCGACGTACAAATACAATCGCGGTGCGGGCTATGTCAACTTCGCTTCGCCGTCCGATTTCACAGTCAACATCACCGGCCTCGGCGGCGGCACCTACAACATCACCTTGAGCGACGCGAACGGCTGCACGGCTACGCCCGCCTCGCGCTCGGTGATGCTCACGACGCCCAGCGACATCACCATCACGCTCGACGCGCAGACGAACAACACCTGCGCCTACAACCTGAACGGTGCGCTCGACATCTCCGCCTCCGGCGGGACACCGGGCTACACGTATGACTGGGACGGCGACGGTTTCGACGACGCTGACAACATCGGCAGTTTGGCAAACGGCAGCTATACCGTTGTTGTGAAAGACGCGGCGGGCTGCACGAAATCGGCGACCTACACCATCATATCCGCCTCGTCGGCCATCCTTTTGTCCGCCTCGGTCACGCCCGTGACTTGCAGCGGCGGGAGCGACGGGGCCATCGACCTCTCGGTGTCCGGTGGTATGTCGGGCTATATGTATGATTGGGACGGCGATGGTTTTGATGACCTGCAGGACATCTCCGGCCTCTCGGCAGGCAGCTACACCGTCGTTGTAAAAGACGCTAACAGCTGCACGGAGACGCTCACGAGGACTGTCGGCGAGTCCTCACCCCTCGTCCTCAACGCCGTGGGCCACGACCCGTTCTGCAACGGAGGCAATACCGGCTCCATCGAGCTGACGGTCTCGGGTGGCTCTATGCCGTACACCTACGACTGGGACAACGATGGCCCCGAATTCCCCGACAACGACACAAAAGACCTCAACGGCCTCACCGCCGCGACCTACACGGTGACCGTGACCGACAACCTCGGCTGCTCCGGCACCACCTCGGCCACGCTCATCGACCCGCCCGCGCTCCTCATCACCAGCGCGTCGGTGACCATCCCCCCGACCTGCTACGGGACGCTCGACGGCCAAATCGAGATGACCGCCTCGGGCGGCACGGTGTTCACGAACCCGAACTACGACTATGTCTTCTTCCTCGTCGGGACCGACGTTTTTGGGAACCCGGTAAACCTGTTCAACAACGACGGCACCTTCTTCCCCGTGACGAACGGGACGTACATCGTCACCGTCAAGGACATGAACGGCTGCACCACCTCGCAGCCGCTCAACGTCGTAAACCCGCTGCCCGTCACCGTGTCGGGCGGGGCAACGCAAATCTCCTGCTACGGG
>JBGAWE010000296.1:0-4676 GCA_044227705.1 Saprospiraceae bacterium
GCCTATCTGCTCAAACCCTTCGACGAGCGGCACCTGCAAATCAGCCTCGACCTGGCCTTCTCCAATTTTTTCGGAAACCCCTCGGGCGAGGCCAGCACCCGCCCCGCCGCGACCCTCGCCAACGAGGTCAAGCTCGCCGCCGAGGTCATCTTGAAAAAGGACGACGAGGTCTTCGTCAAGCAGAACTACCGCTTTGTCAAGCTCGCTCTCTCGCAGATCGTCTGCCTCGAAGCGGACGGCAACCACACCTTCCTCCACACGACCGACCAGCGGCTGGTCGTCCGAATCCCCCTCTCGACGGTGCTTGAGCGCCTCGCCCATGCCCCCCTTGTGCGCGTCCACCGCTCCTTTGCGGTCAACCTCGCGCTGGTGAAAAACTTTTCGGACACGGAAATCGCCGTCCACCAGAAGACCGTCCCGTTCTCAGCCTCCTTCCGGGGGGAATTTTTCAAACACTTCAACGTCATCTAACAACAACAACCACTATCATGAAAAAAACAAAGTCCATCGAGCCCGTCAAAACCGACCCCAAAAAGCTCTCGGCACAGGAAATGCAGGTCGTGAAAGGCGGCTGGCTCATCACCTGCGAGGAAAAGCGCGGGCTTTTGGGAACCTACACCGCCTACGGCCTCAAATGGGACGGCAGCCTGCTCATCAAGATGCAGCAGCCGTGATCCTGCCCGACCCCAAAAAAACCTGTTGCTGAAATCCCCTCCCGTTTTCCACTTGCTCAATCAAAACCTATGCGCGGGAGACTCTGTTTTTTGGCGGCCTGGCTCTGCTTTTTGCCCCATTTTTCCAATGCCCAAAAAGGGGACGACCTGCGCGAGCAACTGAAAAACGCCCAGATCCTCGCCGCCGACAACCTCGACTCGGCGCTGGCCATCGCCCAAAAAGTGTTCGGCGAGGCGACGGCCCTCGACAGCCAGCGCGTCGCGTTCACCGCCCTCCGGGCGCGGGGCCTTTTTTATGAGGACCGCTCGAAATACGACCTCGCCATCGCCGAATACCGCCGTGCGATGGCCCTTGCCGACGCCCGGCTTCCGCTCCACGACCGCCTCAACGTCTACAACGACTGGGCAATCATCCACAAAAAGGTAGGCGACTTTTCGACCGCCCGCGCCTTCCACCAGCGGGCCATCGACCTCGGCGCGGCGGCCGGCGACTGGGAAATGGTGGAGAATGGCCATCACGGCCTCGCCACGATGTACTCGCAGATGAGCGACTTCGACCAGTCGGCGAAGCACTATTTCGCGTCCATCGAGGCGGCCGAGAAGCGGGGCAACAAGCCCGGCATCGTGCTCTCGCAGCAGAACCTCGCCAACATCTACACGAAGGCCAGGAACTACGCGATGGCGCGGCAGAACATCCTCGCGGCGCACCGGATGGCCATCGAGCTGGGCGACTCGGCTCGGCTCGGCACCGTCCTGAAAATCTGGGGAAATCTGCACCTCGCACAGGGCCAGCTCGACTCTGCCGAACAGAAACAGCGGGCGGCCCTCGCCATTTTTCAAAAAAAGGGGAAGCGGGCGCAGGAGGCCGAGAGCTGGCTCTCGCTCGCCGACATCTTCAGGCAGCAAAAACGGCTGCCCGAGGCCGAGGCCGCGCTGCAAAACTGCGCGGTGCTCTCCGACCTACTCGCGCCGTACTCGAGGGCGGTCTTTTACCAGACCTTCGGGAAACTGGACCTCGAACTGGGCAGGCCGGGCGCGGCCATCGCCCAATTTCAGAAAAGCCTCGACGCGACCGAAAAGCTCGGCCTCAAGGAGATTGCTCGCGAAAACCACCTCCAACTGGCCGATTTGCTGCAAAAACAGGGCGATTTCCGCGCCGCGCTCGACCATTCGGCGCAGGCCAACCGGCTCTCGGAGGCCATTTTCGAGGCCGACAAACAGAAGTCGATGGCGGAGGCGAACTTCAAGTTCGACGTCGAGCGGCTCGACTTCCAGATTGCGTCGCAACAAAAAGAGCTTCGTCAGGCGAGGAACATCAGGCTGGCGCAGGCGGTCTTCATGGCCCTTCTGCTCGCGCTGCTCGTGTTCGCATGGTCGCAGGCGCGGCAAAAACAGCGGGCACTGGCCCGGTCGGAGCTTTTGATGAAGGAGCTGCACCACCGCGTCAAGAACAACCTGCAGACCATCACGAGCATGATGCGCGTGCAGGCGCGGCAGGTCTCCGACCCCGCGCTCCTCGCGGTGCTCAACGAGAACCGGGCGCGGCTCGAGACCATCGGTGCACTCCACCAGCAACTGTACAGCGGGGCTAACCTGAAAACCGTTGATTTTCAGGTGTTTGTGCAGGGCTTGACTGAGAAAATCGACTTCGCACACGGCCGGGCCGGTACGGCCATCCGCCGGGAAATCACGGTCGAACCCCGGCAAATCGACGTCGACATGGCCATGCCGCTCGGCCTCATCGTCAACGAACTGCTCACCAACTCCTTCAAGCACGCCTTCCGCGACCATCCCCAGCCGACAGTGCGGATTTCGCTCGTCGGCCAGCGGTTCAGCTATTCGGACAACGGCAGCGGCTTCCCGCCCGGTTTCTCGCCGACCGAAGCGGCAGGCTTCGGCTTTCAATTGATAGTCAACCTCGCCCACCAGCTGAAGATGGACTACCGGCTTTTCAACCAGTCGGGCGCGCACTTTGAGATGTTCCCGAGGTAAACCGGAGGACGAAATCAGACCCCCGGTGTGACGAACGGGATTTTACAGACCGTCGCCGCCAGCTTTTTCCCGCCCGCGTTGACAAAAATCTGGCTGCCCGCCTTGCTCAAAGCGGTCGGCACATAGCCCATGCCGATGGGCCGGTCGAGCGTCGGCGACTGGGTTCCGCTCGTCACTTTCCCGATGACATTTCCCTCGGCATCCTCGATGAGATAATCGTGTCGCGGCACGCGCCGGTCGTCGACGAGGAAGCCGACGAGCTTTTTGGAAACCCCTGTTTCCTTTTGTTTTTGGAAGATTTCGGAGGAGGTGAAAGGCCCATTCGCCAGCTTGGTTATCCAGCCGAGGCCCGCTTCGAGGGGCGATGTGGTGTCGTCGATATCATTGCCGTAGAGGCAGTAGCCCATTTCGAGGCGCAGCGTGTCGCGAGCGCCGAGGCCCGCCGGCTTGATGCCGAACGGCTCGCTTGCCGCGAAGACCGCGTCCCAGACTTTCACGATGTCCTTGTTGTCGAGATAAATCTCGAAGCCGCCCGAGCCGGTGTAGCCCGTCGCCGAGAGGATGACGTTCTCGACGCCCGCGAAGACTCCCTTTTTAAAGGTGTAATACCCCATCGAGGCGAGGTCGACGTCGGTCAAAGATTGGAGTGCGGCCGCCGCTTTCGGCCCCTGCACGGCGAGCAGCCCGGTCGAGGCTGAGATGTTGTGCAGCGTCACGTCGAAGTTGCCCGAGTACAGTACGAAGTGGTTCCAGTCCTTCTCCTCGTTGCTCGCGTTGACAACGCACATGAAGGCCTGTTCGCCCTCCGCGCAGTTGTCCTCCGGCAGCCGGTAGACGAGCAGGTCGTCGACGATGCCGCCCGTTTTGTTCGGCAGGCAGGAATATTGGGCATCGCCGATGGCCAGTTTCGAGACGTCGTTGGAGGTGATTGACTGCAAAAAGGCCGTTGCCCCGCGCCCCTTGACGATGAACTCGCCCATGTGCGACACGTCGAAGACCCCGACGGCCGAGCGCACGGCGAAGTGTTCCTCTTTGATGGACGAATACTGGATGGGCATGTTGTAGCCCGCGAACTCGGCCATCTTGGCGCCGAGGGCGATGTGCTTTTCGGTGAGCGGCGTGGATTTCATGAATTGAGTTTGAAATGGTTTGGTCTGCCTGAAAAGATTGGTTTAGAGCTTTTCCGCGAGGAAGTTGGTCATCAAAGTAAAAAGGTGCAGCCGTGCCCCGCCCCCCGAGATGCCGTGGTTGCGGTTCGGGTAGAGCATCGTGTCGAAGTGCTTGCCCGAGGCGATGAGGCGGTCGGTCAATTCCGCCGTGTGCTGGAAGTGAACGTTGTCGTCCGCCTCGCCGTGGACGAGGAGGAGGTTCCCCTCCATCTTCTCGGCAAAGTTGATGGGCGAGTTCTCCTCGTAGCCCGCCGGGTTCTCGTCGTGCGTCCTCATGTAGCGCTCGGTGTAGATGGAGTCGTACCATTTCCAGTTCGTCACCGGCGCAACGGCGATGGCGGCTTTGAAAACCCCCGCGCCTTTGAACAAGCAGCTCGATGCCATGAACCCGCCGTAGCTCCACCCGAAAATCCCGATGCGGGCCGGGTCGACGAACGGCTGCGAGCCGAGCCATTTCGCCGCATCGATCTGGTCGATGGTCTCGTAGTGGCCGAGCTGGAGGTAGGTCATTTTTTGAAAATCGCGGCCTCGCCCGCCCGTCCCCCGGTTGTCGACGCAGGCCACGACGTAGCCCTTCGCCGCCAGCATCTGGAACCACCAGTAGTTGGCGCCCTTCCACTGGTCGGTCGCGTTCGTGCTGCCGGGGCCGCCGTAGACGAACATCAGCACGGGGTGCTTCCCGCCCATCTTGCCCGGCGGCGGCTTTATCATCCAGCCGTTGAGCTTCACGCCCTCCGAGGTTTTGAAAGAGAAGAATTTCAGCGGCTGCACCCCGAACTCGACCTGCTTCGCCGCCAGCCCGGCGTTGTCCTCGATGACGCGAATCCCTTTTCCCTTCCGG
>JBGAWE010000297.1:0-4670 GCA_044227705.1 Saprospiraceae bacterium
CTACCAGCACCGCGTCGATCCAAACGTGCCCATCGAGGACGTGGCCGGAACCGTAAAAGACCTGATTTCAGAGGGGAAAGCCCGCCATTTTGGCCTCTCGGAAGCGGGGGCGCAGACCATCCGCCGCGCCCACGCCGTGCAGCCGGTGGCCGCCTTGCAGAGCGAGTACAGCCTCTGGACGCGGCAGCACGAGCGCGAAATCATCCCGACCATCGAGGAGCTGGGCATCGGGCTGGTGGCGTTCAGCCCGCTCGGCAAGGGATTTTTGACCGGGAAAATCGACGAAAAAAGGGAGTTCGCCGAGGGCGACACGCGGCGCGTCATCCCCCGCTTCTCGGAGGAGGCGCGGGTGGCCAACATGGCCCTCGTCGAGATGCTCCAAAATTTTGCGGAAAAAAGAGGGGCCACGCCCGCCCAAATCGCCCTCGCGTGGGTGCTGGCCCGAAAACCGTGGATTGTCCCGATTCCGGGAACCACGAAGCTGCACCGGCTGGCGGAGAACAACGCCGCCGCTGACATCGAACTGACAGCCAACGAGCTTCGGGAAATCGAGGCGGCCTCGGCCGAAATCGAGGTCGTCGGGGCGAGGTACACGGAGGCGATGGAGCGGGCGACAGGGCTTTGAGTTCAGCGGCGGACGGCTACCCCACCATCCGCATGAAAGTCCCCATCATAAAACTGGATTCCGCCCTGACGAACGCCTCGAGCGTCGTGTTTGCCTTGTGCGAGAAGGTGCGCAGGTCGCGCATGAGGTTGCAGAAGCCCTCGGAGTGCGGGCAGCTCGGCGAGACAGCGGCCAGCTCGTCGAGGAACCGAATCATCGGCTCCAATTCCCGCTTTTTGCGCTGCACGATGATGGCGCGCATGACCGTCCACATGTCCTTTTCGGCGAGGTAGTATTCCTTCCGGTCGCCGGGGCGGGCGGTCTTTTTGACCAAACCCCATTCGAGGAGGCCTTTCAAGTTCATGCAGGCCGCGCCGCGCGAGATGCCGAGCTGTTCGACGATTTCGTCGGCCGTCAGCTCGCCGGGCGCGACGAGGAGCGCGGCGTGGACTTGGCCCATCACGCGGTTGATGCCCCAGTTGGTGGCGAGGTTGCCCCAGTTTTCGATGAATTTCTGCTTGCCCTCGGTGATTTCCATGTTGACCTGCTGCTGCTGTTTTGGGTGGTTGGCGGGCAGGCTCTGGAATGAAAAGCGGCCGGTTTTGTTCAAAAAAATTGAGGAGGCGGTCTCCCGCCTTCCCAACCGGCCGCACAAAAAGAAGCGGCGACCTTGATGAGAGGCCGCCGCTTATAGACAAACACAAGTAGATGTTTTTCAGCGAGAACCACCCTCCGGGCTTGGCTCCCCTCCCGAAAAAGCGGGAGGGGAGTTTTGCCCACGAGGGATAAAATGTCAGGCTGTCGATGCGCTTACCGGGCGTGCTCGACCACAACTTTCTGGGTGACCGCGCGCTGGCCCTCGACGAGGATGTGCATGAAATAGATGCCGTTCTCGATGCCGTCGAGGTCGAAGTCGAACGTGCGCTCGGTAGCCTCGGCCCGGAAGATGTGGACGACCTTCCCGAAGGCGTTGACCAGCTCGAAGCTCGCGCCCTCGGCCACCTTCTTGTCGAAGGAGATGAAAACGCGGTCTTGCGCCGGGTTCGGGTAGACCGAGACGCCGTTGATGACGGGGAACTCGACCGTCTTGACATCCGAGTAGCGGAAGGAGCCGTCGCGGAGGACGAGCTTCAGGCGGTAGTAGTTGATGCCTTCGAGCGGCTGCGCGTCGGTCTCGGCGAAATAGAGCAGCTCGTCCTTCGGACCCTGGCCGTCCTTCCGTGCGATTTCGGAGAAGTTGACGCCGTCGGCGCTGCGCTGCACGATGAAGTGGCTATTCAGTTCGCCCGTCGAGTTGAGCCATTGGAGCTGCACCACGTCGACGTCGCGGGTCGCCGAGAACTCGGCGGCACGGTCGCCCGCTCCACCGGTCAGGTCGAGGTTGTCGCACTCGGTCGCCCATTTCACGGCGTTGAGGATGTGCGTCCAGCCGTCGTTGTTGAGGTACTGGGCCTTGTTGTCGCCGAAGCAGACGGCCGCGCGGTGGTGCGGGGCGAGGAAGCCGCCAATCATGCCCTTGCCCTTGCGGTAGCCGAACGTGCGGCAGTCGGTTGTGCTCCACGGCACGAGGGTGGTGAAGTCGCAGTTGCCAATGTTCGGGCGGCCCCACGAAACGCTGTTGGAGGTGCCGAAGGGGAAGTCGAACAGCTTTTTGAAGCCCGTCTGCCCGCCGAAAAGCCACGACCAGAGGCCGAACGAGCCGATTTGGCAGTGGTCGTTGTCCCAGCTCCAATAGCTGTTCAGGCCGTGCGTCGAGGCCATGCCGAGGTTGACGAGGAGCGACGCCTTGAACGAGACGACGGGCAGGATGAGCGATTTGAGCCAGCCGAGGTTCGCGTCGTTGCACGACGGGCTGACCACCACGCAGCCGTGGCCGTTGATGCTGCCGAGGCCCGAGCCGGCGTCGAGCACGCAGTCGACGATGTAGCCGAGCAGTTCGAGCTTCTGCTTGATGAGGTTGTCGGAGGCGTTGAGCGAGAGGCCGTTGCACAGAAAGAGGATTTTCGGCTGGCAACCAATCGCCGGGACCGTTCCGCAGCCCTGCGCCTGCACCTCCAAATCGTCGATGTCGTAGATGTACTCATAGTTGGAGTACGTCGAGACGGGGTCGTAGCCGACCAGTTCGACCGTGTACTTCTGGGTGCCGCTGACGGCGATGGCCGTCGGGAAGGTGATGGTCACCTTGTTCCAAGCCGTCGTCGCGGCGATGTCTGTCTGTTCGAAAAGGACGCTGCCGTTGTTCGCGTTCTTCACCCGGACGGCGAATTTGCGGAGGCGGTTGTTGTTTTTCGAGCTGCCGCTGCTGAACGTGGCCGGGTGCGTCGAGCGCTGGTAGAAGCTCACGCCGGTCAGCGAGCCGTTTGTCCCAGTCAGGTTGAGGTCGAAGGCGATGGCCTTGCCGTAGTTGGGGGTGGTCGAGCTGCTGCCGTTCGTGCAGAAGGCGATGCTGCTGGGGCCGTTGTTGCAGGAGTGGTCGAGGCCCCCGTTGTGGCGCAGGACGCTGCCCGAGATGGCCGTGAACCCGGCGACGCCGAAGGCCTGCGGCACGAACTCGGCATACGACGAACCGGCCGAGCAGGAGTTGAACGAGAACGAGAGGAGCTTCGAGGCCGCGTTGGCCGCCGCCGCCGTCACCGTGACGGTGAACGAGCGGGTGATGGTCTGGCCGTTGTACGTCGCCGTGTACGTCACCGTCGAGGTGCCGACCGGGAAGCTCGCTCCTGGCTGGAAGTTGCTCGTCAGGCCCGGCGTGCCGCAGCCCGAGCTGGTTGCGCCTGTGATGGTCACGCTCGGGGCGGTCCATGTGGCCGTGCCGGAGGTGGCGCCGCAGGCCGCCGAGATGGCGATGTTGGAGCCTTGCGCCTGCCCGACGCCCGAGGTGAAGGCAATCGAGCCGCAGTTGTTCTGCACGTTCACCGTGACGGTCGCTGTGTTCGATTGGCCGTTCGAGGCATTGATGCGATAGGTGAAAACGTCAGTCCCGGAAAAGCCCGCGTTCGGGGTGTAGACGAAGTTCGTCCCGTTCAGCGAGACCGTTCCGTTGAGCGGGTTTTGTGTGATTTGGATGGACTGCACCGAGCCGCCGTTGAGGTTGTCGTTCGTCAGCGGCGAGATGGTGACTGCTGTGTTCGCCGAGGTCGAGGCGTTGTCGTTGTTGGCCACCGGGGCCGTCTGGCCGCCGCCGACCACCGTGACGTAGACCTCTTTTTTGCAGATGCTGGCCCATTGCGCGGTCAAAAAGTCGACTTTCACGAAATAGGTCCCGGCCGAAAGCCCCGGCATGCTCACCGTGCCCGGCGAGGTGGTGTAGGTCTGGTTGAAGACGCTCGCCCAGCCCGAGTTGTACGCCTGAACCATGATGATGGGCGCGTTCAGCCCCGAGATGGCGATGCTGCTGCCGGTCGCGCTGATGCTGACAAGGTTGCAGTCCGGCTGGCCGCCGCCGGGGGCGGTGTCGTTGTCGGTGATGGTGACGTTGCCCGTCGGCTTGGCGATCGTCGCGCCGGTCGTGCCGCTCAAGTTGAGCGTGAAGGCCTCGGTCGGCTCGTTCACCGCATCGTCGACAATCGGGATGGTGATGAAGGCCGAGGTGGCACCGGCGGGGATGGTCAGCGTGCCGGAGACCGGTTGATAGTCGCCGCCCGAGACGGCCACTCCGTTTTGGGTCGAATAGTTGACCGTCACCGGGCCGGTCGACGCGGCGGAGAGCGAGACGGTCAGCACCGCGTTGCCCGCGTTCTCGGCGACCGTCAGGTCGTTCACCGAGATGGACGGGGTCTGCGGCGGCGGCGGGGTGCCGTTGGTCACGGTCACATAGGCCTCTTTCACGCAAATCGGCTGCCATTGGGCGGTGTAAAAATTCGTCTTCACATAATACTGACCCGGCAGCAGCGACGAGACGACCTGTTGCGGCGACTGGCAGTTGCCCGAGCAGTTGAAAACCTGCGACCACGAACTGTTGAAGACCTGCACCGAGACAATCGGTGCCGTCAGGTTGGTGATGGTGATGGTGCCCGCACCGCCGGAGATGGAGACGAGGTTGCAGTCCGGCTGGCCGCCGCCGCCG
>JBGAWE010000298.1:0-4665 GCA_044227705.1 Saprospiraceae bacterium
TTCCCGTCCGCCCCCGGCCTCGGCGTCCGGGAAAGCGGCACAAAGCCTTGACTTTCAAGTCGTTGCATTTCTGAAAGAATGTCGTCGACCTCGAAAGCGAGGTGGTGGATGCCCTCGCCCCGTTTCTCGACGAACTTGCCGATGGCCGAGTCCGGGTTGCTCGATTCGAGCAGCTCGACCTTTGGCTCGCCCGCTGAAAAGAAGGAGGTCGAGACCATCTCGCTGGCCACTTCCTCGATTTTGTAGTGGGCGCGGCCGAGGAGTTTTTCCCAAAGCTGGTTGGAGGCCGCGAGGTCGCGGACGGCGATGCCGATATGGTCGATTTTCATTTTTTTCTCAAATAGTCGAGCGTCAGCTCCCGCGCCTGCCGCGAGGCTTCGTCGTTGAAATGCTGTCCGCTCGGGTTGGAGAAGGCGTGGTCGGCTTCGTACCACTTGACGGCGAGCGACTTGTGCGCCGCCTTCATGTCCGCCTCGAATTTGGAGACGACGTCTTTGTTTATCCACTTGTCCTGCGTGGCGAAGATGCCCAGCACGTCGCAGTTGAGGGTCGAGAGCTTGGCCACGTCGCCCTCCGGCATCCCGTAGTAGATGACGCAGCCGACCGTTTGCGGCCCGCCGATGATGGCCGCTTGGCACGACCAGCCGCCCCCGAAGCACCAGCCGCAAGTGCGCACGTTGGCCGCCGGGCCGATCTTTTTGAGTGCCGCCCGGATGATGGCCGCGCTGCGCGTTTTGTCGTTCGCCCCCATCAGCTTGCCTGCCTCCTCGGCCGTCGTGGCGACGCTTCCATCATAAAGGTCGGGACATAAAACATTGATGTTCAGCGCGTTGGCATAAAAATCCGCCTCGGCCTTGATGTTGTCGTTCAGCCCCCACCACTCGTGGAAAAGGAAAAGGTAGCGGCCCTCGTCGTTCTTCTTGACGAGATAGGCACTGGCCTCCGCGCCGCCGTCAACGGGCATTTTTATCATCTCGCCGGTCGGTTTCACGCCGGTTGCGACGGGTGCGGGGTGGGCATCTTGAAAGGATTTTTGCCCGCCGAGCGCGGCGAACTTTTCAACGGCCGGGTCGCCGCAGCAGGACTTGTTGTTGTTCATAGTGCAGGAAAAATTTGCCGCGAGAAGTGCGGCGAGCGGGAGGAAGAGGAGCTTTTTCATTCTGGATAATTTTTGGGTGAAGGTAGATTTTGCGGCCCGAAGCTCTTACTTCGGGTAGCGACCCCGAAAAGAAAACGCCCAATGCTGGAGCTTCAGGACATAAAGCGTGCAACCCGTCGAAAAGCCACCGGTCATTGCCACGGGCATCCCACTTTTAGCTCACCACTTTCAAAAAAATCTTGGACATGAAATTCAGTCGCACCTTCTTGCTCATTGCCGCGACGGCCGTTGCCGCCAATCTTTTTTCCCAAAGCACGAACCAAAAGCCGAAATCCGAGCCGCCCTTCCTCGGCGTCTCGACGACCGACTACCCGGAGCTTGAGGAGGGCGTCCTCGTCGAGGGCGTCTACAAAGGCTACGGCGCTGCCGAGGCCGGTCTGCAGCGCGGCGACATCCTCCTCGCCGTCAACGGCGACGACGTGAACAGCACCCGCGAACTGACAAAGGAACTTCGTCCGTACAAGCCCGGCGATGAGGTCGAGATGACCTTCAAGCGGTTCAACAAGGAGATGAAGGCGAAGGCCAAGCTCTCCGAAAAGCCCCGCTATTCAAGCAACCTGCAGCTCGTCCGCCGCGACGAGGCCGACGGCAAGGCTCGCAGCGGCAAGAAGGCCTTCATGGGCATCCACCCCTCGACCGACTGGCAGGCAGGCGGTGTGCGCGTCACCGGCTTCACCTCGAAAAGCCAGGCCTGGCGCGCCGGGATGGAGGAGGGAGACATCATCACAAAGCTCGACGACACGGACATCTCGACCACCGACCAGCTCAACAACTACCTCTGGGAAAAGCAGCCGGGGCAGGAGATGAAGGTCACTTTCCTCCGGAACGGAAAGGAAAAGACCGTCGCCATGACCCTCGGAGAGACGACCGTCAACAGTTGCGTCTCCGACTCGGACGGCGACACAGGGTACAATTTCAACTTCGATTTCGACGACGAGGCCGCTGAACAAGCAGGCGAAAAGGCCGCCGAGTGGGCCGTCAAAGCAGAGGAAATGGGCGAGCGCATGGCCAAAGAAGGCGAGCGGCTCGGAGAGGAAATGAGCCGCCGCGCCGAGAACTGGTCGCGCGATTTCGAGCGCGGCTGGTCGCGGGGGCAGGGCCGGGGCCGGACGCGGTCGGCGGACAATTGGGAGAACACGTCGCCCTATTTCAGCCTCGCCGATTTCACCGCCACCCCCAACCCGACCTCGGGAAACGTGACCGTCTCGTTCTCGGGCAAGTCGAACCAGCCGTTTTCTGTCGTTTTGACCGACGACGACGGCCGCGAAGTCGCACGCGAGGAGCGCGACGAGCTGGCGGAGGGCATCTTCACCCAACAGTTCGACCTCTCGAAAGAGGCGGCCGGGACTTACTACTGTCGCATATATAAAGGAGAGAACGTGGTCGCCTCGCAGAAAATCGAGAAGAAATAGGCGCGGCAAATTTGCGGCGGGGAGAACGTCGGAAGGGTTTCAAATCCTTCCGACGTTTTTCGTTCAGGCCTTCTCTTTCGGCAAGTCCGGCCACGTCATGTTCAGCTTCTCCAGCTCCTCGACGATTTTCGAGGCGATGACAAAATCGCGCCACCACCTTTTGTCGACCGGCACGACCGTCCACGGGATGCTCGAGTTGTTCAATGCGAACTCATAGGCGGCCATGTACTGGGACCAAAGTTTGTGCTCCTCCCAGTCGGCGGCGTTGTGTTTCCAGTGCTTTTCGGGGTCATCGATGCGCTGCTGGAGCTGCTCGGCCTGCTCTTCGGGCGAGATGTGGAGCATGAACTTCAGGACGATGGTCGAGTTGTCGAAGACCAGCAGTTCCTCGAAGGCGTTGATGGCGGCCATGCGTTTTTTCACTCGCTCCGCGTCAATCCAGCCGTGGACGGATTGAATCAGAATGTCCTCGTAGTGGCTGCGGACGAAGACCCGGAACTGCCCTTTTTCCGGCACCACCTTGTGGACTCGCCACAGGAAATCGTGGGCGAACTCCTCGTCCGATGGCTTTTTGAAACCGGTCACGGAGATGCCGCTGGCCGTGCATTTTGAAAAAACGTTCTCCACTGCGCCGTCCTTCCCGCTTCCGTCCATGCCCTGGAAGACAACGAGGACGGCGTGCTTTCGGTTGGCCATGACAAGTTTTTGAAGTTCGCCGAGCCGCTCGACGAGCTTTTCGGTCTGTTTCTCGACGGCGTCTTTTTCGGCCGATTTGGGCGGGTCGGTACTGATTTTCGAGAGTTTTATCATAAAAAAGAATGGTTTTGCTGCGTGCGAAGGTCGCGCCGCCCGGCGGAAAAAGAACAGGGCCGACCTTCTCGCTTGAAGGTCGGCCCTGTTCGTTGCCGAAGGTCGGGCAGTTTTACTCGGGCTGTTCGCCCGATGCATTTGGATTATTGTCGAAGCTGATGAGGCCGAGGCCGAGCAACAGGCTGCCCACGAGGAGGGCGGCGACAATGATTGAGGAGTCCATAGATAGGTGTGGTTTTGATTAAAAACTTGGTTTGATACTTGGCGACTGGGATTGTGTTTCACTCGAAGCAGGGGTTTTGAAAAAAAATCAACCGCCTCGGCCGGACACGAAGACAAAGGAACTTTAGGGCTTTTGCTTCGAGACTACCCAAACGGGTAATTTTTTGTGAAGTCTGCGTGAAATCGGGCCGTCTATTTTCGCCGCAAAACCTTTCAGATTGGAAATCCTCGACCGCCCGCAGGCCGTGCGCCGCATCAATTCGCTGCACGGCGAGGGGCGGCCACTGTTTTTCATGGTCGATTTCGAGGGCGAGCGGGCGGTCGTGGAGTCGGTCGCCGAGCTGGCCGCAAAGGGTTTGTTTTTTGATTTTGGAAAACTGAAAAACCGACGGCCGAGGCTCTTCCCGACAGCCGGTTTCTTTTTGGAAAAGGAGCCGGAGCCATTCGAGGTCTATCAGGAACGCTTCGCACTCGTCCGAGAGAACATCCTCTACGGCAACAGTTTTTTGGCAAACCTGACCTGCCGGACGCCGATTGCGACCTCCTTTTCGCTCGAAAACATGTTCGACGCGAGCCGGGCGCGGTTCAAAATCCTTTGGGAAGATCGCTTCACCTGCTTCTCGCCCGAGCCTTTCATAAAAATCACGCCCGGCGGGCGGATTTCGAGCTTCCCCATGAAAGGCACCATCGACGCGACCATCGACGGGGCGGCCGAAAAAATCCTCGCCGACGAGAAAGAGGCCGCCGAGCACGCGACCATCGTCGACCTCATCCGCAACGACTTGAGCCAAGTGGCCGACCGCGTCCGCGTCCGTCGCTGGCGATATATCGAGCGCGTCGAGCGGCACGACGGGCGCGGGCTTTTGCAGGTTAGTTCGGAGGTTTGCGGGCAGGTTTTTCCAAACGAGAGGCCGGGCGACCTCATTTTCAAGCTCCTCCCAGCCGGCTCGGTTTCGGGCGCGCCGAAAGAGAAGACTGTCGAAATCATCCGCGCCGCCGAGCAAATCGGGCGCGGCTGGTACACGGGCGTGGCGGGTGTTTTCACTGGCCGAGGGTTGGAAA
>JBGAWE010000299.1:0-6121 GCA_044227705.1 Saprospiraceae bacterium
CGGCCGACACTCCCCTGATACCCGGCAAATTCTCTGAAAATGCGACCGAACCCGCCCAGTCGTGGTTCGCGGCCCATCGAAGCTCGGGCTGCGCGCCTTCCCATGCCCAAAAAATGGCATATCATTTGCGCCCATCCCATCAGCGGCCTCCCGCCGCCTTCCGAATCCATATTTTTTAACCAAAACTTGTTTTCCGATGAACACCGCGCTCCTCAACCGCCTCAACACGGCGAAAAGTGTCCTCAAAACCTTCAACGATTTCCAGCGGGTGGTGGACGACGTGCCTGCCTTGCGCGAGCTGAAAGACCAGCTTTCCGCGAAAATTGCCACCGCCAACGAGCTCCTCAAAGAATTGGAAAAGGACACCTCGGCCCATACCGCCACCAAGCGGCGCGTGGCCAACGAAGTGTTCAGAAAAGGGGCCGCGCTCGGCGCGAGCCTCTCCACGCTCGCCCGGAAAAAGAAGGACGACGTGCTGCTGGCGGCCGCCGCCAACTCGATCTCCGCGCTGAAGGCCGGGAAGACCAACGAGGTGCTGGCCCGCCTTCAAAACCTCCAAAAAAGCCTCGTGGAAAATCAGACGGAACTGCAGGGCTACAAGGTGACAGAAGAGGACATCAACGATTTCGTCTCGAAAGTGGCGGAGTTTGAGGCCAATATGGACGCCCCTCGCCTCGCCCGCGACGGCCGAACGGTGCAAAACCAAACGTTCTCCGCCTGCATCGGCGAGCTTTCCGGGATTGTCCGCACCGATTTGGCCAACGTGGTGTCGGGCATCCAAGAGAAACACCCTGACTTCTATTCGGCCTTCAACCAATCGGCCAAGATTGTGCGGGTGGTCACCGCGTTCCGCAGCGCGAAGCGGAAGCCCTCGCCGAAAAAAGTCGAACAGAAAAAAGTCGCCCCGCCGCCCCCGCCCTCCGGCCCCGACGACAAGGAAAACCTCGGCGACACCGGCGGCAGCCCGTTCAACCGCTGACCAACCGGGCAGCCGGTGGCCGGGAAACGGGCTGTTGTGGTTCGGGTTTTCCTGCCTTCGGCCATTGTTCACCTTTCACTGCTCGCGTCCATGTTCAAGGTCATCAAAGGGACGTTCCACGTCAAGGGCTTCCAACCAGATGGCGACGGCATCGCTTCGAGGCCGATGGCCAGCCGTTGGAACGGCTTCAAGTGGGTCGAAGGCCCAAGCGCAAGGAACCGCTCGTGCAACTGCGCTTCGAGCGTCGTCCGACGCGCTCGAAATCACCGGCAACACCACCAGCCCCGCTCGTTCGCCATCGGCGCGCTCGAAGAGCTGCTCGAACTGCTCGGCATCGGGGCTGTGTACAGCATCAGCGTCCGCACCATCGTCACGGCCGACGACGGAAGCCGGGCTTCATCGCCGCTTCCGAAATCGACGCGTTCAACCGGCCGGTCTGCCTCGTCTTCCCGCCCGACGCGCCATACCGACGGCGCGGAACTGGAAAGCGGGCGAGCCATCGAACAGTCCGTCAACTACTTGATGTGCCGAGACGGGATGGTCTGCCCCACTTTTTATACCACAACGGCCCCGAAATCGTCAAAAAATAGCCGCAGCCGCCGGGAGGCGCGAGGCCCGGCGCGGCTTCTGGATGATCGACCGGACGAGCCGCTTCTCCTTCTACGACATCCGCACCATCCCTGAGGACGTGCTCATCCTCCCGAAGCTGTTCCGGCTCACCTCGTTCAGCGAGCGGGCGACCAGCGTTTTCCGGATGATTTCCTGTTGAAAGAAGACCGCGATTTCGTGCGCCTGGCGAACGGCTCGCGCTCCAGTCTCGACGAGCTGATCACGGTGCAAGGCCACCTCATCGGGTTCCGGAAGCGGCCGGAGGAGCTGTTCTTCGAGCCGAAGGTCTAGAGAACCCTCGCGCCGTGCCGCTGGTTCGGGTATTTACCGCCGCATCGCTGGCCCAGGTCTCCGGCACCGAATCCCATTGCAACAAGTCTCTCCATTGTGCATCGCTGTGGAGGCAAAAGCTGCCCAAGACTGGACCTTTGTTCTCGCTGGATTCGGGTCAAAGGCCCGAACCAGTGCTCGGCAAGGCTTTGCGCCGGCGGCCAGGCTTTCAAAGAGACGTGTATTTCGTCATCACAAAGAGGAGACCGTCGGCCTTTCGACATGTGGCAGACATGCAAGGAGCAGCTGCTCGTCGCCGCCACCAAAGGCAGCACCCTCACCGGCGTCGAGGCCAGGCAAACCGCTTGGGAGGCGCGGCACCGGTCAAAAAAAAAACGCCCGCCTTGCCAACCCTCGCCCCGTTTGCTTCCTTTGCCCCCGGTTTTGAAAAACCAGCCCACCAGACGGGCATCACCACTTTTCATTCAAACGCAACCGACGACATGACAGCCGAAGAAAAACAGGGCAATCGAATCACGGGTCAAGGAAATCATCATCGACAAGCTCGGCGTCGACGCTGCCTCTGTCACCCCCGAGGCCAACTTCATCAACGACCTCGGAGACGACTCCCTCGACACCGTCGAGCTTATCATGGAGTTCGAGAAGGAGTTCGACGTCGCCATTCCCGACGAAAAAGCCGAGGGCATCACCACCGTCGGCGACGCGATGAGCTTCCTCGTCGCAGCCAAAGGCTAAATTTTTAGTGATGAGGGATGAGTAGTTGACCAGTCATCACTTATCCCTCGTCACTCCCCCGAAGACCTTCTTTCAGCCACCCGACCGGGCGGCTTTTTTGCAAACAACAATTTACGGGAAACAAAAAAAATCGCTCGATGCCCAGCGTCAGGCGGTTTTGCTTTTTGAAAAAACTCGGCTGGCGGCAGCCGTCCATTCTTCAAAAGATGAAAAGAGTCGTAGTCACCGGCATCGGCGCGCTCACGCCCATCGGCAACACGGTAGCCGAGTACCTCGACGGCCTGCGCTCGGGGCAGAGCGGCGCGGGGCCAATCACCCATTTCGACGCGAGCCTGTTCAAGACCCGCTTCGCCTGCGAGGTCAAGGGCTTCAACCCCGAGGACTTCATCGAGAAAAGGGAGGTCCGGCGGCTCGACCGTTTCAGCCAGTTCGCCCTCGTCACCGCCGACCAGGCCTGGGTCGACTGCGGCGCGACCATCGACGCGCTCGACCTCGACCGCGTCGGCGTCATCTGGGGCAGCGGCATCGGCGGCCTGCGCACGATGGAAATCGAGATGGAGGCCTACATTAAAGGGGATGGCACGCCGCGCCACAACCCGTTCCTCATCCCGAAGATGATTTCGGACATCGCCGCCGGGCTGATTTCCATGAAGTACGGCTTCCGGGGCATCAACTACGCCACCGTCTCGGCCTGCGCGACCTCCTCCCATGCCATCATCAACGCATTCGACTACATCCGCATCGGCAAGGCCGATATGTTCGTCTGCGGCGGCTCGGAGGCGGTGATCACGACGACCGGCATCGGCGGCTTCAACTCGATGAAGGCTCTTTCTGAAAGAAACGACTCCCCGCAAACGGCCTCCCGTCCGTATGATGTGAACCGTGACGGCTTTGTGCAAGGCGAGGGCGGCGCGGCCCTCATTTTGGAGGAGTACGAGCACGCCGTGCGGCGAGGGGCCAAAATCTACTGCGAAATCGCCGGGACCGGCATGACCGCGGACGCGCACCACATCACCGCCCCGCACCCCGAGGGCCTCGGCGCTGCCAACGCCATGAGGCTCGCCTTGAAGGAAGCCGGCCTCAGCGTGGACCAAATCGACTACCTCAACACGCACGGCACGTCCACCCCGCTCGGCGACGTGGCAGAGCTTAAAGCCATCCAAAAGGTCTTCGGCGAGGCGGCCTACGGCATGAACATCTCCTCGACGAAATCCATGACCGGCCACCTGCTCGGCGCGGCCGGCGCGGTCGAGGCGGTGGCATGCATTTTGGCCATGCAGCACAGCTTTTGCCCGCCGACCATCAACCATTTCGACGACGACCCCGAGATTGACCCGAGGCTCAACCTGACCTTCAACAATGCGCAACCGCGCAAAATCAGGGCGGCTCTTTCCAACACGTTTGGTTTCGGGGGGCACAACACCTCCATCATCATGAAAGAGCATTCCGCATAGTGAAGTTTTTCTACCGTCTCTACAATTACTACCTCTCCGACGACCGCGAAATGGCCCGCCGCCTGAACGGTCTGCTCGGCTTCACGCCCGCCTATCTCGGGCTGTTCAAGCTGGCCTTCTACCACAAGAGCACCTTCACGACCCGCGCCTACGCCGTGACGAACAACGAGCGGCTCGAGTTCCTCGGCGATGCCGTCCTTTCAAGCATCGTGGCCGAGTACCTTTTCAGGAAATACCCCAACTCCGACGAGGGCTTCATGACGAAGATGCGCTCCAAGATCGTCAAGCGCAACTCCCTCGACGCCATCGGCGACCGGATGGGCCTCGACCTCTTCCTCGCCTCTTTCAACCAGACGAAGCTCTCGAAATCCATGCTCGGCAACGCGCTCGAGGCCCTGGTCGGCGCCCTCTACATCGAGCTTGGCTACGAGAAGACGCAGCGGTTCGTCATCCGAAAAATCCTGCGGAAGTACATCGACATCAACGACCTCGAGACCTACGACGACAACTTCAAGAGCCAGCTCCTCGAGTTTTGCCAGAAGAACGGGAAGGAGATCACCTACAAAGTGCTCGCGAAGTACAAGAGCGACAAGCGCGACAAGTTCAAGGTCGCCGTCCTCATCGACGGCCGGAAGCTGGGCACAGCGGACGACTTCAACAAAAAGGCCGCCGAGCAGATGGCCTCCGAGCGCGCCCTGCAGACCCTCGGCATCATCGCGGGCGGCACGCCGCAAATCAACGGCAGCCACCCCGGCGACGACGACGACCCCGGCGCGAGCGAGGAATCCTACGACGCTTTTTGAGCGGTGAACGCCGACAGAGAGACCATTTTGGGCCTCGCGGCGGACGCGGGGATGGCGGCGCGGGCGCAGCTTTTGAGCGGCGCGGCGGTCTGGGGCGGGCTGCTCTCAGAGGCTGGGAAGGTCTCCGCTCGGCTTTCGGTCGAGCCTTTTTATCCGGTTTTTTTTGATTTTGAAAGGAAGATGGGCGGCTGCGGGTGCCGCGCCGGGCAAGCGGGCGTTTGCTTTCACCAGCTTGGCCTCGCCCTTTTTGAGATTCAAAATCAAGCCCAAAATCAAAACGCGCTCCCCTCTCCCACCGCGCTCGACTCGTCGCTTTCAGCTGAAAAACTGGAACCCCTCGCCGCCGGTCTGCGCGACCTCGAAATCTGGGTCGTCGATGCCGTCGAGAACGGCATCGCCTCTCTCGCCGCCGACCCCGACTCGATTTTGAACGCCGCCGCCCGCGCCGTCGACGGGAAACTTGGCGGCGTCGGCCGACAGCTCCGACTCCTTGCCGAAGAGCCGAAAAAGGACGGCCCCTGGCTCGAACGCCTCCTCGAAAAGCTGGCCGACCTCCACCTGTTGATCGAAGCGTTCGCCCGCCGCGACCGGCTGCCCGAACCGACTCGGTTCGATTTGATGGCCGTCGCCGGGCTGCCCCTGCGGAAGGATTTCATCCAAAAAGTCGGCGAGTCGGTGCGGGATTTGTGGCTCGCCGTCGGCCAGTCGTTCGCCGTAGAGGACGGGCTGGCGGTTCGGAAGGCATGGCTTTTTGGGCAAAAAACCGCCCGTTTCGCCCTGATTTTGGAGTTCATGCCCGAAAAGCAGCCGTTCGCCGAGGACTGGTTGACGGGTTTTCAATACGAGGGTGAACTGTCTTTTTACCCGTCGGGCTGGCCGCAGCGAGCCGTCGCCCGGTCGTTGGAAATCAGCGACAAGCTGGCCAAGCCGGTCTCCGGGGTTTCTTCTTTTGAAAAAATGGGGGATGGGTTTGCCGCCGCGCTCGCCCGGCAGCCGTGGCTTTCGGAGCTGCCGGTTTTGCTCGACGGCTGCCGGGTTGTTTTTGAAAAAGGAGGGTTCATTCTGCTCGATGCCGACGGCTTTGGCGTCGACTTGAACTGCGCGGAGGAGGTCGGCTGGAAGCTCATGGCCATCGGCGGAGGGCAGCCAATCCCTCTTTTCGGGACTTGGTCGGGCGAGCGGTTTGCCGCGCTTTCCGTCCTCTCGGGCGGGAAATGGAGCGACCTCGTGCCGCCGCCTGCGCTCGAAAA
>JBGAWE010000300.1:0-4626 GCA_044227705.1 Saprospiraceae bacterium
GAAGTCGATGGTGTCGGTGCCGGAGTCGTCGAAGAGAAAGACTTTTTGACCGAACAGGTAGCTCGAAAAAAGGGCGAGGAGCATCACCGCAGCAGCCGCCAGATAGGCGGGCGTGGCACGGCGGTCGAGCATCTCCAGCCAGTTCACCTCGGGGAATTCGAGCGGCCGGTCGGTCGGCCGAGCTTTCGGGGTCGGGGCGGCGGGGCGGGGCTTGGAAGATTTTGCCATGTGTCGGGACGGTCTCGTTTTGCGGGCCTTTCAAAGGGAGGCACAAAAGAAAGACAGGCCTCTGTTTTTTCAACCAACGAGAAAGCCCAACTGCCCTTGCGAGCGGTTTGTGGGCCGCTTTCGACCTGTTTTTTAGTCCTTTTTTCTTAAAAAACACCTTCCGGCCGCCCGCCGCTTTGCGAAAGCCGTTTTTACCTTCGCGCAACTTTTCAAAGCAATTTTTCCCAAAACTGCGTGCCCCGCAGGGCATTTCCCATAAATGAAGTGGTTCAACCTTTTCACCCAAGAACTCGCCGTTGACCTCGGCACGGCCAACACGCTCATCATCATGGACGGGCAGGTGGTCGTCGACGAGCCGAGCATCGTGGCCATCGACCGCAAGAGCGGGCAGACCATCGCCGTCGGCCACAAGGCCATGCAGATGCACGAGAAGACGCACGACAACATCAAGACCATCCGCCCGCTGAAGGACGGCGTCATCGCCGACTTCCAGGCCGCCGAGAACATGATCGAGGGCATGATCCGGATGGTCGGAGCGAGGCGCAGCTTCTTTTCCCACCTGAAAATGGTCATCTGCATCCCCTCCGGCATCACGGAGGTGGAGAAAAGGGCCGTCTTCGACTCGGCCGACCACGTCGACTCGAAAGAGACCTACCTCGTCCACGAGCCGATGGCCGCCGCGCTCGGCATCGGGCTGAACGTCGAGGAGCCGGTCGGCAACATGGTCATCGACATCGGCGGCGGCACGACCGAGATCGCCGTCATCGCCCTCTCGGGCATCGTCTGCGACCAGAGCATCCGCATCGCGGGCGACGAGCTGACCAACGACATCATGGGCTACATGAAGCGCGAGCACAACATCCTCATCGGCGAGCGCACGGCGGAGGCCATCAAAATCAACGTCGGCTCCGCGCTCCACGAACTCGAAAACCCGCCCGCCGACTACGCCGTCAACGGCCGCGACCTGATGACCGGAATCCCGAAGCAGATCAAGGTCAGCTATCAGGAGGTCGCCTACGCCATCGACAAGTCCATCTCCAAAATCGAGGACGCCATCCTCAAGGCCCTCGAACTGACGCCGCCCGAACTGGCCGCCGACATCTACAAAACGGGCCTCTACCTGACCGGCGGCGGCGCCCTCCTTCGCGGCCTCGACAAGCGCATCGAGGGCAAGACGAAGCTCTCCGTCCACGTCGCCGACGACCCGCTCCGGGCCGTTGTGCGCGGCACCGGCCTCGCGCTGAAGAACACCGACCGTTACAGCTTCCTCATCGACCGAAAGAGCGTCTGATTCTTTAATGGTTAAGTGTCAATTGTCAATTGTGAGTGAGAGCCGGAGGCCGCTTCGGCATGACAATTAACAATTAACCATTGACCATTAAAAAATGAGAGAGATTCTCCAGCTTTTCGTCCGGAGCGGTGGTTTCATCACCTTTTTGATGCTGGAGAGCGTCTGCCTTTTCCTCATCGTCTCTTTCAACAAGAGCCAGCGCAGCATCTGGCTGCACTCGGCCGGGCAGTGGAGCGGGGCCGTCGAGAAACGGCGCAACAGCTTCAACCAGTACCTCGACCTCTCGCGGCAGAACGAGCTTCTCAACGTCGAGAACGCCCGCGTAAAGGCCGAGCTGGAGAACAACCGGATGCTCACCCTCCCGTGGCGCGACACCGTTCGGACGGTCAACGTCGACACTTTAGGGTTGAAGACCACCAAGCTGCGCTACAGCTTCCTACCCGCGACGGTCATCAACAACAGCGTCAACAGCTTCAACAACTTCCTCACCATCGACAAGGGCTGGGCCGACGGCGTCCGCCCGCGCATGGGCGTTCTGACGGCCGACGGCGTGGTCGGCATCGTCAGAGAGGTTTCGAAAAACTACTCGCTCGTCCTCTCCGTCCTCAATTCGCAGTCGAAAATCTCGGTCGCCCTGAAAAAGACGGGGCACTTCGGATCGCTCGTCTGGGAGGGCGGCGACCCGTTGCGGGCGACGCTCGACGACATCCCGAAGCACGTCACCTTCTCGCCCGGCGACACCGTCGTGACGAGCGGCTTTTCGGAAATCTTTCCGAAGGAAATCCCCGTCGGGACCATCGAGGGGAGCCGAATCGAGGCGGGGAGCAACTTCTTCACCATCTCCGTCAAACTGATGGCCGACCTGTCGCGGACGCGGCACGTCTACGTCGTCGACCGCCTGTTCGCCACCGAAATCGACGCGCTCGAATCAAAGCAAACCCCTTCTCGCTGACCCCGATGATTAGCAGCACGACCCTCGCCAACCTGTGGCGTTTCGCCCTCCTGTGGGCCATCCAAGTCCTGATTCTAAAGCAAATCGCCGTGACGGCCTCGCCGTGGCTGGCGGCGTACATCTACCCGGTTTTCATCCTGCTGCTGCCCATCCCGATGTCGACCCCGGCGGCCATCGTGCTTGCCTTTGCGATGGGCCTCGCCGTCGACATCTTCTACAACTCGCCCGGCGTCCACGCTGGGGCGAGCGTCTTCACCGCTTGGTTCCGCTCGGTCGTGCTCAACATCATGGAGCCGCGCACGGGCTACACGGGCAACCAGATACCGTCGAAATACTACTTCGGCATGCAGTGGTTCCTCCAATTTTCGGCCGTGATGATGGGCGCGCACCTGCTCGTCTACCATTGCCTCGACGCGTTCACCTACGTCTACTTTTTCAAAATCGTCGGGAAGACGGTGGCGGCGTTCGCCATCTCGATGGTGTTCGTCTTGATTTACCAGCAGCTTTTCAACCCGAAAAGCTGAAGCGGTCACTCGTAGAAATAGACCCGCTTCACCCGCGCCGAGATGCTCGTGAAAATCTCGTAGGGTATCGTCCCCAGCACGCGGGCCAGTTCCTCGACCGGTTTTGATTCTCCAAAAACGACCACCTCGTCGCCCGCCCGCGCCGCCGGGATGTCGGTCACGTCGACCATCGCCATGTCCATGCAGATGTTGCCGACCGTCGCCGCCGGTTTTCCGTGAATGAGGACTGAAAAACGCCCGCCGCCCGCCGCCCGCAGCAATCCATCGGCATACCCGATGCTGATGGTGGCGATGCGCGTCGGCCGGTCGGCGCGGGCTGCGCGGTTGTATCCGACGGACTCGCCGGGCGCGATTTCTTTTATCTGTGAAATGCTGGCTTTCAAAGTGTTCACCGGCCGCAGCGGCTCGCTGCCGAAGGGCAGGTTCTCGCTCCCGATGCCGTAGAGTCCGATGCCGAGGCGCACCATGCCGAGCTGCAAATTGGGCCAGCGGGCGATGCCTCCGGAGTTGAGAATGTGGCGCAACGGGTTGATTTTCAACGCTTTGACAATCCCGTCGGCCATCTTCTCAAAAAGTCTCGCCTGTTTTCGGGTGAACTCGTCGTGCGCCGCCGCGTCGCTCGCAGCGAGGTGCGAGAAGACCGAGCGGACGGCCAGCGACGGGTTTTCTTTCAAAACCGCGACAAGTTCCGGTAGGTCTTTTTCCTCGAAGCCGAGCCGCCGCATCCCCGTGTCGAGCTTCAAATGGATGGGGAAAACCTGTTCGCCGCCCGGCTGGCCCCTGGCGAATTCGGCATATTTCGAGAGCATTTCGAGGCTGAAAACCTCCGGCTCCAGTTCAAACCGGCGGAGCGCGCCCCAGCTCGACGGCTCGGCGTTCAAAACCAGGATCGGCAGCCGGATGCCCGCCTCGCGCAGCTCCATGCCCTCATCGGGATAGGCCACCGCCAACCAGTCAACTCGATGAAATTCGAGCAGCCTTGCCACCTCGACCGCCCCGCTGCCATAGCCCGCCGCTTTCACCATGACGCAGAGCTTCACGCCGGGCGAGAGGAGCCTCGCGTGCGTTTGCAGGTTGTGGGCGAGCGCGGCGAGGTTGACTTCGAGGACGGTCTGGTGGGCCTTCTGCTCCAGCCGCCGGGCTATTTTTTCAAATAGAAAAGGCCGCGCTCCCTTCAGCAAGATCAGCTCCTCGGCGAAGTCCTGCCGCTGGATTTGGGCGAGGAAGTCGTCGGTTGATTTGAAAAATTGGGAGTCAAAACTTGTTGGCAAGCTCTTTTTGACCACCTCGATTTCCGGCCCGATGCCGATGAGGCGGTCGAATTTCTTTTCCAAAACCAGCCGCGCGACTTCTCGATAAAGCCGATCCGTCGAGAGACCGGACTGGAGCAAGTCGCTGATTATCAAAGTCTTGCGCCGAGCCACCGTCTGCCGCTCGGTGAACTGGAGCGCGATGCGGAGGCTGTCGAGGTCGTTCGACCACGAGTCGTTGACGAGCGTCGAGCGGTTGACGCCGGGCAGGATTTCGAGGCGCTGCTCGACGGGTTCGAGGCGCAACAGGCGCGACATGATTTCGCCTGAATCGTAGCCCAATTCGGATAGGAGGCAGAAGCAGTTGACCGCGTTTTCGAG
>JBGAWE010000301.1:0-4615 GCA_044227705.1 Saprospiraceae bacterium
ACGGCCATCATCACGAGATCGCTGGCCGCGCTCAACAGGCCGAGCGAGACGTTGACGACGGCGTTGCCAAAGCCGAAGCCTGTGCGGTGCGCCGCCCGGCCGAGCCAGAATTCGGCCGCAGCGAAGACCGCGTAGACGAGCGCGAGCACGCCCGAGGAGAGCGAGTTCATGCGGCGACGATGGTGCTTTTTTCCTCATCCAAGACATCCTCCCACAGCTTCAGGTTGGCCCCCGTGAGGACGCGGGGGAACTTCTGCTGTGGCTGCGAGGCGGCCTTTTTGGAAAGCCATTTTTTGAAAAGCTCGGTCGGCACGACGGTCACGCGCACCTCGCGCAGGCTGACCGACCGCTCGAAGTCGTAGTATTCGTTGAGCTCGCGCAGCCGTCCGTCGAGCTTTTCGGCAAGCAGGCGCGGACGCAGCGGCTGCTCGGAGCCGACAAACCAGTGGTGACGGAAACCGCCTCGCGCCGACCTTCCGGGCGCGATGCAAAACTCGCCGATCGCCGCCCCGAAGTTGTCGTTGAGCCAGCCGACGGCCGCGTTGAGGTTGGCCTCCGTGAGGTGCTCGCCGCAGAGGTTGAGGAAGGTGGTCGTGCGGCCCACGACCTGAAGTTCGAGCCGGGCGAGGTTGTTGAACCGAACCACGTCGCCGAGTAGGTAACGCCAGGCCCCGGCGTTGGTCGAGATGAGGAGGGCGTAGGGTTTTTTCTCCCCCAAATGATTGAGGGTCAATGCTTTGTGGCCAGGGCGGGGATTGCCGTCATCCATGAAATTCGCCTCGTCGAAAGGGATGAACTCGAAGAAAATCCCGTTGCCCGTCAACAGCCGCATCCCCGACGGTTCGACCGGCTGGCACGGCCGCGCCGAATAGGCGAAGATGCCCTCGCTGGCAAAATAAGTCTCGAAATGCACCAGCGGCCGGGCTGTCAGCCGTTCGAAGTGCGCCCGGTACGGCCCGAAGGCCATGCCTGAGTGCTGGAAGACGCGCAGGTTGGGCCATATGTCGTGGATGTTGTCGAGGCCGTAGTGGTCAACGATTTTTTCGAGAATGATCTGCGTCCAGTTGGGCAGGCCGACGAGCGAGCCGACGTCCCAGCGCGGAGCGTTTTCGACGATTTTTTCCACCTTTTCGGCCCAGTCGAGGGCGTTGATGCGGCGGCCGGGCTTGTGGTAGAACTCGAACCATTTCGGCATCCCCTGCGCCGTGATGCCCGAGATGTAGCCCTCGGCCGATGCGCCGTTCCACCGCAGCTCGCTGGAGGAGCCGATGCACAGGATTTTTTTCGTGAAATGCCGCGCCGGGAGGTCGCTGCGGCCCATCGCCAAAAACTGCTTCGTGCCGCCCCGGTAAATCGAGCGCATCAGGTCGCGGCTGACGGGGATGAACTTCTGCCGCCCCTCCGAGGTGCCGCTCGACGTGGCCCAAAACGGTATCTGTCCCGGCCACGCCACATCGGGTCGCCCGGCAAGCGCGGCGGCCCACCACGCGCTCATCGAGCGGTAGTCTTGGGCAGCGACGGCCTCCTGAAAATCACGGACGGTGCGGAGTTTCTTGAACTGATGTTGCCGCCCGAAGTCGGTCGCGGCGGCTTTTTGGAGGAGCTTTCGGAGGGTTTTTTCTTGCTGGGCGGCGGCTTTTTCGAGCAAGGGTTCGGGGTGGTTCTTTTTGAGTGAGTGAAGTTGGAACAGGTTCATTTTGAACGACTTATGGTGAAATTGTCGGCACCCGGCCGACCGGCGGCCCGTTGATCGGAGGCCAGCAGCGGCCAAATCGACTCGCCCGCCTCGTCGACGTCGGCCGTGAAATCGCGGCCGACGAGCGCGGCGAGCGTCGGGGCAATCTGCTTTTGAAAAATGACGGGGTGCGGCCCGCGCAGCTCGCCCCCGCCCGGCAAATCAGGGCTGAAAACGGCCGACCAGACCTGCTCGGAGCCGGCGATCGCGGCATTGTGACGCTTCCAATCGTTGCCCTCGCCACGGCCGTGGTCGGTGGTGAGGACAAGGGCGGTCTTGCCCCTATAGAATGGGTCTTTTTGCAATTGTTCCCAGAGGTTTTGGAGCAGGCTGTCAGCGAGGCGGGCGTATTTCAGATAATCGTCGTAGCGGCCGTCGTGGGCCGAGTCGTCGGTGCCGTCGAGGTGGATGGCGAGGGCGCGGGGATGGTTCCTTTTCAAAAAAGAGAGGGCCAGTCGGAATGTCGAGCGGTCGTCGCGCACGCCGGGCCAGGGTTCGGGCAGGGGTTTTTCATCATCGGAAGCGGCTGTGCTGATGGGAAGGCCACTCCTTTTTTCACAATAAATAGAGGGGAAAACGTCCCACGAGGCGAAGACCGCTACCCGCCCGGCAAAGCCCGGCTCGTGATTCAAAAACTCGAAGACGTTTGGATGCGGGTTCGAGACCTTCCGGTTCGAGTTGATGCGGTTGTCGACCTGCCCGCAGAGCATCTCGGCGTAGCCGGGGTAGCTGACACGGTGGCGGTTCGACACCTCACAGCGGCTGTCGAGCCAGCGGTTGCCCGCAACGAGGCCGGTCGGGGCCAGCTTTTCCCAAAAGAAGGGCATGAGTCGGCGGCGGCGGTCGTCGGGTGTCTTGTCCCAAAAGAGTCGGCGGAGGTCGGCCGTGTCGCCCGAAAAGTCAGGGTCGCTTATCAAAACGGAGTCGGCACCGCCGAAAACCTCCTGCCAGCGCAGGCCGTCGAGGGTCAGCAGGATCAGGTTTTGCGCCTTGCGAGTGGGCGCCCTTTTTTCCATAAAAAGGCCACCGAGACCAGCAGGAACAGCAGCGAGGTGTGTGGCAGGGTGGCGAGCAGGGCGGTCATCGAGGACGAGGTTTTCAAAAAAGAGGCCGATTTCAAGCTCGTATCGCCAGCCGACGAAGGCAACGAGCAGCAGGAACATCAGGTACAAAAAAGTCTTTCTCACGGTGGTCTTTGCTGTGTTTAAAAGAAAACAGGGCCGTCTCCGGCGTTCGGAGGCAGCCCTGCGAGTTGTCTTTACTTGATTTGTCTTTGTCGCGCATCGGATGCTGGCTGGGGTTTGTCCGCCCGGCGCACCGACCGTCTAATCCTTTGCCCGGTCGGCGGCCGTGGCGGTCTGTGTCCGTCATTGTTTTCTGTTCGACGGGTCAAAGGTTGGGCGGCCCAGCGGCGCGGGCGGAAACTGTGGGTTAAGCGTCGGTTGCTTTTGGGTTAAGGCCTGTCGGGCTGAAAAAAAAACGGGGCGACCTCGCTCGGCCGCCCCGTCCGTCAAACTATGGTATGAAGGCTACTATGAAGAACGTCATTCTTTCACCAATTTGACAGGCTCGCTCGCCCAGCCGTCGCCGTCGGCGAGGACGACGAAATAGAGGCCCGAGCGGAAATCGCCCATCTGAATCGGGAATTGGTTGGCCCCCTTGAACACCTCGACCGCCCGCTCGCTGACGACCGAGCCGTTGAGGTCGAAGACTTTCAGCGTCGCGTTTTTCGTCACGTCCGACTCGATGGCCAGCGTCGCCTCGCCCGTCGTCGGCTGCGGGAAGATTTTGCCCGTCGGGCTGCCAACGAGCGACGACGGGTCGGACTGACCGGCGCAGTTGCCGCGCTTGACGATGACGGAGGAGGTCGTCGCCGTGCCCGTCGACCAGCTCAAAATCGAGGCGGTCGTGTTGAGGTCGTCGGTGCCGAGGGGGAAGATGGTCAGCGAGAGGTCGGCCGTCGCGCCGGGGGCGATGGTCTTGATGGCCCATTTCTCGCATTTCACGCTGCCCGCGCAGTATTGCGTGTACGCGCCGTTCGTCGTCGAGGAGGAGACATAGGCGCAGTTAGCCGGGAGCGGCAGCTTGATTTCGACGTTCTCGGCCGGGTACGGGTCGTTGTTTTTCACCGAAAGTTTGAGGGTCAGCGGCTGGTAGCGGCAGAAGGTCGGCGACTGGCTGACGAGCGAAATAGTCAGGTTCGGGTCCCAGACCGAGTAGCCGTCGAGGCCGAGGAAGTCGCGCATGATGGGCGTCAAATCCGTGTTGTCGAGCAGCCCGCGCCCGGTGATTCGGCTGGCGAACGTGCCGCCGACGTTGTCCTGCGCCCCGACCCAGATGTCCTGCGGCGTGTGGTTGCCTGGCGTTCCGCCGACGTTGGTGCCGTTGCCGTTGACGACGGGGTTGGAGCCGTAGGCGATGACGAGCCGCTGCGCCGACGGGCCGGTCGGCTTCGGCCAGTCGTAGCCCTGGAAGTTGTAGGTCGTGTATTGCGGGAACCACTTCGCGCCCGCCGTCAGGCCCATCGGACCGGGGTTGGAGCCGCCGCCCATCGCGGCGTCCTGCCTCGGGGTGGCGGCGTAGGTGCGGACTTTGGTGCCGTTGGCCTGCAAATCGGCCTCGTCGTGCAGCCCGATGAGAGCCATGCCGCCGCACTCGTGGTCGGAGGCGGACATGATGAGCGTGCGGCGCGAGGGGTCGTCGGCCAGTTCGCGGCCCAAGCCGATGGCGTAGTCGAAGGCCAGCACCTCTTTGATGAGATAGTCGGAGCCGTAGATGTTCGGCACGACGGTCGTGCTGCCCACATAGAGGTCGTCGGGTGTGGGCGTTTCCTTGTCGGACTGGACGACGTACTTGCCCGCCTCGGCGCGGATGCCGCCC
>JBGAWE010000011.1:0-38536 GCA_044227705.1 Saprospiraceae bacterium
CATTCGTGGTTGTCGTTGAAAAAGTGGAAACCGGAGCGCGGGTAGGCGGAGTACCATGCCTGATTGAGGCCGATCATCGAGGCGGCATAGGTGGCACCGGCGATCGAGGTGGCGGTTATGAGGCGGGGCTTGTGGAGGGTGTCGGCGGGGGCGAGGGAGAGGAGTCTTTGGGCGGCGAGCGTGTCGGTCTTCAGGAAAAAGATTGCGCAAAGAATTGACAGCCAACAGTTTGCGACATTTTTACAAAAAGACAGGGTGTGAGCGGCGGGCATTTCAGGGAAGAATTTTTTCACGAAAAAAGAGCCGCCATTTTCGGCAAAAAGACAATCCCGCCAACCACGGCTGCCCCTATTGCCGCCCAAAGCACGGCCCCGGCGGCGAGGTCCTTCGCCTTCCCCGCAAGCGGATGCTGGCCGGGCGATACGAGGTCGACAAGGTTTTCAATGGCGGAATTGACGGCCTCGAGACCGATGACGAGCATGATGCACCCGACCACCGCAAGCCATTCGTTTTCAGAGATTTTCAACCAAAAGCCGAGGCCGACCGCAGCGACCGAAAGCACCGCGTGGACGCGGGCGTTGGGCGTCGCGGCGAACAGCTCGCGAAGCCCGGCGAGCGCGAAGCGGAAGCTATCGAGTTGTTTTTTCCACATCCTTCGCGGGCGGTTTCAGTTGGAAGACGCCCTCGATGCCGAGGTGCCAGGTGTTTTTGGAGGACAGCTCCTCGAAGTCGAGGCACTCGAACTCGTCGGAGAAAAAGATGTGGTCGACCGGCACCCGCAGCAGTTGGAAGTAGCCGTTCGGGATGGTCGTCTGCAAGGGTTTTCGGCTGTCTGAAAGTCGAGTCGCGCTTTTGAAATCGAGGATTTCCGACGACCACGGCGGTGCGTTGAACTCGCCGAAGGCAAAGAGCGGCGCGGCCATCTTGTTCGCCTCAAAAGAGACGTGCTGCAAGTGCTCGCGCAGTTTTTCCGCGTCGCCGCCGCCCGCGATGGGCCTCGTGATGGTGCTGGCGAAGCAGAAAACCGTGTCGGAGCCCGGAAGCCGGATTTTGCCGATGAGGTTGGGCAGGCCGTTGAAATAGAAGGTGTCGAGCTGCTGGAACGGCATTTTTGAGTAGACCGCCAGCCCGTCGCCGGTGAAGCTCGGCAGCGAGACCGAGTGCGGATAGGCGGCGCGGAGGCCGTGCAAAAGCACTGTGTCCCAAGTAAAATTGACCTCTTGGCAAGATACAATGTCGGCACGGCGCGAAAGGATGCGGTCGAGCATCGCCGAGTACTTCTCGCCCGAGGAGCCGACGTTGAAATGGGTGATGGTCAGCCTCGGCGAGTTGGCGGGACTGGTCTGGACAAGGCCCGAGTTGGTCGATTCGTTCAAGAAATAGGCCATCGCCGCGCAGCAGCCGAGGCAGACGAACATCAGCCGCTCCTGCTTACCGATCATGAAGGCCGTTGCCATGCCGAGGTAAATCAGCACGACCAGCGGCGCAAAGCTCGACCAGGCCCGTGCCAGCCCAATCTCCGGCGGGAACATGCACAGCAGCGCACCGACGACCAGCCCCACGGTGAGGGCTTGGCGGAGACGACGACCGACTGGGATGGCGAAGTTCATGTTGACTTTTGGCGGGGTGAAATTAGGTCGGCAGCAACTGTAAAAAGGGAAACAAAAAAGGGGATAGCTGGCCGGCCCCGAAGAGGTGGGGCGAAGAAGAGAGGAATGGTTTGCTCTGTTTTTTGCTATTGTCTCCCGTCAAAGTACAGAGTCTTGTGGCCGCTATCCCCTGCCTAAATTTACTCGCAGTAATCCTTTGCGAAATCAAAAATAGGCAGGCCGGACGAGATTCCTACTTTTTTTTGGGCAGAGATCGAATCTGGTGACAGCTTAATGTCAACGGTTTAGCCAAAATCTTTTCTGTATGCGTCTGATTGTCAGCCGCCGCAAAAAGGATTCTTGGAATCAGCCGAAAGAGGTTCGCTGATCAAAAAAAGTTTCCAATTCCTGATAAAAACCAGTTGCTCAACAAGAGAAAGACGCGCCCATTTTCACCAAAACCCCGTCACGGAGCGAGGTCGATGACCTTGCGGCGAAGCTCGAAGTTTCGGCCGAGGTAGACCTTCCTGACCATCTCGTCGGCGGCCAGCTCCTCGGCGGTCCCGGCCTTGAGGATGTCGCCCTCGAACATGAGGTAGGCGCGGTCGGTGATGCTCAACGTCTCCTGCACGTTGTGGTCGGTGATGAGGATGCCAATGTTCTTCGTCTTGAGCTTGGCGACGGTGTACTGGATGTCCTCCACCGCGATGGGGTCGATGCCCGCGAACGGCTCGTCGAGGAGGATGAACTTCGGGTCAGTTGCCAGGGCTCGCGCGATTTCAGTGCGCCGCCGCTCGCCGCCCGAGAGGGTGTCGCCGGGGCTTTTCCGCACTTTTTCGAGGTGGAACTCTGAAATCAGGGTCTCCAATTTATCAATCTGCGCCGCCTTCGGCAATGCGGTCATCTCGAGCACGGCGCGGATGTTGTTCTCCACCGACAGCTTCCTGAAAACCGACGGTTCCTGCGGTAGGTAGCCAATCCCGCGCTGCGCCCGCCGGTACATCGGCAGCTTCGTAATCTCCTCGTTGTCGAGGAAAACGTGGCCGTCGTCGGGCCGGACGAAGCCGACTATCATGTAAAATGAAGTGGTCTTCCCCGCCCCGTTCGGCCCGAGCAGGCCGACGATTTCGCCCTGCTTGACGTCGACGGAGACGCCCTTCACCACCTGCCTTTTCCCATAAAATTTGACGAGGCCCTCTGCCCGGAGCGTTGCCGACATGTTTTTTTTGGGCGAAAATAGGGCCGCCCTCACTTCACCGGCTGCGCGAACACCATCTCGCCCCTTTGTTCGCAGACCCAGCGGCCTTTGTCGCTCCTTATTATATAGGTGTCGGCCGTGCCCCAGCACTCGCCCTTGCCGAGCGGGTGGCGGTCGAGGAGCTTGCCGCCCTTCTCGCCGGGGACGAAAAGCTCGCACAACTTTTTGTCGTCGGAGAAGACGATGAAGGCCGAGGTCGTCCCGTCGCCCTTCGCGGGGATGAGGCGGGTGCCGGTCTCGAATAGGCGGAGGCAGTTTTTCGCCGCCGCCGACCATGTGTAGCCGGCCGAGCCGATGCAGCCGTGCTCGTCGCGGTCGCCGCCGACGACGGGCGGCGCTGCCTGCTCGGGTTGCGGAGGCGGAGGCGGGGCGGACTGTTTTTGGGAACAGGAGAAAAGGGCCGTCGCGGCTATCAGAAGGACGGCGACACGAAGCTGGTTGTTCATCTTTCAGAGCGGTTTAGTGAAAAAGACGGCCGAAGTTTCAAAACGGCCGACGGGTTTTCCGTGAAAAAACATTGTTTTCAAAAAACAGGTGGCTGCCCTGATTTTTGCCCAAAAACTGGCCGTTGGCCGTCTGTTTTTCTCGTGTTGAATAATTTTGGCCAACACAAACCGCCCAGCGAACCGGACAAACATGAGAAACAAGCTCGCTTGCCTCGCCCTCCTCGCCGTTCCCTTTTGGGCAAAATCGCAAGACCGGAGGGCCGTCGACAGCCTCTACCGCGCCTTTCACGCCGAGGCCGACTTGAAAAAAAGAGCCGACCTCCTTTATGAAATCGCCATCGAGAAGCTCTCCGCCTCCGACTCCTCGGAGCTGAACCGCTATGCCGACAGCATCGATCTTCTTTCCAAGAGAGCGGGCAACGGGCGCGGCATTGCCCGTGCGCTCGACATCCGGGGGCAGGCATTTTACCAGAACGCCGAGTACACGAAGGCGCTTCCCGTCTTCAAACAGGAGCTTTCGGTCGCCACCGAGGCCCGCGACTCGGGCGCGCTGCGTAAGGCGCTGGCCAACATCGGCAACTCCTACAACGAGATGGGGATGCCCGACTCCTCCCTCGCCTACCTGTTCCGTGCGGCCGAAATCGTCGAGCGGCAGGGCGACCGGGGCGAGCTGGCCAGCATCTACGCCAACATCGGCAACATGTACGGCGACAACAACGCCCCCGACCAGGCCATCGAGCACCTGCAAAAAGCCCTGAAAATCAGGCAGGAACTCGGGCAGGAGAAGCGCATGATGTTCACCTACAACAACCTCATGGTCGCCTACGGCAAGAAGGACGACTTCCCCAACGCCTTCGACTGCGCCGAGCGCGGGCTGGCCATCGCCACCAAGTTCGACAACAAGCTCGTCGCAGGGGTCATCTGCGCCTCCATGTCGCACCTGCTCGACGAGCAGGGCCGCTTTGCCGAGGCCATCCAATGGGGCGAGCGTTCGATGGCCTACCTGACGGCCATCAACCGCAAGTCGAACATGGTCTACCCGCTCGTCAACCTCGCCCGTGCGCACAACGCGCTGGGCCATTTCCAGCAGGGCCTCGAACTGGCCGAGCGCGGCCACGCCATCATGGCCTCGCTCGGCCTGACCGACCCGATGCTTGTCTATTACGAGCAGCTCGCTGCCGCCAACGAGGGCCTCGGCCGCTACCGCGAAGCCCTCGCATGGCAGCGCAGGTACGTCGCGTTGTCCGACTCCATCAGCGAAAGGGAGAACCTGCAAAAGCTCGCCAACCTCGATGTCCGATACCAAACTCGGCAAAAAGAGGCCGATTTGGCTCAAAAAAACCTCCAACTGGCCGCCGAGCGGACGCGCCGCAACCTCATCCTCGTGGCCGCGCTCTTGGCCATCGCCGCGCTCGTCGGCTGGTTCCAGCTCGTCAGGAACCGGCAGCGAATCCGCCAGCGGGAGGCCCGCGTCGCCGCCCAGCTCGAGCACACCGAGGCCGAGCGGCTGCGCGAACTGGACAGGCTCAAAAGCGCCTTTTTTGCGAACATCAGCCACGAGTTCCGCACGCCGCTGACGCTGATTTTGAGTCCGCTCGACCAGATTCTGAACGGTTCGCTGGCCGGGGATTTGAAAAAATATCACGGCATCATGCGCCGCAACGCCCAGCGGTTGCTCGAACTGGTCAACCAGTTGCTCGACCTGTCGAAGCTCGAGGCCGGGAAGATGTCGGTGCAGGCCGCTCCGGGCGACCTCGGGCAGTTCGTGCGGTCGGTGGCTTTTTCTTTTGAAAGCCTTGCCGTGAGGAAGAACATCCGGTTTTCGGTGGACACGCCCAAAGGGCCAGTGGCCGCTTGGTTTGACAGGGACAAACTGGAAAAGGTCTTGACCAACCTCCTCTCCAATGCTTTCAAGTTCACGCCGGACGACGGGCAGGTCTCGGCCGCGCTCTCGGTCGATGACAACGGTCGGGCCGCCGTCATCACCATAAAAGATTCGGGCATCGGCATTCCGGCCGGGCAGATGCCGCACCTGTTCGAAAGGTTTTTTCAAACCCAGAACACCTCCGACCTGCAGGCCGGGAGCGGCATCGGGCTGGCTTTGACGAAAGAGCTTGTAGAGCTTCACCACGGCCAGATTTCGGCGGAAAGCACGGAGGGGCGAGGCTCTGTTTTCACCATCCGGTTGCCGCTGGGCGAGGAGGTTTTTTCGGAAAACGAGAAAGCAGCCGCTGATTTGCCGTTGTTGGCGTCCTCGCCAACAACCCTCGCGACAATCGTCGGCGAGGACGCCAACAACGGCCAAAAGCAGTCCATTTTCCCAAAATCGAGAGACGGGAAGGACGTGGCCCTCGTCGTCGAGGACAACCCCGACGTGCGGCTCTACATCCGCGAGCAGCTCGAAAAGAGCTTCCACATCGTCGAGGCGGAGAACGGCGCGGCCGGACTCCAAAAGGCGCAGGCCGAGATGCCCGCCCTCGTCATCACCGACCTGATGATGCCCGACATGGATGGCCTCGCCCTCACCCGCTCGCTCAAAACGGACCTGCGGACGAGCCACATCCCCGTCATCATGCTCACGGCAAAGGCGGCGAGCGAGGAGAAAATCGAGGGCTTCCACACGGGTGCCGACGCCTACCTGACCAAGCCCTTCGACGCCCGAGAGCTGGTCGCGCAGGCCGAGGGACTCATCCGGGCGAGGCGGGGCTTGCGGGAAAAGTTCAGCCAGTCGGGCCTCATGCCGAGCGAGATTGCCGTGACGAGCGTCGACGAGGAGTTCCTCAAAAAAATCCGGCTCTCGATCGAGGAGAACCTCGACGACGAGACCTTCGGCGTGGTCGAGCTGGCGGCAAAGGTGGCCTTGAGCCGCAGCCAGCTCCACCGCAAACTGACCGCCGTCACCGGCCACGGCCCCAACGAGATCATCCGCAACATGCGCCTCGAGCGGGCAAAAGAGCTGCTCGAAAAGGGCGCCGGCAACGCCTCGGAGGTCGCCTTCATGGTCGGGTTCAACAGTCTGGCCTATTTCTCGAAAAGCTTCAGCGACCATTTCGGCTTCCCTCCGAGCGAGGTGAGAAAGGGGATTGGGGATTAGGGAGCCCCGCCAACGGTGCCCTCGAATGTTTTTCAAAAAAAATGCCCGGACATTCGTGGCTGTTCAATCGTCAAAATAACTTTGTTTCGCAAAGTTCTATTTAGATTGACAGCATGAAAAGCATCCGCCACCATGTCATCTTCCCCGCGCAGCTCGAGTTCGGGGTCTTCTTCCTCAAAATGTTCGGCCGCCGCCGGGGCACCCGCACCCGGTTCCTTGCCCTCGAGCGCTGCGCCGAGGGCACCGTCGGCCGCGCCATCTGGGACATGCTCGACGGGATGGGCCCAGAACTGGTGCCCTACTACGAGCGGCACGACCTCAAGCACGTCCTGCTGGGCTATCGGCCCGAGGCCTGCGAGCGAGATTCGGATGCAGGCCTTCATGTTCGGCAACGCGGGCTTTTCGCTGAAAATGGTCGTGCTGTTCTCCATGTTCGCCGTCTGGACGCCGGAGGTGTGGCTTGAACTGCCTTACCATTATCGCGTCGGCCAGCTCACGGCGCGAATCGGCGGGTGGGACATCGAGCGGTTTGCCCACCGGCAGGTCGCCGAGCTTCGGCTCGAAATCGGGCTGGAGGCGGCGCACGAAGCGGCACGGGCCGAGTTCCTGGGCGGTTTTGCCCGCATCGCGCTGCCCTCAAGGGGCTGACCGGGGGAATTTTTTGCCCGAAAAACGCGGTCGGCAGGGGCGCGGCGCGGCGGCCGTTTCTACCTTCGCCCGCGTCAAAATCAAATCGTCACCATGTCTCACGTCAGCAATTCAAAGGGCAAAGGGTACTGTCTCGTCTATCTCTTGATGGGCATTTTCTTTCTGTGCGCCCTCGTTTTCATGCTCTATTGCCGCAACAGCCAGCTCGATTTTCCCAAGTAAATTCTCTCGCCTAAAATCATGGACATCACTGTTCAAGAACTCAAGGAGAAGCTCGACCGGGGCGACCAGTTCCTCCTCCTCGACGTGCGCGAGCAACACGAGTTTGACGAGTTCAACCTCGGCGCGCGCCTGATTCCTCTGGGCGACCTGATGAACCGCGTCTGGGAACTCGACGAGTTCAAGGACTCGGAGGTCGTCGTCCACTGCCGCTCGGGCAAGCGCTCGGCGATGGGCCAGCAGATTTTGCAGATGAACGGCTTCGCCAACGTCCGCAACCTCGAAGGGGGTGTGCTGGCGTGGATGGACAGGTTCGGGGCGAAAAAGTGAGCCTCTGTTTTGGGCAAAATGGAAGGCCGGTTCAGTCGTGCGACTGAACCGGCCTTCCATTTTTTCAGCCGACCTCTCCCAGATTGGGCGGGCAGTCTTTACTGGCAAAAAAAACCGCCCCGGCAAAACCGGGACGGCAAACCATCATAGCGTGTGTTCTGAAAGCCGGTTCATCGGACGAGGGTGATGTTCCCTTTTTCCTCCACCTCGCGCCCGTCGAGCAGCCGCAGCCGCGCCCGCCAGACGAAGACGCCGGGTTCGAGGGTGTGGCTGCGCTGCCGCCCGTCCCAGCCGAGCGACTCGTCGGAGACCTGAAAATTCCGTCGGCCAAAGACCTTGTCGCCCCACCTGTCGAAGATTTCAAAGACCTCCACGTCGACCACGACCGCCGGGTTGGCGAAGATGGTCAGGCCGTCGTTCAGCCCGTCGTCGTTGGGCGAAAAGGCGTTGGGGACATAAAGGCCCCAACTTTCATCGACCTCGATTCGAGCCTGCGCCGAGGCCGTGCAGCCCGCCGAATCGGTCAAAATCAATGTAAAAAGAGTGTTTTTGAACGGCTTGGCCATCACCTGCTTGCAGTCCGGGCAGTCCGTCCGCTCACCCGGCGACCAGGCGAAACCGCCGATGGCCGCGCCCGAGATGTTTGGCAGGCCGCGCAAAAGGAGCGAGTCGCCGAGCCGGATTTTGGCCGTCGGCGGGTCGATGGCGACCGTCGGCGGCGTGAACGCGGCGACCGAAAACACCGTGTCGAGCGAGCAGCCATTGGCCCCGGTTATGCGCAGTTTGTGGGTGCCGCTGGCAAGGCCGCTAGTCTCCTCACCGGTCAGTTCGTTTCCATCTATCGAGATTTTGAAAGGCTGAACGCCGCCCGTCACGAAGTCGAGCAGCCACGAGGCGGAGGTCGCGCATTTCTCCCGCGAGACGTCGAAACTGGCAGCCGTCGGCGGTAAAACGTTGTCGGCGACGGTGACCTCATCGACCGCCGTGCAGCCGTTAGTCTGGTTCGTCACGAGCAGTTCGAAGGTGCCGGGATGGTCGACCACGGCTTTCATTTCATTGAATCCGAGCATCCCGCCGCCGGTGCTGCTTCCAGTCTCCGACCAGAGGTAGGTAAAATTGGGGCCGCTGCTCGAATTGCCCCCGTTCAGGCTGGTTTTTGTTGAAATGCAATTGATTTCCGAGTCCGGCCCCGCGTCGGCGACGGGCGGCGTTTGATTCGCCGCGACGTTGACGGAGGCGGTCGCGGTGCAGCCGTTCGACAGGTTTTTTATCAAAAGAGAATAAGTCCCCGGCTTGTCGACCGACGGCAACAGGGCATTCAAACCGACCACGAAATGCCCGCCGACCGTCGACCAATCGGTCGAGAAATTGGGGCCGTTGCTCGATTTCGTCCCGTCGATTTGAACGGCCGGGTCGATGCAGGTCAGCGTCGCAGGCGGCGAAATCACGGCCGTCGGCGCGGTGAAATCGCCCGGCACCTCGGCCGTGATCACTGCCGTGCAGCCTTTCGAATCGGTGACGGTCGCGGTGTAGTTGCCCATCGAGAGGCCGGTCGGGGTGGCGGTTTTTTGCGCGGTTTTGTCCCATGAAAAATTGAGCACGCCCGTGCCGCCGCTGGCCGAGAGGCTGATGCTGCCGCCCTGCGGGTCGTTGCAGTCCGTTCCTTCGACGAGGGCGACGGCCACCAGGATTTCTTTCGGCTCCGTGATTTGGGCGGAAAAGGTCTCCCAGCAGTTGTTGGCATCGGTCACGGTCGCCGCGTAGTTCCCGGCGGCGAGGTTGGTCTGGTTGGCCGTCGAGCCGGCGGTGTTGTCCCATGCGAAATTGAACGGGGCAAGGCCGCCCGTCGTCGTCAGTTTGATGGCCCCGTCGCTTTTCCCGAAACAGGAAATCGGGGTGGCCACGCCCGTCAGCGCGAAGCCGCCGGGCTGGATGGTGGCGGTGCCGCTGGCCGTCCCCGTGCAGCCGTTCGAGGAGACTGCGGTCAGCGTCAGCGTCCCCGGCGAGGTGATGGGCAGCATGAACGGGTTCTGCGTCAGCCCGTTGAGCGTCGTCGGCTGGTTGCCGAGGGTGTAGGTTAGGTCCCAGCTCGGCCCGCCGCCGGTGAAGGTGATGGGGATGCTTGCCGCGTTCCCGTTGCATGCGGTGAAAAGGCCGGTGGTCGCCGCCGCCGGGTTCCCGACGACATTGACGGCCACATCCTCGGTCGCCGTCGTTCCGCAGGCATCGGTCACGGTCAGCGTGTAAGTCGTTGATTGCGACGGAGTTACGGTGATGCTTTTCGTGCTCTGCCCCGAATTCCAGTTGAAGGTGAGGTTTCCAATCCCGCCCGAGACCGTTGGCGAGATAGTCGTCGATTGCGCCGAGCAGAGGTTCGCGTCGGCCATCGAAAGGCTGATGGGCGACGGGTCGTTGATGTTCAAAGTGACCGTCGACATCGAGCAGGAGCAGGAGTTGTCGAGGTTGAAGACCAGTTTTTCAGTCCCCTCCGCGAGGTTGTCGGCGATGATTTGGATGGGGATGGTGAGGCTCATTTGCCCCGCCGGGATGGTCGCCGTCAGCGGGAAGGCGACGTAATCTGCCCCGGCCACGGCCGTGCTGCTCGGGTCGATGGTGAAATTGACGGTCTGCGCCGTGCCGAGGTTCGAGCCGATGCGGGTGAGGACGAGGCTCGGGTTCGAGCAGCCCTCATAGGCCGTGTTCGGTGCCGTCACGGTCGGCACGTCGAGCGCGAGGCTGGCGTTCCCGCCCGCGTTGAAGGAATTTGCCTTGAGGAAAACGGCCGAGTTGTACAGCCCGTCGCCCACGTCGGCGATTTTCAGGCGGATATGGTAGGTCGAGCAGGGGATGACGGTCGCGGTCGCGGTCAGGACGGTGGTCAGCCCGTCGAACTGCAGCTCCTGTGTGCGGATGCCGGTCGTGCCGAAGACGCCGTCGCAGTCGTTGTCGAATGGCACCTGGCCGATGGGGATGTTGTTGATGTAATAGGCCGAGTTCTTCTGGTGGTTGACCGAGTTGATGGTGATGTAGGCCGTGGAGCTGGGAATGGTGGCGATGTTCTTCGAGCTGTTCGAGAACGTCCCGGTGATGCCCGGCCCGCTGATGAAGAAGCCGAAGACGTCGTTGTAGGTCGAGTTGACGTACTCGCAGTACTCTTCCGAGGCGAAGACGTATTGAAATTGGATGGTGTTCTTCGTCGGTCTGAAGTCGAATTCGATGACCGACCGGTCGCGAATGGTGGCTGAGGTCTGGCCGGTCATGGCCGTGAGGTCGGCGTCCGGCACGTCGGTCCAGCTCAAGGCCGAGCCGTTGGAGCTGCCGTTGTTCGGCCCGAGGATTTGGTTGGCCGTGCCGGTGCAGAGTACGATTCCCTCGGCGAGGCCGACGGCGGAGGTGCCGTTGGAGAACTTGCCGATGGAGGTTGCGTCGCCCGACGAGCTGATGTTCGACACGTCGAAGCAGTCGCCGCCGATGAACACGTCCTCGACGAGCTGCGCGGCGGTCAGCCCGTTGGTGACGGTCAGTTGGGGCATCTCCAAAAGCGGGGAACGAACGGGGTCGGGAGAAGGCTTGCGGCTGGGGTCTTGCGCAAGGGTCTGCGCGTGGGCGGCGGCCAGCAGGAGGCAGGCCACGGCCAGGCGGTTCGGCTTAAGAATCATGTTTTTGGTAAAGAAAAGCTGTAAAAAGAATCGTTTTTCGACCTCATCATGAGGGCAGGCCGGACGATGGCGGACAGAGGGATTAAAAAACCGAAATGCCTATATGTCTGAAATTGGCGGATTAAAACCGTGTGGCGAATGTAGAAAAGCCGCCCCCGGTTTTGCGCCGGGCGGATTTGTTTTTTTGAAATTTGAGGGGAGCGCGGTTCTATCCCTGAAAGGGTAGGCGCGGTTAATACGGCCCGGAGAGCGGCCCCGGTTGCGCAAAAAAAGTGCGAGACAGGCACCGCCCGCTCGCACTCGTTTTTTCATGGAATGCTCTTCTCGGCTTAAGCCACCGGAATCTCCTGGCCCGCACTGCCCGGCAACTTTGGCAGCGTCAGGTAGAGGACGCCGTCGGAATATCGGGCCGCGATGGCCGCCACGTCGACCTTCCCGTTGAGGGCAAACTGCCGCTCGAACGGCGCGCGGGCCGCCCACTCGCGGTGGAGGAACTGGTCGCCGGTCGCGTCGGCCGTTGGCGGCTGGAAGCGGACGCTCAACACGTCGTCGCCGACGCTGACCTCGAACGCCTCGCGGTTGAGGCCGGGGGCGAAGAGCTGGATTTCATACCAGTCCTTCGTCTCGCGGACGTTGACGGGCGGCTGGTGCATCGCGTTCTGCCAGTCGGCCATGAAGCGGTTGAACTTGCCGAAGCCGGGCCGCCCGGCCCCGAAGCCGCGCGGATGAAAACCCGCCGTGCGGGCTTGATGGAAATGACACATTTTTCTGGAATGTTGAATGGTGAAAGATTGGGTTTGGCTTTTTGGAGATCGGCTCAAAGCACCTCAATGCTCCGCGCAACCCGTTGGTTTTCAGCGAATTGCATCGGCTGACGGCCGAGGCTCATCGCGTTCGACGGAGCGGAGAGCGAGAACGGCTGCGCATTCCCGGAGAGGAACTGCGGCTGGCCGCCCGAGCCGCGCCAGGCCTCGGCGACGCGCCCCGCACGGAAGGCGGCGAAGAGCGTCCCGCCGACCGCCGCGACGACGACGGCGAAGAACAGCAGCTTCAAAAAGGTGATGATGACCGCCGCGCCGAAGAGCAGCGCAAGCATGAACTTGAATGGTCGCATGACTGTGATTGAATTTTTGATGGTGAATGATTCGTGGCGGTTTGGTTGCCGCACATGGAGGAAGACGGGCAGGCCGGTTTTTTACTTTAAGGCCGACAGGATTTTTCAAAAAAAATCAGCCCTCCCGCTTGCGGCAACGCTCCGCCCATTCGGCGCGGAACCTGGCCCGCTCCTCCTCGCTCATGGTCGCCCAACGGCCGCGCCAGCCGCCGCGACGCGGGCCGCCGCCGGGCCGCCCGCCCCGCCCGCCGAAGCCGCCAAAAAGCAACCGGCAAAGCACCAGCAGCCCGACCGCCTGCCAAAAGTTGAGCGGCCGCGCCCCGACCACCTCGGGCAGGATGGCGTTCCACAAAAACATCACCGCCCAGCCGAGCGCGAGCGCGGCAGCGACGACGGCCACCGGGATAAGGAACCAATAACGAGGCCAGCGGCGCGGCCATCCGTTCGATGCTTCGTTGAACATAACCTATTGATTTAGAAGGTCTTGATAGACGGCCGCGAGCCGCTCGCGCAGGTGCTGCACGGCGTATCGCTTCCGCGAGATGAGCGTCTTGAGGTTGTCGCCCGTCCGGTCGGCGATGGACTGGAAGGTCTCGCCGTCCAGCTCGTTGGCGATGAAAACGTCGCGCTGGGCGGCGGGCAGCTCGTCGAGAGCGGCCATCAATTCGTCCCAAACGGTCTGTTTGAAAAACTCGGTCTCCGGCGTGTCGGCATCGACCAGGAGGAGGTCGCGGAAGAAGGTCGCGCCCTCCTCGTCCTCATAAACAAAGTCTTCGAGCGAGCGCGGCTGGGCGCGGCGGAACCTGTCCGTCAGCCGGTTGCGGGCGACACGGAAGAGCCAGCCGCTGAACTCCTCGATCGGCTCGACGGCGGCGACGCGGGCCAGTTGGTACCACACGTCCTGCAGGACGTCCTCCGCGTCGGCGTCGCTCGGCACGCGGCCCCGGATGAACCGGAAGAGGCGCTGGCCGTACTGCTGCACGACGGCTGCGATGCCCGGTCGGGCGGCCTCTCCTTCCAAAATTGCCATGCTGGGTTGCATTTGCTGGGGAAGACGCACAAGGTTGGCGAATTACTTTAAGCGGCACGGAAAAATTTCGACCGGCCAATGCCCGGTTAGTTTTGCCCGATGCTCGAACTGCTCCTCGTCCGCCTGCTGGCCGTCCTGCTCGGCCGCCTCCCGTTCGGGGCGGTTTATGCCCTGTCGGACGGGCTGTGCTGGGTGCTGTTCTCGGTCGTCGGCTACCGGCGGCGGGTCGTTTTCGAGAACCTGCGCCGCTCCTTTCCAGAGAAATCAGAGGCTGAAATCAGCCAAATCACCCGGCTTTTCTATCAAAACCTCTGCGACATCACCCTCGAAGGGTTCAAGGGCCTGACCATGCCGCCCGCCGAGATGCGCCGCCGCTACCGCTTCCTCAACGCAGAGGCCGTCAATTTTCACCTCGAAAAAAACCGTCCCGTCATCCTCACCGGCATGCACTACGCCAACTGGGAATGGGGCGTGCGATCGTTCAGCCTGTGGTTTTCGGGGCAGGTCGTTGGGGTTTTCAAGCCGATGAGCAACCGGCGCGTCGAGGCGTTTGTCAACAAAAAAAGGGGCGAGCTGGGCATGGAGCTTTGCCACCCGAAGGACACACGCGCCGCCGTCGAAAAGTACAAAAACCACGCGGCCGTCTTCGTCCTGATGGCCGACCAGTCGCCCTCGACCGCGGCGACCGCGCAATGGCTCACCTTCCTCGGCCAGCCGACGGCCTGCATCCACGGGCCGGAGACCATCGCCCGGGCGCACGGGATGCCGGTTTTTCAGTTCGAGGCAGCGCGAGTCAGGAGAGGCTTTTATGAAATCAAACTCAAGCCCGTCTGCCTCGAACCGGGCGCGGCGCGGGAGGGCGACATCACGGCCGCCTTTTTTTCCAGCATCGAAAAAAGGATTTTGGAGCGACCGGCAGATTGCCTCTGGTCGCACCGAGCGATGGAAGCTCGCGCCGCCCGTTCAAACAACTTGACAAACCCGGCCGCCGTTTTGCCCGCCGACATTCGACAGGCGAACCTTCGACCATCCGATTTTTCCTTTTCGAGAAATGAAATTGACCCAAAACTGGCTCCTCGCCGCCGCCATTCTCCTCCGCTCGGCGGCCGCTTTCTCACAGAACAAGGACCCGCAGTTCGACAACAACGTCTGGCTCGACGACATCCGAACCGTCGAACTGAAGGGGCCGGACAAGCTGCCCTTCGTCCCGCTGCGCGGCTCGTTTGTGCTGCACTTCGACCTTTTGGGGGAGGAGCCGGCCACTTTTCTCTATCAAATCATCCATTGCAACGCCGACTGGACACCGAGCAAACTCCAGGAACAGGAGTACCTCGAGGGCTTTTCCGAGAACCGGCTGCGCGACTACGAGGTGAGCGTCTTCGCCGACCAGAAGTACGCCCACTATGCCCTGCCGCTGCCGAACGCCGACGTGAAATGGACGGTCTCGGGCAACTACCTATTAAAGGTGTACCTCGACGACGACGAGCGGACGCTGGCCCTGACGCGGCGGTTCATCGTCTATGAGGACGTCTGGCAGATTGGCATCCAGGCGGTCGTCCCGGCGCAGGTCTCGAAGATGCAGACCTGCCACGAGCTGGATTTTTCCATCAACCAGAAGAGCGCGCGGCCTGTCAACCCGAGGGAGGCCTGGGCGACCGTCCTCGAAAACGGCCGCTGGGACAATGCGCTCACCGGCCTCCACGAGCGCACGGTCACGGCCGACGGGCTGAATTTTGACTATCAGGACAGCATCGTCTTCCCGGCCGGGAAGGAGTTCAGGTATTTCGACATCAGCACTTTCGACTACCGGACGGAGCGCGTCGAGCGAATCGCGCTCGGCGGGAAGTGGCCCGAGGTCTGGCTCCGGCCCGACATCGTCACCGGCGACTCGCCCGCCCTCAACCAGGAGGACAACGGCGGCGAGTACCAGATTTTTTTTCAGAACACCGGCTCGCGGTTCGGCGGGGCCAACAAGCCGCAGGTGCAGGCCGACTATGCGCTCGTCCACTTCCGGCTGAAACGGAACGCGCCAACCGAAAGTGGCGACGTCTACCTGTTCGGCGGGCTGACGGACTGGCAAGTCCAGCCGCAGTTCAAGTGCGTCTACGACGAAAAAGAGCACGCCTACACCGGCGAGGCCTATCTGAAACAGGGCTATTACAACTACGAGTACGTTGTCGTTGACCCGAAGACCGGAAAGCTCGACCACTCGGAGACGGAGGGCAACTGGTTCGCCACGACCACGCGCTACACGGTCGTCGCCTACTGGCGGCCGCACGGGCAGCGGTACGACCGGGTGATGGGGCTGCGGACAATCACCACTTCGAAGATTTGAACGGGAAAAGGGGCAGGGCAGGGGCGAGGCTCACTCGAACGAGATTTCGACCTCCGCCGTCTGCGCCCGAGCCTGGCAGGTGAGGATCCAGCCGTCCCTGACCTCGTCGTCGTCGAGGGCGTAGCAGGCGTCCATTTTCACCTCGCCTTTCACGAGCTTGGCCATGCACGTCGAGCAGGCGCCCGAGGTGCAGGAGTAGGGCGGGTCTTTTTTCGCGGCAATCAGGGCTTCGAGGATGGTCTTTCCCGAAGGGATGGAAAGGGTGTGCGTCTCGCCATTGAGGTGGGCGGTGAGGGTCGGGCCGTCGCCCGTGCCGTTGGAGGAGGCCGGGGCCGCCGCGTCGGTCGAGCTTTTCGGCACGGCCGAGATGAAATACTCGGAATGGATGCGCTTCGGCTCGATGCCACGCCCGACGAGCGCGCCCTTCACGTTGTCGATGAAGGCACCTGGGCCGCAGAGGAAGTATTCCTGGACATCGGCCTGCGGCGGGTTTTCCTCGAAAAAACGGGCGAGCGAACGGGCCTCAATGCGCCCCGTCCTCCCCGACCAGAGGCTCGTGCTGCGGCCGAAGAAGCCGCCGATGCCGCCCGCTTTTTCCTTTTTCGGGCGCGTCAAAATGTGCTCGACGGAGAACTGGCCCTCGTGCCGCGCCACCATCTCGGCCAGTTTTTCTTTGAAAATGATGGACTCCTCGTCGCGGTTGCCGTAAAAAAGGCGGACGGTGGAGGCCGGTTCGAGTTCGAGCGCGGCCCGGGCGATGCTCATCAACGGCGTGATGCCGCTGCCCGCGCCGATGAGGTAGAGGTCGCGCCTTTTCGATGCGTCAAGTTCGACGAAAAACCTCCCTTCCGGCGGCGCGACTTCGAGCACGTCGCCGACCTTCAGCTTGTCCACCAAATAAGGAGAGGCAGCACCGCCCGCCACTTTTTTCACGGTGATGGCCAGTTCCCCGTCGAGCGGGCTGGCCGACATCGAGTAGCTGCGGCGCACCTCCTGCCCGCCGATCTGGAGGCGGAGGGTGATGTGCTGGCCTTGCTTGAAATGGAACGCCTGCTTTAATTCGCCGGGCAGTTCGAGGACGATGGTGCGGGCATCCGCTGTTTCGGGGCGTATCTCGGAGACGCGGAGCGCGTGGAAGTTCATTGAGCCTTGCTGTTTTTTTCTCGCTTTCAATAGAGCGCACAAAACTATGAAGGACTTCAAATACCTCGCCGCCAACCTCCTTCCCGCGCTCGTCTGGGTCGGCTATGCATGGGGCGGCGCATGGGCGTGGCTCGGGGTGATCTTCATCTTCGGCTTCATCCCGGTTGTCGAACAAATCTGGCCGGGCAGCGCCGAAAACCTGCCCGAAGATTTGGAGGAAAGCCGCTCGAAGCGCGTTTTCTTCGACGCGATGCTCTGGCTCAACGTGCCGATTGTCTATGCGAGTCTCTGGTTCTACCTCGAGTTTTTGACAAAAATCACCCCTGCAGGCCCGTCCGAAATCGTCGGCCTGACCCTCGGCACCGGCCTCATCTGCGGCTCCAACGGCATCAACGCCGCCCACGAGCTGGGCCACCGCACCGACCGGTTTTCGCAGTTCCTCTCGAAAATGCTGCTGCTGCCGAGCCTCTACCTCCATTTTTTCATCGAGCACAACCGGGGCCACCACAAGCACGTCGGCACCGACCGCGACCCGGCCTCGGCCAAGCTGGGCGAGAACCTTTTCTCCTTTTGGGTTCGGGCCGTCGTCGGCTCCTATCGCTCGGCCTGGGAAATATCGATGGGCGATTTGAGGAAGGCCGCGCTGCCTTTTTTCTCTTTGAAAAACGAGATGCTCCTCTTCCAAATCGCCGAGGTCGGCTGGCTGGCCTTGGTCTTTTTTCTTTTTGGAAAAACCGGGCTGATTGGCGCGGCGGCGGTGGCGGTCATCGCATTCCTTCTTTTGGAGACCGTGAACTACATCGAACACTACGGCCTCCGCCGGAAGCTCCTGCCGAGCGGAAAGTTCGAGCCGGTCTCGCCCGTCCACTCCTGGAACTCCAACCACGAAATCGGCCGCATCATGCTCTACGAACTGACGCGCCACAGCGACCATCACTTCAAAAGCACCCGGAAATACCAAGTCCTCCGCCACCACGACGGCAGCCCGCAACTGCCGATGGGCTATCCGGCAGCCATCCTTTTGGCGCTCGTGCCGCCCGTCTGGTTTAGGGTGATGGATGGGAAGGTGGCGGATTGGGCAGCCCGGTCCGTCGGCGCAAATGGTTGAAAATCAGGCTGTTGTTTGTTTCTTTGGCATGCAAATCACGGCGTGTATGTTGTTGGTGGGAACGACTAACAACGGCCTGATAAGATTAAATTGTCATCATTGGAGCAACTCTTGAAACTCCTCTTATTTGTCCTGCTCTTCATCCTTGGCTTGATTGTTTTGATCATGCTGATTGGAGCATGGCCATTTTTTGCCAAAAAAGACTCGCAACAGATATCCGAGAAGTTTTCTCTCCCTTCATTGGATGAAGTTGAAGCCAGCAATGCAAAAAAACTTCAACGACGCTTATGCTTCCTTTTTGCTTTGCTGACGATAGTAGGATTTTTTTTGGGCGGGCAGTGCAAAGGCGAAGAATTGCAAACTTTGAAAATGCTGTACCGGTTGGGTCAGATTTTAATTGCCGTAGGTCCTGCGCTCCTCCTAATTGCTCTTAATGATAAAGTTGCCCTGACTTTGTCTCGAAAAAAAGGCTTATTACTGGAACTGGGTCTCATCATCATTTTAGGAGTTGCTGAATTGGTGTGTTTTATTGCCAAAAATAGCAGCAACAAGGTGCCGCTATGCAGTTTTAAAGGGGCAACACTTTTTTTGACTTTCGTAGGAATTTTTGGGTTTTTGTTTTTTAGGATTAGCAGGAAAATAGACAACGATTAAGGCAAGTAAGAAGGAACCCAAATGGTTGTTTTGCTTTTGGCCGTTGATGGCCTCCTAATCAACAACGGCCAAAATCAGCACCGCACAATCTGCGCCCCAATCGCATTGAGCCGCCCGTCGATGTTCTGGTACCCCCGGTCAATCTGATGGACGTTGCGGATGATGCTCTTCCCCTTCGCCGAAAGGGCGGCGATGAGCAGCGAGACCCCGGCGCGGATGTCGGGGCTGCTCATGTCGATGCCGCGCAGCGGGTAGCGGCGGTCGAGGCCGATGACGGTCGCGCGGTGCGGGTCGCAGAGGATGATTTGCGCGCCCATGTCGATGAGCTTGTCGACGAAGAAGAGGCGCGACTCGAACATCTTCTGGTGAATCAAGACCGAGCCGCGCGCTTGCACGGCGGCGACCAGCAATACAGACATCAAATCCGGTGTGAAGCCCGGCCACGGAGAATCGTAAACCGTCAGGATCGAGCCGTCGATGAAGGTCTGGATTTCATAAAACTCCTGCGCCGGGACGCGGATGTCGTCGCCCGAGACCTGGATTTCGATGCCCAGTTTTTCAAAGACGGAAGGAATCACCCCGAGGTCGGGGACGGAGCAGTTTCGGATGGTGATGTCGCTCTGCGTCATCGCTGCGAGCGAGATGAACGAGCCGATCTCGATCATGTCGGGCAGCATCCGGTGTTCGGTGCCGCCGAGCTTTTCGACCCCTGTAATGGTCAGGAGGTTGGAGCCGATGCCCGAAATCTTGGCCCCCATCCGGGCGAGCATCTTGCAGAGCTGCTGGAGGTATGGCTCGCAGGCGGCGTTGTAAATGGTCGTTTCCCCTTTTGAAAGAACGGCCGCCATCAGCACGTTGGCCGTGCCGGTCACCGAGATTTCGTCCATCAGGATGTACCCGCCGCGCAGCCCCTTCGCCGGTGCGCCGACGAAATAGAGGTCGTTGGCCGTGTCGTACTCGAAGGTCGCGCCGAGCTTTTTGAAGCCGTTGAAGTGCGCGTCGAGGTGCCGTCGGCCGATGCGGTCGCCGCCCGGTTTGGGCAGGTTGGCGCGGCCGAAGCGGGCGAGCAGCGGGCCGATGAGCATGACGGAGCCGCGCAGCTTTTGCGTCTCTTTTTGGAATTCCTTCGAGTTGAGATAGTCGACGTCGATCTCGTCGGCCATGAATGAATAGGAGTCCTCCGCCAGCTTTTTGACTTTCACCCCGAGGCCGCGCAGCAGCTCGATGAGCTGGTTGACGTCGCGGATGCCGGGGATGTTCGAGATGGTCACCTCCTCGGCGGTCAGCAGGACGGCGGAGATGATTTGCAGGGCCTCGTTCTTCGCGCCCTGCGGTTGCAGCTCACCGTGCAGGCGGTGGCCGCCGGTGACTTCAAAAGCGTCGGTCATTTTTTAGGCAAAAGGATAAAGTCAAAAGTTAGGGCGGCGCAAAAAACAAAGGGCAAAAGCGAAGTCGTCGCTTTTGCCCTTTGGCTTGTTGATTTTTACTTGAAAAAAATCACTTGCGCCGCCGCCGCGAGCCGCCCTGTGGGATCTGCCCGCTGCCGTTTCCGCTGCGCCCCCGACCGCCGCGAGAACCGCGCGAGCGGGCCGTCTTGACCTTCGACGTGCGCGGGTCGGAGCCGGCCTGGTCGGCGAGGATGTCGAGCGAGCCGTGGTTTTCGAGGACGAGCTGGCCGTCGCTCAAAATCTCCAGATCGTCTTTCACCACCTCGTCGCTGACGTAGTGCTCTCGGTTCCATGTCTTGTAGGCGAGCTTCATGTAGGCGGCGATGGTCTCGGTGAATGCCTCCTTCTTCGGCCCCTCGGGCATCTCGATGCATTTTTGGATGAGCGAGCCGACGTTGTAGCCGTAGTGCCGCATCCGCCGCGTGATGGGCGGGTAGGCGACCGGCTCGGGCTTCACGCGGGCGGCGTCGGCCGAAACGTCGATGCCTTGCGGCGGTTGAACATCCAATTGGTAGTCGGCCATGGCGAAGACGTTCTTCCAAATCTTCACCTTGATGTCCTCCTGCGTCCTCGCCAACGGGTGCATCTGGAACATCAGGTGGACGATTTCCTCCACCGTCGCCTGCCGCTCGCGGGGGTCGGCGATGGCCTTCGCCACGTCCACCATGCTCTGCACCGTCCGCCCGTACTCGGGGAAGCGGAGCTTGGACTTGGTGGTGTTGTAGTCCATGTTGTGGCTTTTAATGCCTGCCATAAAATTTGGTCGATAAAATTAGTTTGCAAAATAAACCACCAGAAACAGCGCAACCGTCACCACGAAACCTATCATAAATACATTATAGGCAAAGTGGAGGAAGCGGTACTTTTTGTCCAAAACCTTCCCCAAATGGTACATGTCGCGGGTCATGTTTCCGTAGAGAAGCGAGCCGTCGCGGAGCATTTCGTCGAGTGCCCGCTCGTACTGTTCGAGGCTCATGTGGACGAAGTTTCCGAAGAAGATGACGTTGCGCTTGGCCGCCTCCGGGCTGTTCTTGGTGTTCAGGTTGGTCACTTTTGGGCGGGCCGAAAGTACGGCGAACGTCAGCGACACCAGCGCACTCACGATGAAAATCACCAGTGGGAGGACCATCATCGGGTTCTGAATGGTGCCCGCTTTCCATGTCAAAAGCGAGATGGCGACCGACAAAAGAATCGAATTGATTTGGATCAGGATGTGGGCCTTGTTGTCGGCGATGGCCGAGAGGTGGATGTGGTTGGCGTAGTTGGAACGGTAAAAAGTTTGGATGGCACTCCGCAATCCGCCGCGACCGAGCTTGTCAAAACTGCCCGGCTCGACGGTCGGGTCGGTTGTTTTTTTCTTTGCAATCAATTGACCATCGGCTTGTTGCCTGAATTTCAGGAACTGCCGCGCGACGACCGGCTCGTATGAGATCTTCGCCGAGGGCAGATAGAAATGGGCGTTGAGCAGGGCTTGCAAAAGGTAGTCGTTCCACTCGACATCGCTCACTTTCCGGCCCTCGGCAAGCTCCCATTCGAGGCGGAGGAGCGGCGCGTTCTGCTCAAAATCGACCGTCAGGTTGAACGCCGTGATGGCGTCGCAGAGAAGCTGCGCCTCGGCCGGTTTCGGGTTTATCGGCGTCAAAGCGGTGACGATGCACTGCCGGACGCGGTGGATTTTGGCCGGCTCGAACCGCCTTTCGGCAAAGAAAAACTCGGCGGCGACGGCCGATTTTTCAACGAACTGCTGCCCGTCACTCTGCCCGCTCCTTTGAACAAAAAGATATCCCGTTGAGTGAAACCAAGCCGCCAGTTGAGCCGTCTCGACGACCTCGCGCGGCTGCCCGCTCGCCTCGCCAATCTCGCCGACGAGGCGGACGACGGCGGCCGTCTGCGCGAAGTTGTGGTAGACGAGGCGCGGGTCGCGCTTCTCGTTCCAGAGGCCGAGGACGTGCTGCCGGGCAGCGTCGAGGAGGTAGCGGTGGGGGTCCGTCAGCGCGGAGACGGGGGAAGATGGCGACGTCATTTGCCGAGTACGTTTGTTTGATTTTTCCAAAATGCCGCCCTCATCACCGGGGCGGCCGACCAATTTGTTTCTCACGACAAAAGTAGTTAGCCGGTTGACAATCAATGCGTTCCATATTTTTTTGGAAGGCAGTCGTGGGTTCTTCGGCAAATCGCGGCCCAGTTTTTTGTCCCAAAAAGGCTGGCTGGCCTTGCGGCAAGCCTCAAAACGAAAAAGCCTGCCGGACAAACCGACAGGCTTATGTGTATAGTTTCGTAGCTGATTATCAAAAAAAGTGAGGAGAAAATCCGGCTCTACCCCCCAGACGAACCGGCTTCACCCTCACGGTCTAAAGCCACTTCTGGCTCTAATCGTCAAGTCCTGGGCGACTTTGGTTTTTCTTCAAAAAGTGAGAGAAGAAGACCGGCTCTACCCCCAGCGAACCGGTCTCTTGCTCTCCAACAGGAACACATTTGCACCTGTTTTATCTTCGCTTGGCAACTCCTGTGCCAAAGCCTTTTTTCGATTGGAAACTCCCGATAAATACCGCCAATCGGGTAGGCTTGAATTTTTCCAAGCTGCACAACCGATTGGTTTTCAATTGTTTGAATCCCTGTTCGGTCGTCGGATAAATCAGTTCGTCAATTGTAGACAGTGGGTTGGAGACCAGCTCTACCCCCCAAGAAACTGGCCTCGCCCACCTTCACAACCCAACAGGGCTGCTATTCTTGAAACTCTCAAAAAGTAAAAAGAGGGTGCCTCTGAGAGAGCGATTAAGAAGCGTGAACCGATGCGTTTCGTGCCACAAGAGTAGGGCGGTCGCCGGCGGGGGCCGTGCGAGATTGGGCCGCTTGCGTGACGGCGCGACGGGTTTCAAAACATGGATGTTTATCAAGAAAAACTAACCCGATTTGGGCAGACAATTTGGCAGTCGAGCGACCGCTGGCATTAGCTTTGAGATGGAAAGCGGCCTGTTTTTCTCTAAAATTTCAACCAAACCTTTTTGAAAATGCAACGTGGAACCATCGCCGTACAGACCGAGAACATCTTCCCCATCATCAAGAAGTTCCTCTATTCAGACCACGAAATCTTCCTGCGCGAGCTGGTGTCGAACGCCGTCGACGCGACGACCAAGCTGCGCGTCCTCGCCAACCGGGGCGAGGTGCCGGGCGAAATCGGAGACGACCGGATTTCCATCTCGATAAACGAGACGGATAAAACGCTGACAATCAGCGACAAAGGCATCGGCATGACCGAGGAGGAGGTCGTCAAGTACCTCAACCAGATCGCTTTTTCGAGTGCCACGGAGTTCCTCGAAAAGCACAAGGACTCGGGCATCATCGGCCATTTCGGTCTCGGTTTCTACTCGGCCTTCATGGTCGCGGACCGGGTGGAGGTCGTGACAAAATCGTTCCGCGAGGGCGCGGAGACTGTCAAGTGGAGTTGCGACGGCAGCCCCGAGTTCACACTGGAAAAAACGACCGAACGTGACAGGGGGACGGACGTGATTTTGCACATCAGCGGCGAGAACGAAGAATTCCTCGACCGGCACAAAATCGAGGGGCTGTTGGAGAAATACTGCAAGTTCCTGCCCGTCGCCATCCAGTTTGGGACAAAAACGGAATACGTAGAAGACTCGGAATCAACCGACGAGCCGAAAAAGGACAAGGCCATCGAGGTCGACAACATCATCAACGACCACCCGCCCATCTGGAAAAAGCAGCCGTCGGAGCTTTCCGAGGAGGACTATAAATCGTTCTATCGGCTGCTCTACCCGATGTCGGCGGAGCCGGAATTCTGGATTCACCTCAACATCGACTACCCGTTCAACCTGACGGGCGTGCTCTATTTCCCGAAAATCGCGGGGGCCTTCGAGCTGCAGAAGAACAAAATCCAGCTCTACTCCAACCAGGTCTTCGTCACCGACGACGTGCGCGACATCGTGCCCGAGTGGCTCACGCTGCTGCACGGCGTCATCGACTCGCCGGACATCCCGCTGAACGTCTCGCGCTCGTCGCTGCAGGCCGACGGGGCGGTGAAAAAAATCACGGGCTACATCACCAAAAAGGTGGCCGACAAGCTGGCCGAGCTGTTCAAAAGCGACCGCGCCAACTTCGAGTCGAAGTGGAAAGACCTCGGCGTTTTCATCAAGTTCGGCACGATTCAGGACGAGAAGTTTGCCGAGCGCAGCAGCGAGTTCATTCTGTTGAAGAATGTCGCGGGAAAATTCTTCACCGTCGATGAGTACAAGGAGGCGATTAAAGCCAACCAAACCGACAAGCACGGCAAACTGGTCGGCATCTACGCCAACGACCCCGCCGCGCAGCACGGCCAGATAAAAGCCGCCGAGGCGCGCGGCTACGACGTCCTCGAAATGAACGAGCCGCTGCTCGACGGCCACTTCATGCAGCACCTCGAATACCGGGGGAAGACCGATATGCTTTTCGTCCGCGTGGACAGCGACACGGTCGACAACCTTGTTCAAAAGGACGAGAAGACCGAGTCCGTTCTCTCCGAAAAGGAGGTCGAATCGGTCAAAAAGCTGTTCGAGACCGTTGTCACCGAGAAGGGGGCGAAGGTCGAGGTGAAGGCCCTTTCGCCCGACGACCAGCCGGTGGTCATCACGCGGCCCGAGTTTTTGCGGCGGATGAAGGAGATGCAGCAGATGCAGTTCGGCGGGATGGACTTGTTCGACAGCTATCAAGTCGTGGTCAACTCGAACCACCCGGTCGTCGCGCAGAAACTGGCCAGCGGCGACGAATCGGCTCAAAAAGACCTCGCCAGCTACCTGTTCCAGCTCGCCCTCCTCAATCAGGGGATGCTCAAAGGCGACAAACTGACGGAGTTTGTCAGCCGCTCGCTCTCCTTTATTAAATAGGAGCGCCTCCAAGCTTCAGAGAAAAGCCAGTCCGCCGCCGGGCTGGCTTTTTTGTTGCGCGAAGGTCTGGGCCGATAACTTTTCAGATTTTCGCCCGCCCCGCGAACAAATCGACACGACGAAATGACGCTCACCGAACACCAACGCGGCCTCGCTGCCTGCGCTCTCGCCGGCCTCCTGTGGAGCAGCGGCGGCCTGCTCATCAAACTGCTGCCCTACCCGCCGGCAACCATCAACTGCTGGCGGTCGCTGTTCGCCATGCTGGTCTTTGCCGTCGTCTTCGGCAAATCGGTCCTCAAAACCAATCTCGGCTCATGGCTGACGAGCATTTTTTATGCGGCGATGCTCCTGTCCTTCGTCGTGGCGACGAAGCTGACGACCTCGGCCAACGCCATTTTTTTGGAGTTCACCGCGCCGGTCTACGTCCTGCTTTTGGAGCCTATCTTGTTCAAAATCAAACTGTTGCGCGTCAACGTGGCCACCGTCTGCCTCTGCATCGTGGGGATGGGGCTGTTCCTGCTCGACGGCTTCGGCAGCGGGCAAATCACGGGGAACCTGATGGCACTGTTGAGCGGCGCGTGCTTCGCCTCTTTCATGCTCGGCCAGCGGCTCAACGACCCGGCGCACCACGCAGCGGCCATTTTTTGGGGCAATTTCATCGTCGTCGCGGCAAGCCTGCCGACGGCCGCCGAGAGCGGCTGGCCGGGCTGGACGAACTTCTCGATGCTCGCCTTTTTGGGCATCTTCCAGATTGGCGGGGCGTACGCGCTGTTCACCTACGGGCTGAAACGGACGCTCGCCATCGAGGCCAGCCTCCTCGCGTTCGTCGAGCCGATTCTCAATCCGGTCTGGGTCTGGCTCGGCTACGGGGAGCGGCCGGGCAAATGGGCCATCGTCGGCGGCCTCGTCATCCTGACGACTCTGCTTTTGAAAACACTTGTTTTTGAGCGCGGTTTGGCTCGACAAACGGAGGGATAATCAATTGATTTTCAACCCCTTAAGCACAGTGCGCACTAGTTCCTCCTCCGCAATTTCCGCCACCGTAACCTCCAGCCCCGGCTCCGCTTTCATCGTCCGCGAGAGGGTCGAAAGCGCGTTCGGGTTCCGTGCCCATGCCCGCCGGGCGATGCCGTTGTTGACGTCCCAAAAGAGCATCGAGCGCAGCCGCCGCCGGGCCGCCGCCGAGCCGTCGAGCACGAGGCCGAAGCCGCCGTTGATGGCCTCGCCCCAGCCGGTGCCGCCGCCGTTGTGGAGGCTGACCCACGTCGCGCCGCGGAAGGCGTCGCCGACGAAGTTGTGCACCGCCATGTCGGCCGTCCAGCGGGAGCCGTCGTAGATGTTGGCCGTCTCGCGCAGCGGCGAGTCGGTGCCGCTCACGTCGTGGTGGTCGCGGCCGAGGACGACGGGGCCTTTCAACCGCCCCGATTTTATCGCCCGGTTGAAGGCCTCGGCGATGAGCGTGCGCCCCTCCGCGTCGGCGTAGAGTATGCGCGAAAAGGAGCCGACGACCGGCAGGTTCTTGCCCGCAGATTTTATCCAAACAATGTTGTCGCGGATTTGGCCCCGGATTTCCTCCGGCGCGGTTTTCAGCATTTTTTGGAGGACGGAGGCAGCAATTTTGTCCGTCGCCGCGAGGTCGGCCGCGTCGCCCGAGCAGCAGACCCAGCGGAAGGGGCCGAAGCCGAAATCGAAGCACATCGGCCCCATGATGTCCTCCACGTAGCTCGGGTAGCGGAAGCCGCTCGGTTTGTTTTTGTCGAAGATTTCGGCGCCCGCCTCGCCCGCTTCTTTCAGAAAGGCATTGCCGTAGTCCCAGAAGTACATGCCGTTTTCGGCCATCTGGTTGACGGCCGCGACGTGGCGGCGCAGGGTCGCACGGCATTCCTCGAGGAAGCGGTTTTTGTCTGAAATCAACAGTTTTTTGGCCTCTTCAAAAGAAAAACCGGCGGGCGTGTAGCCCATGTCGTCGATGTTGTGGAGGCTGGTCTGGTCGCTTCCCAGGTCGATTCGGACATTTTCGGCCACGAATTTTTCCCACAAATCGACCACGTTGCCGTGGTAGACGAGGGCGATGCCGCGCCGCTCGCGCCGGTTCTTTTCGATGGCCGCGAGGAGCTTGTCGAGGTCGGTGAAAACATTCTCTTTCAAAATATACCCGTCTGCCACGCGCTGCCCGACCGCGTCGCCGTCCGTCTCCGCGACGACGCCGACACAGCCCGTGATGACCGCCGCCCGTGCCTGCGCGCCTGACATCCCGCCGAGGCCGGAGGTCACAAAGACGCGGCCCCGCAGGTCGTCCGTCCCGAGGCCGAGGAGGCGCCCGGCGTTGAGCAGCGTGATGGTCGTGCCGTGGACGATGCCCTGTGGCCCGATGTACATGAACGAGCCGGCTGTCATCTGCCCGTACTGGGTCGTGCCGAGGGCGTTGAAACGGTTCCAGTCCTCTTTTTTGGAGTAGTTCGGCACCATCATGCCGTTCGTCACGACGACGCGCGGGGCCTCCGGGTGGCTCGGGAAGAGGCCCATCGGGTGGCCCGAGTACATCACAAGTGTCTGGTTGTCAGTCATTTGCGCGAGGTAGCGCATCGTCAGGAGGTACTGCGCCCAGTTCTGGAAGACGGCCCCGTTGCCGCCGTAGGTGATGAGCTCGTGGGGGTGCTTGGCCACCTTCGGGTCGAGGTTGTTCTGGATCATCAGCATGATGGCGGCCGCCTGCTGCGAGCGGTGCGGGTAGTCGGAAACGGGCCGCGAGCGCATCGCGTAGGTCGGGCGAAACCGGTGCATATAAATACGCCCGAACCTTTCCAGCTCCTCGGCAAACTCGGGGGCGAGGGCGGCATGGTGCTTTTTCGGGAAATAGCGCAGCGCGTTTCGCACGGCCAGCACCTTTTCATCTTCTGAAAGCATAGAAACAACCCGCCTCGGGGCGTGGCTGACGGACGGGTCGAGGGGTCGCGCGGCGGGCAGTTGGTCGGGGATTCCGGCGAGGATTTGGTTGGCGAATTCGCTCATTTTCTTCTGATTTAGGGCGCAAATGTGGCCGTTGTCGGCGTCCTCGCCAACAACTCTCGCGCTGGTTGTTGGCTGGGACGCCAACAACGGCCAAAAATTGGCAAGCTGCCGAGCCAAATGCACCCGACCGCCGGGCATTTCTGCAAAACTCAATCCTTCGACATCAAAAACCGCCGGTGCTGCTCCCCCCATGCGGAGAGCGCGTCGAGCATCGGCTTGAGGCTCTCGGCATAAGGCGTCAGTTCATATTCCACCGTCACGGGCTTCGTGTCGAGGACGCGGCGGGCGATGAGGCGGTGCAGTTCCAAGTCTTGCAATTCCTTCGAAAGCATCTTCGGGGTGATGCCCTGCACGCCGCGCTCCAGTTCGCGGAAGCGCTGCTTGCCGCCCATGAAAAGTGCAAGCAGGATGGGCAGTTTCCACTTCCCGCCGAGGAACTCGAGCGCGTCGGTGATGGCCCGCATCGAGACCGGGCAGACGGCCTCCGGGGCGGCGAGGGTTTGGCGTTGCCCTTTCGGGGCGATTGCTGTTGGTTCCATGCGTCAAAACTCCCTTGTTTTTGAATGAGAATCGGCCTTTTTAGCTGCCGCTTTCCCAAAGTATAGCACTATACAACAGGAAAGCGATAGCAAAAGTATAGCCACTTGCCCAAAACCTTTGCCCATCTTTTCACAAAAATATCTTGACGATGAAAATTCTGACTTGGGTGGTTCAGGCTCTCCTCGCCGCCGCCTTCCTCATGGCCGGTTTCATGAAAAGCACACAGCCCATTGAGCAGTTGAGCGCCATGCTGCCGTGGACGGGCCAGGTGCCGGCGGGCCTCGTCCGGTTCATCGGCGTCTCGGAACTGGTCGGCGGGCTGGGCCTCGTGCTGCCGTGGCTGACGGGAATCCGCCGCAACCTGACGCCGCTCGCCGCTTGGGGGCTGGTCGCGGTCATGGGCCTGGCCTCGGCCTTCCACCTTTCGAAGGGCGAGTTCGCGGCCCTGCCCATCAACCTCGTGCTGGGCGGCTTGGCGGCCTTCGTGGCCATTCGCCGGGGCCGCGAATTGAATGCAACCAATTGATTTTCAAACTTTTAAGAAAACAGAACCATGATTCTTGTAACAGGCGCGACGGGCCGCCTCGGCTCCGCCACCATCGATTTTCTCCTCCAAAAAACCGCCCCCTCGAACATCGCCGCCCTCGTGCGCGACCCGGCGAAGGCCGCTGCGCTGCGCGAAAAAGGCGTCGAAATCCGCACCGGCGACTACGACGACCCGGCCTCGCTCGCCGCCGCTTTCGCACGCATTGAAAAGCTCTACTTCGTCTCCGGCTCCGACTTGGCCCGCCGCGAGGCCCAGCACCGCAACGTGGTCGATGCCGCGAAGGCCGCCGGGGTCGGGCATGTCGTGTACAGCAGCTTCGACCGCAGGACGGAGGACGGTTCCTCGCCCATCGCCTTCGTCGCCGCCTCGCACCTCAAAACGGAGCAGTGGCTGCGCGAGTCGGGCATCCCGCACACCATCATGCTGCACGGGCTTTACACCGACATGCTGCCGATGTTCCTTGGCGAAAAAGTCCTCGAGACCGGCGTGGTCTTCCAGCCGAGCGGGGCGGGGCGGACGGCCTTCGCCCTGCGCGGCGAGATGGCCGAAGCGGCCGCGACCGTCCTGACCTCCGATGGCCATGCCGGGAAATCGTACAGAATCACCGGCGAGGAGGCGCTCTCGTATGCCGACATCGCGGCGACACTCTCGGATTTGACGGGCCGGGAAATCCGCCACGTCTCGCCGACGGTCGAGGATTTTGTGAAGGCACTGGGCGACACGGGCGTTCCGGCGGACTACGCTGGCTTTTTCGCGGCCTTCAGCAAGGCCATCGAGGCGGGCGAGTTTGAGCAGACCGATTCCGATTTCGAAAAACTCGTTGGAAGGAAGCCGACGACGGTGCGGGCGTTTTTGAGCGGAGTTTACGCCTGAACAGCTTTCCAAAATGTTCGGGCAAGAATTGGCCGCGGTTGGCACCCCCAAATTGAGGCCCGGGGGTGCCAACAAAGGCCGAAAAATGGTTCGCTGACCGCGCTCGGCACCCAGTGCTAATCTTTCTTTGCCCCATGAAAAAACCGGCTAAAAAAACAGCCCCGCGCCGCCGCCCGGCTTTCGACCTGCGCGAGAAGCAGTTGCCCATCACGCGCCCCGTGAAGAAGCTCGTCGTCAAAAAGAAAGAGGGCCAAGTGACTGACAATGAGGACTTTAGGCTCAACAAGTTCGTGGCGCACTGCGGCATCGCCGCCCGCCGCAAGGCCGCCGAGATGGTCAAGGCCGGGCAGATTCTCGTCAACGGCCAGCCCGAGCTGAACCCCGCCTACATTGTCCAATCGACTGACAAAGTGAGCTTTCAGGGCAAGCTCATCCGCCCCGTCGAGAGCAAGGTCTACATCGTGATGAACAAGCCAAAGGACGCCATCACCACCCTCGACGACGAGCGCGGCCGCCGCACCGTGATGGACATCATCGGCGAATCCGTCAAGGCCCGAATCTTCCCCGTCGGCCGCCTCGACCGCGACACGACCGGCCTCCTCCTGCTGACGAACGACGGCGACCTCGCCCAAAAAATGGCCCACCCGAGCTACAAGGTCCAGAAAATCTACCACGCCGAGCTGAACCACCCGCTCCGCGACGAAGACCTCGACCGCATCGAAAAGGGCGTCGAACTGGAGGACGGGCTGGCCGGTGTCAACTGGATTCGCCACGTCGCCGGCAAGGGCAAAAGGGAGGTCGAACTGGAGATTGTGATTGGAAAGAACCGCGTCGTCCGCCGGATTTTTGAGCACCTCGGCTACGAGGTCGAACGGCTCGACCGCATCTATTTCGCAGGGCTGACGAAGAAAGACCTGCCGCGCGGCCGATTCCGCCACCTCACGCAGCGGGAGGTCATCATGCTCAAACATTTCACGGGGAAATGACCTTTAGTTGAGGCCGCAAGCACGGGCTTCGCTCGCGAGGGCCTCCGGCCCGATGCGTCCCGGCCGCAGGTCTCCGACCTGCGAAAACAAGCCTCAACCATGCTCCTTTCGATTCAAAAACCCGACGCGGACCGCCTCCAGACCTTTCTTGAAGAACACGGCGACGCCCCCTTTTCCTACCCCGAGGTCGGCCAGTCGCTCGACGGCTCCCCCGCTGGCTACGACGTCGATTTCCACGAAATCCGGCTCGGCGAGGGCCGCGAGGTTTTTGAGAAAGCCGCCGCTGCGCTGAAAAACTGGCAACAGTTCCCCGCCGGTTGGTGCTTCATCGGCCCGGGCGAGCCGCCGGTCAAGGTCGGGCAGGTGGTGGCGATGTCGGCCCGTGTCCTCGGCGTTTGGTTTTCCAATCTCGCCAAAATCGTCTATCTCGTTGAGGAGGAAAACCGCTCTGGCTTCGCCTATGGCACCCTCGACGCGCACGTCGAGCGGGGCGAGGAGGTCTTCCTCGTCGAGCAGCGCGGCGACGGTTCGGTCTGGTACGTCATCCGGGCTTTTTCGCGGCCGAGGTTTTGGGCGGCGCGACTCAACTATCCTTTTGCCCGCGACTTGCAAAAGAATTTTGTCGCCGACACGCAGCGGGCGATGCTCGCGGAGGTCGGGGGCGAGGCAACTGGTTCAAAATCAACGGTTTGGAGCAGCGGGTGGCTGATCGGGCTGATCGGCTTCGCTGCTTGGCTTATGTTCCTCAAGCCGCTCGGCGGCTCCCTTTTGAGCGACACTTGGGGGATGCTCATCCTCGGTTTTGCCATGCTCGTCTGCGCCCCAATGGCCTTTGAGCTGGCAGAGCGGATGCTCGGCCGGTCGGCCGTCAGCCGGGCGGTGCGCGGCGGGCAGCGGCTTGCGCTCGGTTTTTTGCTGGTGCCGCTGGTGCCGCTTGGTTGGCTTTTGCTCTTTCCGTGGCTGTGCATCGGGTGGGTCGGGATCACGTTTTTGACAGCGGGCTGGGGCCTCGGGTTTCTTCTGTTTGAAAAAAGGCCGGGCGGCTTTTGGGAAAAACTCCCCCGCCGAACGGTCGCTTTCGGCCTCGCCTTTTTGGCTGTCGGCGGCGGATGGCTCTGCTTCTGGATGCTCGCCGCGCCACCTTTCGGTTTCGACATTGTAATCGCCAGTCTGACCGCCATCCACTTCCACTTCGCCGGCCTCGTCCTCCCAATCCTCACCGGCCTCGCGGCCGAAAAACTCCCCGGGCCGCTCGCCCGCGCTGCCTGCCTTGGCGTGCTGACCGGCGTGCCGCTGACCGCGATGGGCATCACGGCGAGCCAGTTCGGGCAGAAGCTGCCTGGAAATACTCGCGCCTCGTGGATGGCGACGGTAGGGATGCTGGTCGTGGTTTTGCATGGAAAACTGGCCGTTTTAGCCAAAACCAGCCGGAAGAGACACTGTTCGCCCTCTGCGCCGCGTCGCTGGCTGCGGGCATGGGGCTGGCTTTTTTGTACGGAATTCGCTCGGTTTACCCCATCGCAGGCCTCGACATCCCGTGGATGCGGGGCTGTTCACGGGACACTCAACTCGCTCGGCTTCGCCGGGCTGGGGCTGGCCGGGTGGATGCACTTTGCGAGGCGCAGCCGTTGAAATCTTTTTGAAAAAGAACATGGGAAACATCCTCCTCGCCGGCGGCTCCGGCCTCGTCGGCAGCCGACTGACTGAAATTTTGATTGAAAAAAACCATCGCGTCGGCTGGCTCACCCGCCAGCCCGCCGGCTCCGGCCCGATGGTGGAACACTTTCACTGGCAGCCGAACCGGAGCGAAATCGACCCGGCCGCCATCGATTGGGCCGATGCCGTCGTCAACCTCGCGGGCGCGGGCATCGCCGAAAAACGATGGTCGGCCGAGCGGAAAAAGGAGTTGCTCGACAGCCGCATCGGCAGCACGGCCCTGCTAAAAACCGCCATCGAATCGAGCAGGAACCCGCCGAAAACCTACCTCGGCGCATCGGCCGTCGGCTTCTACGGCCATCGCGGCGACGAGGTTTTGACCGAAAACGCCCCGTCCGGAACCGGCTTTTTGAGCGAGTGCTGCGTCGCCTGGGAAAAGGCCCACGCCGAAATCGGGAGCCCTCGGCCCGCGCTCGGCCGTCGTCCGCATCGGCATTGTTCTTTCTGAAAAAGGCGGGGCCTTGCCCGAGATGATGCGCCCCATCCGGTTCGGCTCGGCGACGTGGTTCGGCGACGGGCGGGCGTGGTACCCGTGGCTACACATCGACGACCTCTGCCGCCTGTTCCTCTTCCTTCTTGAAAATGAAAACCTCTCGGGCGTGTTCAACGCGGCCGCGCCGGAGCCGTTGACTATCAAGGAGTTGACTCGAAAAATCGCTTCGGGGATGGGCCGCCCGTGGGCCGTCGGGATGCCGGTTCCGGCGTTCGCGCTGCGGCTTCTTTTTGGGGAAATGGCCGATTGCCTGTTGAATTCCGACCGCGTTTCGAGCGAGAAAATCCGGGTGGCGGGGTTCGATTTTCAGTTCAACGATGCCGAGGCGGCCGTCCGCGATTTGCTCGAAAGGCGGGTTTGAATCTTTTATCGAACCTCCCTTTCGGGGTCGAAAAGGCGCGGCACTTGGTTGTTCATCAAACGAGCAGCCGCGACTTGCCCCCGCTTTTCAGCCCGACGATTTGCCGCATCTCGCTCCCAGACGCTGAAGCCGGAGAGCCGGTTTTCAATCCTTTCAAAGTTCCCGCCGCCCCGGTTCAGGAGGACGTGCCCCCGGCTCGCGTCGAGCCTCCCGAACTGCGGGAGGAAGCCCGTGTCGTTGCCGCCCATCACGAGGTCGGGCCGCCCGTCGCCGTCGAGGTCGCCCGACCAGATGGCGCAGACGCATGAAAATTGGACCTCCCGCGGCAAATCGACCAGTCGAAACTTGCCGCCGCCGTCGTTGAGCGCGACTGCCGAGCGGAAGAAGTTGCCCTCGCGCACCATCGCCTTCTTGCAAAGCTCCTCGCCAAAGAGGTCTTGGATGGATTTCATCGCGTAGTCGGCGTGTTTGAGGGCCTTCTTTTTGAGGCTCGGAATCTGCTGGGTCAATTCCTTTTTCAACGAAACCGGCATGTCGCGGCCGCCGACGGTGCGGGTCATGATCTTGTCGACCGTCCCGTTCGCGTCGAAATCCCAGACCCAGAGCTTGGCTGGGGCCTCTTTAGTCCCGCCGAAATAGAAGTTCTCGCCCCGGTTGCCGAGGACGAGGTCGAGGTCGCCGTCGCCGTCCACGTCGACCGGCTCGACGGCGTAGAACCAGCCGCTCAACTGGTCGAGGTCGGTCGGCATCTTCGAGAACTTGCCGCCGTCGATTTTGAAGACCTGAGGGGCCATCCATTCGCCCACCAAAACCAGCTCGGGCCTCCCGTCGCCGGTCAGGTCGGCGAGCTTCGCGTCGCAGACCATGCCGAGGGTGTTGAGATCGGGGGCGGCGGTTTTCGTGGCGTCGTGGAAGGTTCCTTTCCCGTCGTTCTCAAAATGAAACTGCCTCGGCGGAACGCCGTAAACCGCTGGCACTGAACGACTTAAGCAGAGCAAGTCCATGTCGCCGTCGCCATCGAAGTCGAACGGTAGGGCGCGGCAGGCGTTCATGCCGTTGAGCGGGAGGGCGCGCTCGTTGCGGGTGAAGCGGCCTTTTTCATTCAAATAGACGCGGCTTTGCATCAGCGGCGCGGCCACGCTCTGCGCATTGCCGCCGGAGCCGACGAAGAGGTCGAGGTCGCCGTCGCCGTCCGCGTCGAAGAAGGCGGGGGCGGTGTCTTCAAATGCCGCGTCCTTGTCGAGCGCGGGCTGCGGCGAGCGCGTCCAGCCGCCGGTTTTTGATTGGAGATAGAGCTGCCCGGCCTGCCCCGTCGCGCCGCAGATGAACAGGTCTTCGAGGCCGTCGCCGTTCGCGTCGCCCGTCGCGGCGCGGGGGCCTTCCCTCGAGATCATGCGGAAAGAGAGGCCTTCTTGGTAGAAATCGGCGAAACTGTCCTCTTTGTGCTGCTCGAATGGCGAGGCCGCGGCGGCTGTCAGCATCGTGCTTTTCGGCTTTTGGGGGATTTCGTCGGCGATGGCCGTCGCGGTCTGCGTCGCGTCGGCCCATGAAAACTGGTAGGTCGAATCGGCCTGCCGGGCTTTCAGGAACGACCTTTTTTGTCAGGCCAAACGACGACGAGCGAGTCGCTTTGTCAAGTTTTCACCGGAGCAAAGACGATTTTGTAATCGACCGAGCTTTGAAAGCCCCGCGACGGGACAAGCTGCGTGTTCAAAATCTCCCCGTTTCGATAGAGAAAAACCTTCGCGCCGATGGCGAACGTGTTCTGCCCCTTCCCTTTCAGCGAGACGGCGAGATGGTGGTTCTTCGACAGCTTCTCCGATTTGTTCTCGAAAAGGAAGGCGGGCTGCGCGAGTTTGGTACACCCGCAGGTCGGAGTCGCCGTTGTCGAGGTCGGCGTAGGCGGCGCCGCTGGAAAAGCTCGGGATGTCAAGGCCCCATTTTTTGGCGACGCTCTCGAATTTGAGGTCGGGCTGGTTCCGGAAAACGGCGTTCGGGATCGGGTTCGACGGCATCTTCTCGATGATTCGGTCGACCTCCTCCTTCTTGCCGGTCATGGTCATTTTCTGGATGACGTCGTTGGCGAAGAAGTCGATGAAGTCCTGGTCGATGACATCGCGGAAGATGCCGTTCGACACATAGAGGTCGCGCCGCCCGTCGCCGTCCATGTCGAACAGGAGGGCGCCCCAGCTCCAGTCGCTCGCCGCCGTGCCCGCGTAGTGGGCGATTTCGGAGAAAGACCCGTCGCGGTTGTTGAGTTGCAGCGAGTTCTGCATGAACTGGTGGTAGAAATCGCGGGAGACCTTGAGCGAGTAGGTGTTCCAGTTCTCGAAAAGGGTGGTCGTTTTCAGCCGTTTTTCATCGGACGGGAGCATCTCGGTGGTGAAGATTTCGGGGAAGCCGTCGTTGTTGATGTCTGCCATGTCGGCGCCCATCGAGGCGAGCGAGAGGTGGTCGATCCAATCTGGAAGCTCCTCGTGGAAGGTGCCGTTCTTCTGGTTTACGTAAAGGTAGTCGCGCTCGAAGAAGTCGTTGGAGACATAGAGGTCGGGCCAGTTGTCGCCGTTCACGTCGCCGACGGTCACGCCGAGGCCGAAGCCGATGAGGCTGCCGTAGATGCCCGCCTGCCGGGTCACGTCGGTAAAGTGGCCGTTGTCGTTGCGCAGCAGTTTGTCGTCCCCCCCTTTGAGGAAATCGGCAATGGGCCAGTCGGAAGCGTAGAGCTGCCGGCTGCCCTTGTTCTCCAACGTGTTGACGGGCATGAAGGAGTTGTTCAGGATGTAGCAGTCGAGGTCGCCATCTCCGTCGTAGTCGAAGAAGGCGGCGTGAGTGGTGTAGCCGTTCTCGTCGAGGCCGTATTCGGCCGCCTTTTCGGTAAAAGTCCCGTCGTGGTTGTTGATGAAAAGCTCGTTGCGCTGGTCGCTCCCTTTTTGGTAGCCGGCGTTGCAGACGTAGATGTCGAGCCAGTCGTCGGCGTTCAAATCGACCATGACGACGCCGGTCGACCAAGCCTTTGTCCCGGCGACGCCCGCCTTTTTGGTCGCTTCCTCGAACTTCATCCCGCCCTTGTTCATGTAGAGCCGGTTGTCGCCCATGTTGCAGGTGAAGTAGACGTCGGGCAGGCCGTCGTTGTTGAGGTCGCCGATGGCCACGCCGCCGCCGTTGTAGAAGTTTCGGTAGACGAAGATGTTGAAGTCCTCCGAGGTCTCGATATGGTTCTCGAAGTCGATGCCCGAGGCGGATGCGGGGATTTTTTGAAACAGTGTGGGGCCGTCGGCCGATCGGTTCTTGCAGGAGAAAAAAGTCGCGGCGAGGAGCGCGGCGGCGGCGAAGAGGCGCATGGTCTGTTCAGAAAGATTTGGCGAATGTAGAACAGGCATCAACCTGCGGCCCTCAAATCGTTTCGGTCAGCGGCCTTCACGAGCGGGGGTTGCATCCTCGACCGCCGCCCAAAACCGGCACAGCCCATTGAAATCCCAGTTTCTTTCCAATTTTCTTAAAAAAATCAGCGTGGCCGCGCTGCTTGTCGCCGCGTCGCTCCCCCTCGCCGCGCAGACCCCGCAGGCCCCGCCGCCCGTCGCGCAGGACACCTCGCCGGGCAAGCTTCACGTCGAGTACAGCGACTTCGGGGAGATGGTCCTCGGCTCGGGCGACCAGTCGATGGAGAAGTTCAGCGGCAACGTCCGGCTGCGGCAGGGCAAGACCTTGCTGTATGCCGACACGGTTTTGAAAACAGGGCAGGACGCTCGCGCCTGGGGCCATGTCATCATCGAACAGGGCGACACGGTGAAAATCTTCGCCGATTCGTCGATCTATTTCGGGGGGCCGAGGGTGGCCGATTTGTTCAGAAACGTGGTTTTGGAGAACGGGCGGCAACAGCTTTTCACCCCAAAGCTCCATTACGACCTCGCCGCCAAAAGGGCCGATTACGAGGTCGGCGCGACGATGTCGAACGGGAAGACGCAGATCACCAGCCGGCGCGGCCACTATTTCACGGAGGAAAAAAGGGCGCTCTTTCAGGGCGACGTCGTGGTGACGGACGCGGAGTTCACGGTCAGGACGGACACCATCGCCTTCAACACGGAGACGCAGGTGGCGACCTTCCTCGCCCCGACCCTCATCTCCCAAAAGGACTCGAAAATCTACACCGAGGCCGGTTTTTACAACACGGAGGACAACTACGCCGAGTTCACGCAGAACCCGCAGTTCACAAAGGGCGAGCAGAAAGGGAAGGCGAAATCGATGCGCTACGACGGGCGCGGGAAGGTCTTTTTCCTCGACGGCGACGCCCGCGTGGAGGAGGGGATCAAGCTGGCGGCGGCCGACTCCATCTTCTTCGGAGAGACGGAGGAGCTGACCATCCTGCGCGGCCACTCGACCTACCGCGACAGCTCGCAGACCATCGAGGCCGACAACATCCGCCGCGACGGAAAGCTCAAAACCTACCACATCACCGGCCGCGCCCGCGCCTCGAACCCGCCGAACATCATCGAGGGCGATGCCCTCAATTTCAACGACGAGCTGGGCGGCGGCTCGGCCGAGGGCAACGTCACCTGGCAGGACACGGCCGCCCGCCTCGCCGTCCGTTGCCGCCACATGGACTACAACAAGAACGACGACTACATGCTCGCCGTCGGCGGGGCGGTGGGGAGGAGCCGACCGCTGCTCTCCCTGCCGATGGACAGCGACACGCTCTGGATGGCCTGCGATACGCTCCATTCTTTCCGAAAACAAAAGCGCGACTCGCTCGATGTGGACACGGCCCGAATCCTCACCGGGCACTACGACGTGCGGATCTTCAAAACGGACCTGCAGGCGGTCTGCGACAGCATCCGCTTCGATGCGAACGACTCGACTTTCGTGCTTTACAAAAAGCCCGTGATGTGGTCGGACAGTTCCCAGTTTACGGCCGACACGATTCATATCTTGCTGAAAAACAGGCAGATAGAGCGGATGATGCTCCGGCAGACCGCATTCATCGTCAGCCAGCAGGAGCCGGACTCGAGCATCCAAACCCAGATAAAGGGGAAGAACTGCACGGCCTTTGTCAAAC
>JBGAWE010000302.1:0-5091 GCA_044227705.1 Saprospiraceae bacterium
CGGCGCGCTTGGCGGAGAAGAGGGTGGAGGTCGGCTGGTCGTCCGCATCAACGAGCAGCACGTCGCGCCCGGCCCGCATGAGCATGACGGCGAGGTTGGTGGCGAGGGTCGTCTTGCCGGTGCCGCCCTTGATTCCGCCTATCGTGTAGATCATTCCTGTTTCGGTTTTGGCTGTGGCCGCCGCGGGAGGGCAACCTTTCCTTTTTCTTTCAGCCAGTTGATTTTTTTTGAAAAAACGCTATTTGAATATTTATTTGAAGTGTAACTATCTGTTTGTCTACCCAAACCGTCGTGGCTTTTGTAAGGTGGAGCTACCCAAACCGTCGTCCGATTTCTACCCAAACCGTCGTGAAAAACTCTCTTTCGCCCAAAACCTACCCAAACCGTCGTGAAAAAGAGCTTAACTCCCGCGCCTCTCAATCCATTAAAAATCAATTGTTTATACAGGTTGTAAATTCAGTTGTCTCGTATTCGGCATCCAAAACCTACCCAAACCGTCGTGAAAAAGAATCGGTTCTCCCGATTTCACAGAAAAACGGGTCTTATTAATGCCGCAAACGCTCACAAAAAGAGGCCAAAACCGGGAAAACCTACCCAAACCGTCGTTTGTGTGTGTTTGTGTGCGTGTGCGTGTGTTTGTGATGGTTTTTGGTCACTTCCGAGGCGGTTTGTGTGCATTTGCGACCGTTTGCGTCGGTTTGAGGCAATATTGGCGTCCGTTCAGCCTCCAAAAAGGTTGGGTTTTTCAGGTGCCTGGCCAGTCGGCAGGAAAAACTGCTTGGTCGAGGGCGGAATCGGCGGTGCCGAATGCTCTAGCCAGAGGCCCTTGTTCTTCTCCTCGGAAAAGCGGGCGGCGCGGTATTGCAGGTGGACGAGCTTCAGCGTCTCGCGCACCTTCTGCTTGAATTTGTACATCTCGCCGTAGCCCTCACCGAACTGCTCCTTCAAGGCCGCCCACGGGATGAACTCGGGTTTCCCTTTTTCGACGCGGTGCAGCCGCTGCGCGAGCCAGGAATATAGGTCGAGCGCGAGGGCGTTGTTCGACAGCGCCGCCAAGGCCCGCTCGTCGAGCGGTATTGCGTGATTTACCAGACTGTTGAAATAATCATCCGAAAGTCTGACATTTGAGTTCCACATTATTCTTTGCTTGGCCGATTCTGGGAACCAGATGTCGAAGCTCTGGATGAGGTTGAGGTTGGTCTGGATGCCGCGTTTTGTCTCCTCGTCGATGACGAAGCCGATGGAGATGCGCGTCGACGAAAGTGACTTGAGGTTGCTCCTTGACGTAGGCGATGGTCTCTCCGTTGGTTTGTAGTCCGATGCGCCTGATGAAGGCCCATCGTACTATCCTCCACGTCGATGACCGGGTTCTGGGTCTTGACGGCCATCATTGTTGATATGGGAAAGGATGGGTCGGGCCTTCGCGCCGTAGGGAGGCCAATCTCCCTCGCATAGTTGTCGGTGTGCGGGTTGTACATCTCGCCCATGGCAGGAGCAGCGCGGCCCTGCTTTTTCTCGATGCGCCGCTCGTCGCCCGGGTTCGGCAGCGGGGAGGAACGTCTGTGCAGCACACGCTGTGCTGAAAGACGGCGTTCTCCGCCTGCGCTGGAGGCTCAAAGTAATGGATGGCCAGCGCGCTGCGCCCGGCGCGGTCGCGGACGCTCGACGGCAGCAGTTTCGACGAAGAGGGTGGGGGAGGGGCGACCTGATCGAGGAGGTCTTTCAGCGATTTTTCCATAGTAAAACGAGCCTTTTTACGTCCTTTAGGCAGGGCGAAGGTATCAGGAAGATACTTTTTAGCTATTGGTGAAGTATTTAATTGATACCATTTTGGTACAAAAAAGTAAGGGTAGCAAGGGGCCAGTTGCTTATGCGAGTTCCGGCCTGGTCCGCTTGGGGTGGCAGCTTTCTTCAGGACATGACAAAGTAGGCGGTCATTAAAATATCATAGTTATAATTACATATCCGCTTGAACCGCCCTGAAATAGGTTGACACAACCGGACAGGTGGGGTACCCGCCTAAGCCCGGACAGGTTGTGAATCCCGAAAGCACCGCACGGAGCTACCTTTGGGCAAACGGCACTCCATGATAAAGGCACTATGGCAACGGGTTATGGGCCACCGGGCTGTGCACCCCGAACAGAGCGTTCGGCAGATTGGCCGCGAGCTGGGCGTCCCCAAGAGCACGGTGCAGGACGAGATTGCGCGGCGGGCGCGCCGCGGCAACGACGCCGAGGCTGTTTTTTTGGACAGCCCGGCCGGCCAGGTTTTCCTCAAGCGGCTGATCGTGGCGACGCTGTACACCTTCGGCATCAAGGCCGGGGTTGGCGCGGGGCGCATCGAGGAGTTCATGAAGCTGCTGCAGGTGCACACCCGCGCGGGGCTTTCCGAGCGCACGATATTGCGGCTGGTCAAGGAGGTCGAGGCCTCTATTTTGCGCTATCAGGAACTGGTGGAGCGGCAGCTGGTCGCACAGGCCGCAGCGCAGAAAGCCGAGTTGGAGGTCGTGCTCGGTCTGGACGAGACATGGCTCGACCAGATGCTCCTCGTCTGCCAGGAACTGGGCAGCGGCTACCTTTTTTTGAAAAGTGCGCAGCTCGGCGCGACACCGCAAGCTGGTGGGGGCACGTCGGCGCGACCACCCGACGCTTTGGGCTGAAGGCCCAGGCGGCTGGGCAGCGTCGTCGGCCGCCGGTGGCAGCGCGCGCTGGTGCTTTTTCAACGGGCCTGCGGCTACTACATCCAGCGAAAACCGTTCGAGGACGCCTATTTTTCGGCAGATATGGACCGAAAAAGGTGCCAAAACGCCTTTTTCGGCATCCACAAGGCTCTCCACCCCTTTTTGCCCGACGGCCGCCTGACAGACGGGGAATCGGTTCGTTCGCAGCTTTCGCACAGCCTCTCGCAGCTTGGAAAACTGGCCGACAAGATCGGCCTCGACGTGCCGCTGGAGAAGTTCAGCGCGATGCTCGACCTCGTCCCGGACTGGCTGCGCGCAATCCAGTGCTGGCAGGACTGGGCCGAGGCCAGGCTGCGCGACTTCCTGCCCTCGCAAGCCGCCGCCGCGCCGCCCGAACAGCTCGGCCGCTGGCTGCTGGCCTTCTTCATGCCCGCCCTTCACTGGCAGATGACACTGCTGCGCACGCCCCAAAAAGCGCGCTACAAACGCCTGCGGGCGCAATACCGGCAATGGCTGCGCGAGGCCAGGGCGCGGCTTTTCAGGCAGGCGCTCACCGAAAAGCTCGACGCCGACGCCCGTCGGAAATGCCTCCGATGGGCGGCCAGGACGCTCTCCCTTTTCCAGCGCTCGTCCTCGCAGGTCGAGGGCCGAAACGGTGCCCTGGGATTCTTCCACCGCGCTGCCCGACGCTTCGGCCCCCAAAGGCTTCAGGCACTGACCGTCGTCCACAACTTCGACACCCGTAGGGCCGACGGAACCTCGGCGGCTGAACGCCTTTTTGACCGGCACTTCCCAGACCTGTTCGAATTCATCCTCGCCGACTTGAGCCAAATCCCGCCCCACAGCAAAAGGACTCCCAAACAAAGGGACTTCTGGGATGTCCGGGCTTAGGCGGGGACCCGTGTCAAACCCATGACTATCAAAGAGTTGTCGAAACTGCGGCGGGACGGTGTTTTCAAGTCCCGCGTGGTGGCCAGCGTGCTCACCGGCGAGGTCTCGGCGCGGCGGCTTCGCGAGGAGTTGGGCATATCGCGCAACTTGCTGCGCCGCTGGCTGCGCTGGGACTGGCGGCGGCGCGTTCTCCATTTCACAAAAACGGCAAAACAGATGAAGCAGACGGACAAGGTGGCCGAGCTCAAAAAACAGATCGCCGAGCTCGAGGCGGAGCTCGAAAAGTCGCAAATCAAGGCCGAGGCCTACCAGATCCTGATCGACATCGCCCTCGAAAAGTACGGCATCGACCTGCGAAAAAAGACTGGCCCCAAACGGTAGAGCGGCTGGCGCAGCAGCGGCCGCTGACGGCGGTGTCGAGGCTGTGCCAACCGTTTGGGGGTGAGCCGCCAGGCGTGGTACCAGGCGCTGGCCGCTGCCGACGAGGCCGACTTCGCCGAGGGCGTCCTGCTCGACGAGGTGCGCCGCATCCGCGCTCGCCTGCCCGGCTGCGGGGCTGAAAAGCTGCACTTTCTGCTGCGCGAGGAGGGTGTCTTCGAGCAATGGGGCCTGAAGGTGGGCCGCGACAAGCTGGCCGAGCTGCTGGCGCGGCACGGCATGCTGGCCGCCAAAAAGCGCGCCCGCGCCCGGACGACCAACTCTCTGCACCCCTACCGCCGCCACCCCAACCTGGCCAAGGACGTGGCCCTCTCCGCCCCCGGACAGGTCTGGGTGGCCGACATCACCTATGTGCCGGTGGGCAGCGGTTTTTCGTACCTGTCGATGCTCACCGACGCCCACTCGCGCAAGGTCGTCGGCTGGGCCCTCTCGCGCGACCTGACCGTGAAGGGGCCACTGGCCGCCCTCGAAATGGCCCTCGCCGCGAGCAAAAAACCGCTCGACGGCCTGCTCCACCACTCCGACCGCGGCGTCCAGTACTGCTGCTCGGCCTATGTCAAACTGCTCCAAAAGCACAAGGCCGGCATCAGCATGACCCCCCTACGAGAACGCCCTCGCCGAGCGCATGAACCGAACCATCAAGGAGGAGATGCTCCAAAACCGCGGCTTCGCCACCCATGCCGCCGCCCTTGAGGCCGTCGCCCGCGCCATCGGCGAGTACAACGGCTACCGGCCCCACGCCTCGCTCGACTTCCTAACCCCCGGCCGCGTCCACAGCTCGGCCGCCGCCGCCCTCAAAAAGAGGTGGCGGAAAAGACCGCCGTATGAGAGCCGCCTCGAGAAAAAATTGGAAACAACAACAACAACAACAACAACAAACCCGAACGCCGCCGAAGGCGGTGTCCAAGGCCCAGAACAGCCGAAAAACCCAAACTTTTTTCAGCCTTTTTTACGTCAACCTATTTCAGGGTAATACAGCTCGCCACAACTGCTTGCGAAGCGGCTCCAACTCCAGCAGTTACTCGCGGCTGGCCGTGTCGAGCGTAGCCTTTCAGCAGCTGCACCAGTTGTGCAGCAACTGC
>JBGAWE010000303.1:0-4566 GCA_044227705.1 Saprospiraceae bacterium
GCTCCCCTCGAACTGCGCACTGACCGTCGGCCCCGGCATCGAGTATGTGAAGGTTCGGACGTTCAGCCCGTACACCGGCGAGAAGGTCGCCGTCATCCTCGCCAAAGACCGGATGGGCGAGTTCTTCCCGAAAGAGAACGACGCGCTCCCGTTCGACGGCTTCAAAGTGGGCGACAAGTAAATCCCATTCAACGTCGTCAAAACCGGCATCAAAGGCTCGGAACTGGTCGGCGTTTTTTACGAGCAGCTCCTTCCCTCGCCCGAAATCCTGACCGACGAGCTGCGCGAAAAAGCCTTCCGCGTCATCCCCGGCGACTGGGTGACGACGGAGGACGGGACGGGCGTCGTCCACACCGCGCCCTATTTCGGGGCCGACGACTTCCGTGCCTGCAAGGCCAACGACGTGCCTTTCATCGGCATCTTCAATGAAAAAAGCCCCGATTTGCCCTTCCCCCTCGTCGATCGGCAGGGGAGGTTCGTGAAAGAGGTGCCGCTGTTCGGCGGCCGCTTTGTCAAAGAGGAATATTACTCCGACGCCGAGCGCGCGGCCGACGGCTTCAAGCCGACCGACCTCCTCATCGCGCTCCACCTGAAGGAGTCGAACAAGGCTTTCAACGTCAAAAAATACGCCCACAACTACCCGCACTGCTGGCGGACGGACAAGCCCGTGCTCTACTACCCGCTCGACTCGTGGTTCGTCAGGGCAAGCGCGGCGAAGGAGCGGCTTTCCGAGCTGAACAAGACGATAAATTGGAAGCCCGAGGCGACCGGGAGCGGCCGCTTCGGCACCTGGCTCGACAATTTGCAGGACTGGAACTTGAGCCGCTCGCGCTATTGGGGCATCGGCCTTCCCATCTGGCGGACGGAGGACGGCGCGGAGGAAACCTGCATCGGCTCCGTCGCCGAGCTTCAGCGGGAAATCGACCGGGCCAATCAGGTCTTGGGCCTCAACCAGTTGATTCCCAATGACTTGCACCGGCCGTACATCGACGACATCGTTCTGGTTTCTCCCCAAAACCTGCCGATGCGCCGCGAGCCTGACCTCATCGACGTGTGGTTCGACAGCGGCTCGATGCCCTATGCCCAATGGGGCCTCGACCCCGAGAAACTGGCAGCGGGCGACCCGATGCCGTTCAAAAACCCCTTCCCGACGGCCTTCCCGGCGAGCTTCATCGCCGAGGGGGTCGACCAGACGCGAGGGTGGTTCTACACTTTGCACGCCATCGCCGGGCTGGTTTTCGACTCGGTTGCTTTTCAAAATGTCGTTTCAAACGGCCTCGTCCTCGACCGCGACGGCAACAAGATGTCGAAGTCGAAGGGCAATGTCGTCGACCCGTTCGAGACGCTCTCGGCCCACGGCGCAGATGCCGTCCGCTGGTACATGATGGCCAACGCCAACCCGTGGGACAACCTCAAGTTCGACCCGGCGGGCATCGTCGAGGTGCGCAACAAGCTCTTCGGGACGCTTTTCAACACCTACCAGTTCTTCGCCACCTACGCCAACCTCGACGGCTGGTCGATGGACGAGTTCGACGTGGTCGATTACGCGAAACGGCCCGAGCTTGACCGCTGGATCATCTCGAAAACCTACTCGCTCGTCGCCGAGTACCGCGCCGCGATGGACGACTACGACGTGACCCGCGCCTGCCGCGCCATCGAGGCGTATGTCGACGAGCATTTGTCGAACTGGTTCGTCCGCCTCTCGCGCCGCCGCTTCTGGAAATCGGACAGTGACGCCGACAAAAAATCCGCCTATCAGACCCTTTTCGAGGCGATGATGGTCTGCGGGCAGTTGATGTCGCCGGTCGCGCCGTTCTTCTCCGATTGGTTTTATCAAAACCTGACGAGGCCGATCCGGGAAAAGGCGAAGGCCGGGAACACGCCGCTGCGCCACATCTCCGTCCACCTTTCGGACTTGACAGAAGAGCAGCCGCACCTCATCGACCTCGGCCTCGAACAGCGGATGGACTACGCGCAGCGCATCTCGTCGCTGGTTCTTTCGATTCGGAAAAAGGAGAAGCTGCGCGTCCGGCAGCCGCTGCAGAAAATCCTGCTGCCTGTCCTCGACCCGAGCTTCATCGCGCAAATCGAGGGCGTGTCGGGCCTGATCCTTTCGGAGGTCAACGTGAAGGAGATTGAGTTCATCACCGACGCGAGCGGCTTGATAAAGAAAAAGGCGAAGGCCAACTTCAAGACCCTCGGCGCAAAGCTGGGGAAGGACATGAAAGCCGCCGCCGACCTCATCGCCACCTTCTCGAACGAGGAAATCAACGATTTGGAAAAGACAGGCAGCCGCGCCGTCGAGTTGAACGGCAACAATTACAGCCTCTCGCCCGAGGATTTGATTGTCTCGACCGAGGACCTGCCCGGTTGGCAGGTCGCCAACGACGGCCCGCTGACCGTCGCGCTCGACATCTCTCTGACCGACGACCTCCGCGCCGAGGGCATGGCCCGCGAGCTGGTCAACCGCATCCAGAACCTGCGGAAGGACAGCGATTTCGAGGTCAGCGACCGGATTTCAGTGAAAATAGAAAGGCACGAGGGCATCCGGGCGGCGGTCGAGCGGTTCGAGGGTTTCATCAAAAACGAGGTGCTGGCCACCTCCCTCGAATGGGCCGACGCGCTCGGCGGCGAGAAGATCGAGCTGGCCGACGACGTGCTGGTGGGCATCGAGGTTCGGCTCAACTGATTTTTCGAGAAGCTGTTCGAGTTCAGGCCCGCTCCCCCTCGTTGGGCAGCGGGCCTTTTCTTTTTTCCCCCAAAACCCCGACCAGCCACTCCCTTTCGGCCAAGACCGGCAGCTCGCGCACCTCGCGCAGGACGGCCTCCCGCTCTGCGCCGGCCAGCACTTTTTTCAGGATTTTTATCAAGTTGAGGTAGCTCCCCCGGTGGTAGCCGAGGCCGTCCTTTCGATAGAGGTAAACCCGCAGCGAGTCGAGCAGCGACGAGAGCGCGTCGTGGTGGCCCAGCTCGAAATAGATGCGCAGCAGCATCCGCCGCGACTCGAGAAAGCGCAGCGGCTCGCGGAACTCCACTTTTTGGAGCGTCGCCATCGCGTTTTCGAAGTCGCCGGTGCGGTAATGAAAGAGTGAGAGGTTGTGCAGGTAGGTGTTCTCGCGGTCGTGGGCGGGGAGGGCGGCCTTCCAGTTATCGAGGAAGGCCCGCGCCCAGTCGCGCTCGCCGAGGTTGAGGGCGATGAGCAGGATATTGTTGTAGGCGTAGGGCGAGAGCTGGCCGCCGTCGAGCAGCAGGCCGCTGTCGAGGCCCGAGCGGTAGAGGTCGAGGGCGCGGCGGACGAAGGCCCGCTCGCCCGAGTTCATCCTTTTTATGCAGAAATTGATGGCAAAGAGGTACAAGTCGCGACTGTCGGCCTCGGGGAAGAGCCGCCACCGCTCGGCCAGCAGGCGGGCCAGCGGCTCGAAGTGGATACCGCCGTCACCGCCTTTTTGCAGTTGGAAGACGTGGAAATAGGCCGCTACAATCGGCTCGTCGAGCAGCTCGGGCTGCCGCTCGATGGTGGCGAGGGCCGCATCGAGGAGGGCGAAGCGGTAGGCCCGCCCGCTCACCGCGCCGTCGGCGAGCAGGGCGCTGCCGTGGCGCAGCAGGTCGGCGAGGGTGTGGGTGGTGAGCGCATCGGTCATCTCTTGGAGGTGGGGGCCGCCGCCGCGCCGCCGGGCGTTGTCGTGCTCGGAGCGTTCGAGGTGGAGCTGGGCCTTGCGCTTGAAGTGGCCGGCGTGGCGGTGCTCGGAGCTTTCCAGTTCGTCGAGGGCGGCGGCCCACTCGCGCTCGAAAAGGCCCTCCGCCCTCCGCTTCCGCAGGGCGCGCACGAGGTGGACGCGGCTGCGCTGGGCATCGGCCGCCAGTTCCCCGTGGGCGAGGAAGGCGAAGAGGACGTCGCGCAGGTGGCCGTGCAGTCGCCGCAGCCGCTTGTCGTCGAACGGCTCGCCAGGGAAGGCAGCGGCGAACTGGGCGCGGCGCGAGGCTTCACCGCCCTCGCTTGGCTCGGCGGTGGCGAGGTATTCATAAAGGAGGGCCACCTCCTCGCGCTGGTTGTGGGCGGGCGAGCGCACCCACAGGGCGAGGCCGCGCAGGTCGGCGGTGGTTAATTGGCGGAAAAGCTGGGCGACGGCGGTTCTTTCCACGGCAATTTTTGGGCAAAGGTATTTTTCAAGTAGTTGACAATCAATTGGTTTATCTGAAATTGACGACTATTGTCGCGGAATTTGGGCTGAAATTGTATTTGTACAGCAGCGGGCGGTGTGGCGACTTTTGGGGCATCAATTCACCGGAAAATTTGAACCATGAACAACAGGTTTCTCCTTCTCGCCACGATGGTCATCTGCCTTTGTGGCCAACTGCTCGGTCAGTTTCAATGGGAAAAGACCGCAAGCCCTCCTGACACTGTCGAGAATGTTCAGGTCAACCCGTATTCAGGTGCCGTCTACGCGGTCACGGAGACGCAATTGTTCAAGTCCGAAGACCACGGCGACAGTTGGGAGTTGGTGTTGGACGAAGGGAACCAATTTTATGACCGTCCGCTGGATTTTTCGAACACTGGTGCGGTGG
>JBGAWE010000012.1:0-37757 GCA_044227705.1 Saprospiraceae bacterium
CCCTCCGCGTCCTGAAGCTGCCCGCGCACGGAGCCGGACTGGCTTGATAAGTCAAAAGAGAAAAGGCAAAGGGCAAAAAGGAGCGCAGGAAAGTGAACGGTTGGCCTCATCGGTCGGTCTATTTTTTTGGTGACAATGACCCGACAAAAGACCGGCCGTTGCCCGGCGGGGGCAATTTTTTTCGATGAATGGAGGGAAAGCGATAGCCAACTTTTGGCCCACACAAGCGAGCAACAGGTTCAGAGGCTGGCACCGCCGCTTTCCCATTTTGGCCTTTTCGAAACTCGGTCAGATCAACATCCGCATCGGCTCCTCCAAAATCCCTTTCAGGGTGTTCAAAAACGCGGCCCCCGTCGCCCCGTCGACCACGCGGTGGTCGCACGATAGGGTCACTTTCATCGTGTTGCCGACGACGATCTGCCCGTCGCGCACGACCGGCTTCTGGTGAATCCCGCTGACGGCGAGGATGCACGAGTCCGGCGGGTTGATGATGGCTGTGAACTCCTCGATGCCGAACATCCCGAGGTTGGAGATGGTGAACGTGTTGCCCGTCATCTCGTCGGGCGAGAGCTTGCGCGACTTCGCCTTCTCGGCCAGCGCCTTCACCTCCGTGTTGATCTGGGAGAGCGATTTTTGGTCCGCGGCCTTGACGACCGGCACCAGCAGCCCGTCCTCGATGGCCACCGCGACACCGATGTTGACATAAGAATAGCGGCGGATGCGGTCGCCGAGCCACGACGAGTTGACGTTCGGGTGCTGCCGCAGCGCGACGGCGACGGCCTTCACCACGATGTCGTTGAAAGAGATTTTGACCGGCGACAGCTCGTTCATCCGCGTCCGCGCCTCCATCATCTTGTCCATCAAGATTTCGACGGTCAGGTAGAAGTGCGGTGCCGTGAACAGGCTCTCGCCCAGCCGCCGAGCGATGACCGCCCGCATCTGCGTGACCGGCACGTCCTCGAAACCGCCCGCCGCGGCCGGGGTGGAAGGCGCGGGTTTTTCAGCCGGTTTCGCGCTCAAAAAGGCCTCGACGTCGCGGCGCACGATGCGCCCGTTGTCGCCCGAGCCTTCGATTTTCGAGATGTCGACCCCCGTTTCGTGGGCCATGCTCTTGGCCAGCGGGGAGGCTTTCACCCGGCCTCCGTCGGCCGCCGAGGCTTGCGCCGCGGCCATCGCAACAGGGGTAGCAGCGGCTGTCGCGGGCTGCGCGGCGGGCTGCGCAGCTGGGGCTGGTTTGGCCGCCGGTTGGGCCGCGCCGCCGAGCAGCGAGCTGATGTCCTCGCCCTCTTTTCCGATGACCGCGATGAGGCCGTTGACCGGCACCGGCCCGCTCTCGATGCCGATGTGCAGCAGCACGCCCGCCGAAAAGCTCTCGATTTCTTGGGTCGCCTTGTCGGTCTCCACGTCGGCGAGGACGTCGCCCTTTTCCACTTTTTCGCCCACTTTTTTGTACCATTTCACGAGGTTACCCTCGGTCATCGTGTCGCTCAATTTGGGCATCCGGATTGCGCTCGCCATGTCGTTTGGATTTAAAAACTGCGTATTTTTTAAATAAAAATGTGGTCAAAGGTAGAATCGACCGCAAAAAACAACCCCCGGCCGTCGGAATTTTATGGGCGAGAAAACCGCTCCCCAACTGATGAACATCCACGCCCAACCCTTCGCCCGGCTCCTTTTTCCGCTCCTCTTGGGCATCCTTTTCGGTGAGTTTTCCGGCATCGGAGGCCCGCCGTTGACCGTCTTTTTATCGGCGACTGCGGTCGGTTCGGGTATCCTCGCCTTCCGAAAACTCCAGTTCGAAGAGCGAAATCTGTTCGGCATCGCCGCCGCCGTCTTCCTTTTTCTCCTCGGCTGGCACCTCGATTTCTACAAAGACGACCGCCGAGCCGTCGACCATTTTTCAAAAATCCCGCCCGCCGCCGAGGCGGTTTTCTTCATCGCAAAACTCGAAGAACCTCCCGAGCGAACCCCGAAAAAACTCCGCGCCCGCTGCTCCGTCCGAGCCATCGGCCCCGCCGCCGAGTCGCTGAAAAACTGCTCGGGAAACCTCCTCGTCTACCTCGACACGACCCTCGCCGAGGCCGGTTTTCGATACGGCGACCTCCTCGTTGCGAAAGGAAAAATCCAGCCCGTCCCGCCGCCGCGAAACCCCAGCGGGTTCGACTATCGTCAATACCTTCACTTCCAAAACATTCATTATCAAGCATTTGTCACCAAAACGGACGTTCGCCTCCTCCCTGCAAACCGAGGAAACCCCTTCTGGAAACTCGCCTATGCCAGCCGCGACCGTTTCCTCAAAATCCTGAAAAAGCACTTCCCCACGCCCGACGAGTACGCAGTTGCCAGCGCCCTCCTGATCGGCTACAAAAGCGACCTCTCGACAGAGATAAAAAACGCCTACATCGAGACCGGCTCCATGCACGCGCTGGCCGTCTCTGGCATGCACGTAGGCGGGCTTTACCTGCCGCTGGCCTATTTTTTCCGAAGGCTTTCTAGGCGAAGCCGCGCCCGCCGCATTCTCGAACCGCTCGTCTCGCTCGCGGTCATCTGGGGGTTCACGCTCATCACCGGCGCGTCGGCCTCGGTCGTGCGGGCGGCCGCAATGTTCACCATCCTCGTCATCGGCCGTGCCCTTCGCCGCGACGCGGAGATCTACAATATGCTAGCCGCCTCCGCCTTTTTCATCCTGTTGGCCAACCCCTATTTCCTGTTCGACGTCGGCTTCCAGTTGAGCTACGCGGCCGTCGTCGGCATCGTCTTCTTCGGAAAGAAATTTTTGAAGGTCTGGCACCCGCCGCGCGGCCTCGGCTGGGCATGGGAGACGGTCGCGATGGGCCTCGCCGCCCAGCTCGCCACGCTCCCAATTTCGCTCCATTGTTTCCACCAGATGCCGCTCTATTTCTGGCTCTCTGGCCTGCTCGTCGTGCCGCTCGGGATGGTGATTTTGTGGTCGGGCATAGTGCTTTTCGCGCTGGACGGAATCATCCCGCTGGCGGCCGCTTGGCTCGGGAAAGCGATGTTTTGGATTGTTTTTCTAATGAACAAGGGCATTTTCCTCATCCAAAAACTTCCCGGCAGCCTCGTCGAGGGAATTTCGTTCAGCTTCGCTGCCGCCGTGTTTCTTTATCTACTGATTGCTGCAATTACGGCATTCTGGCTCGAGTGGAAAGCGCGATGGGTCGTCGCCATCCTAGCCTGTTTCACCCTCCTCGCCGCCGACCGCGCCTTCCAAAAAGTGTTGGTTCAAAAGACCCGCCGCATCACCGTTTACAGCATTTCCGGCGGAAGCCTCGTCGATTTTCAATCGGGCGAAAAGCTCGTCTCCCTCACCGACACCCTTTCCGAAAAAGACCTCGCCTTCTCCACCGGCAAACTCGCACGGCTCGGTGCGACCTCCGTTTTTTGGGAAACGGACACGAGTTTTCAGACGGCCAACCTTTTTTACGCGCCGCCGTTCGCCCAGTTTTTCGAGAAAAAAATGGTCGTCGTCGGCCCAGAAACCAAGCTGCCCGGTCCGGCCGAGAGCGAGCCAATTCCGGTCGATTTCATCCTTTTCCGAAAAAACCCGCCGCTCAAAATCGAGGAAGCGATGGCCCGCTTCCCTTGCCGCGCGTTCATTTTCGACGGCTCGAACAGCTTCTTCAAAATCAAAAAATGGTCGGAGGAATGCGCCCGCCTCAACATCGAGTGCCACGATTTGAGAAAGGAGGGGGCCTTTCAAACGAATCTGTAAAACGCAGCTTTTACGGACATTCGTTCTGCTTAATGCACTACTTTTTCGACAATTTGATTTAAAAACTATTTTTTTGAAGTAGAAACGGTTTTCTCACTGCCAGATATTTTTGTTCTGACAACAGCTAGTCGCTGACCAGGTCGGCACCCAAACCACACTATTCGACATGAGAAAACCGGCCCCCCTGCCGAAGCTCCTCCTCTTTTCGCGCGAGGAGCGCAACGGCATCTTCTGTCTCTCGCTGATGAGCCTTTGCTTGTTGGTGCTGCCCTCGTTCGCCGCCCGGTGGCTGGCTGGCGAGGCGACAGACTTCCGCGATTTCCAAATCGAAATTCTTGCCTTCCAAAAATCGCTCGGCGAGCGGTCGCCGGATTTTGCGTCGTTGGGCGGTGCGGGCAAATCCGAGCTTTTCCCCTTCGACCCGAACCGAGCGACGGCCGACGATTTCACCCGTCTCGGTCTGCCGCTCGGCATCGCCAATCGGATTTGCAACTACCGGGAAAAGGGCGGCCGCTTCCGCGAACCGGGTGATTTTCAAAAAATCTACGGCCTTGCCGCCGCCGATTTCGAGCGGTTGCGGCCTTTCATCGCCATCGGCGGACGGGAAAACGACGTCGCCGGGTTTTCAAAAAAGGGAGAAAAAAGGCCAGTCGAAAACTTCAAATTCGACCCGAACACCGCCTCGTTCGAGGACTTCCAGCGGCTCGGTTTGAGCGATCGGACGGCCCAATCCATTCTCAATTACCGCTCAAAAGGAGGCGTTTTTCGCAAAAAGGAGGACTTTTCGAGGATTTACACCCTCGCCCCGGCCGATTTTGAGCGGCTGCTGCCCTTCATCGAATTGCCCGAAAAACCGCCTGTCGGACCGCCAATCGCCGACGGCTCAAAGCCGCCGAGCAAGCTCGATGGCCCGCCGATTTACAGCAAGCCGAAGCCCGTCTCGACCAACATCGACATCAACAAAGCGACGGCTTCCGACTGGAAGCAACTGCCAGGAGTTGGAGAATTCTACTCCGCCAAAATCCTGAAATTCAGGGACGCGCTCGGCGGCTTTTTCAAAATCGAGCAGGTCGCCGAGACGCGCGGACTGCCTGACAGCACCTTTCAGAAAATCAGGCCCTTCCTGATTTTGGGGTCGCCAGTCTACCACAAAATCAACCTAAACACGGCGAAGGCAGAGGAATTTGCCCCGCACCCGTACTTCGACAGGCGGCTTTCCGAAGCCATCGTCGCCTATCGAGAAAGCCATGGGCCGTTCAAAAAACTGGATGATTTGCGGGCCGTCCGCGCCATTCGGGCGGATTGGTTCGACTTGATTTTGCCCTACCTGACAGTCGAGTGATGCTTGTGGAAATAGGTTGGCCACGCCGCCAATTCGGGTAGTTTTGCCCCCGTTTCATAGCAAAACGCCCGGTTTTCAATGATTTTGACCGACAAGAACATCCTCGCTGCCATCGCCTCGGGCGAGATTTTGATTGACCCTTTCCGCCCCGACTGCCTCGGGACGAACAGCTACGACGTCCACCTCGGCCGACATCTGGCCGTATATCAAAACCGGGTGCTCGACGCGCGGAAGCACAACCACGTCGACCATTTCGAGATCCCGAAGGAGGGCTACGTCCTCCAGCCCGGCACCCTCTACCTCGGCGTGACGGAGGAGTACACCGAGACGCACTCGACCGTGCCGTTTTTGGAGGGAAAAAGCTCGGTGGGTCGCCTCGGCATCGACATCCACGCAACGGCTGGGAAGGGCGATGTCGGTTTTTGCAACTACTGGACGCTCGAATTGAGCTGTGTCCAGCCTGTCCGGGTCTACGCGGGGATGCCCATCGGGCAGTTGATCTACTTCAAAGTCGAGGGCGAAATCGAGAACTTCTACAACCGGAAGGCCTCCGCGAAGTACACCGGCCGGAGCGAGCGGCCTATGGAGAGCATGATGTGGAAGAACCGGTTTTGAACTGTCAATCAACGAGTTGTGCAAAAAAAGGAAGGGCGTCGCCGAAACCGGGACGCCCTTCATTTTTGATTTTGACAATCAAGCTCACTTGAAAACCTCGGCCAGTTTCTGCTCCAACTGGTCGCCGCGCAGGTTGCGGGCGAGGATCTTCCCCTCCTTGTCGAGCAGCACGTTCTGTGGGATGCTCGTGACCGAGTAGAGCTGCGCTGCTTGGTTCTGCCAGCCGCGCAGGTCACAGACGTGCGGCCAGGTGAGGTTGTCGGCCTTGATGGCGTCGAGCCAGCGGTCCTTGTTCGAGTCGAGGCTCACGCCGAGGATGTCGAAGCCCCGGTCCTTGAATTTTTGGTAGGCCGCCACGACGTTCGGGTTCTCCTTCCGGCAGGGGCCGCACCAGCTCGCCCAGAAGTCGACGAGCAGCACCTTGCCGCGCAACTGCTTGAGACTCAGCGGTTTGTCCTCCGTCGTGTTCATCGTGAAATCGGGGGCCTCGGCCCCGATGAGCGACGTGCGAGACTGGTTTATCTGGAACTTGATGCGGCTGATGGTCGCCGAGTTGAGCGCGTTGAACTTCGTGACGTAGTCGTTCAAAAAGCCCTCGCAGACGTTGAGCTTGTTGGTGTTCGACAGGCCGATGACCGTCCCGGCCAGCGCGTTTTTGTAGGCCTTCGACCCCTGCGGGAACTTGGCCAGCTGCTCTTGGATGAGGGCCGTCGCCTCCGCGTCCTGAAAGCCGAAGTTGATGAGCGCGTTCGAGTAGGACTGGAAGGCGTCGAAGACGGCGGGCTGGTCGTTCCAAGCGACGTCGGCGAAGTCGACCTGCTTGAAATATTCCTTGGCAAAATACTCGCGCTCTTGGTTGTACTTCTTGCCCTCCGTCGCGTCGGCATTATAATAGGTGTTCAAGGCGGCGAGGCGGAAAAGCACCGGGTTGGCTCCCTTCAGAGAATCGAGCAGCTTCCGCTTCTTCTCGTCCACCTTTTTGAGGTCGGCGGCCGCCTGTTTTTTGCAGACGTCGTCGGTGCAGGCGCGGCTCTTTTGGAGGAGGGCTGCGGACTCCTCCTTGTTCGAGTCGAGGCGTTTTTGCACCTTTTCGAGGCCCTCGTTGATGGGCGAGCCGACCGTCCGCGCCTTGTCGATGTTGGCGCAACCGGCCCAGATGGTCACGATCGGCTCTTTGCCGAGGAGGAAGTTCTTGCCGAGGTTTTCGGTCAGGCCGAAGAAGTAGAAGCGGTTCGTCGACGGGGCCGGGATGCGCAGGTGGTAGAAGCTGTCGGGTGCCGTCCGGGCCGCCGAGGCGATTTGGATTTTCTGCAGACCGTCGCTCTCAAATAGGCGAATGGAGTCCGTCGGCTGACAGCCGAAGACCTTGCCGACGACCTCGATGGTGCCGTTCTGCGCTGTTCCGACGGCCGTCAAACTTGTCAGGAGGAGAAAGAGAAGAAGCTGTTTTTTCATTGAAAAACACTCGTTTTTGCTGTGAAAGAAGGGTTCTGACCCGATTCGGGAAAGAGGCGACAAAGATAGAAACGCTGCCCAGCGGCGGTCGGTGGGGCCGGGTTTGGGCCAATTAAAGTTTTGTGAAGCCCGGATAGTCCGCTTTTCAGACCAAATTTTCGACCGCCCGGGCCAGCATGAAGTCGTTTTCGCCCAGCCGGAGTTTTTCAAAAAAGAGGTCGAAGCTCATTTGCGCATCGAGCCGCTCCAACCGACCGACGGCCCGGCCGGCCTCGATTTTTCCAACCGAAAGGTGCCGACGGAAATCCACGCCGCCCGCGCCCCAAGCCTTGAACATGGCCTCTTTCGCTGACCAGATTTGATGGAAAAACTCAATGCCCGGCTCGTTCTCGGCCAGCTCTTTTTCTCCCAAAAACTTGTGCGCGACACGGCCGATTTTCTCCGTAAACACTTGACAGTCAATGCCCACGCGCTCCTCTCCGACGATTGCCGCCGCGAGTTTCCCGGCCGAATGACTGATGGAAATGGGCCTGTTTTCAGCCTCCGGCCAAAAAGGGCAGCCGGCAGCCGTCTTCTCGATTTTGAGCCGCTCTTTTTCACCCGAAATTTCATGGAGCAACAGCCTTCCGGTAAGCCATTCTAGCCGCCGTGCGCCTCGGATTCTGGAAAGCTCCTCCCGCTCGGCGGCCGAGAGGGCCAGTCTTTCGAGAAAGAAATCTTCCGTCTCCTCAATTTCCCAGCAGCCGAAAACCTCGTCGAATGGGCCGGACTTCTTGAAAATCAATGCCATTATTGCTCCGATTTTTGGCAAAACTAACATGAAGGACCGCCTCTCTGCCGACTTCTACCGCCGTACCGACCCGCTTCTCGTCGCTCGCGAGCTGCTCGGAAAGCTCCTCGTCACCGAGTTCGACGGCGTTCGGACGAGCGGCCGAATCGTCGAGGCCGAGGCATACCGGGCGCCCGACGACAGCGCCTGCCACGCCTACAAAAACCGCCGCACGCCGCGCACAGAGGTCATGTTCGCCGAGGGCGGCGTGGCCTACATCTATCTATGTTATGGAATCCACCACCTGTTCAACGTGGTGACCGGCGAAGAGGGCATGGCCCACGCGGTGCTCATCCGCGCCGTCGAGCCGGTCGAGGGGGTGGAGGCGATGCTCGGGCGGCGGCGTTTTTCCAAAATCAAGCCCGAGCTGACAGCTGGCCCCGGCTCAGTCGGGATGGCGCTTGGGTTGAAAACATCGCTTTCGGGAGCCAGCCTTTTGGATTCAAAAAGCCCCGTCTGGATTGAAGACATCGGCTCGCAAGTGGTTGAAAGCCAGATAGTTGCCTCACCCCGAGTCGGCTGCGAGTTTGCGGGCGAGTCGGCTTTTTGGCCGTGGCGTTTCTCCGAAAAAGGGAATCAATTCGTCAGTCGCCCGCGCCCGTTTTGACCGCCGCCGCCTGGAAATTGTAGGTCGTCGGCATCGCTACGTCAATGCCCCGAAACTCGGCCTCGAGCGCGGCCGCGATGATTTTCCGCCGCGCCTCGCTCTTCTCGAACGCCTCTTTCACCCCCCGCTTGTCTCGCCGAACCTCGTAGTTTTCGAGCTTGCAACACATCGAGTAGTAGAGGTTGAAAAGCCCGTTCTTCTCCGGCAGCGGGTCGAGCGACTTGTCGTGCTTCTTCACCTTGTTGAGCAAGACCTGCCCGGCGTTGACCTTGAAATTGTAGTCCATGTTGTCGTCAAAATCCTGCTTGCCGCTCACCGTCAGATTGCAGGCGTTCGACTGGAGGAACATCACGGGGATGAAAACCGTCCGGTCGCGCACCTCGATGAAGTTCTGCATCTGCGTGAACTTGACCCTTTCGAGGTCCTCGACGTGGATGAACTTCGAGAAATCGCGCAGCATCGGGAGGTCGACCAGCTCGCCGTCGCGGCCGTTGAGGTCGGCGAGTACGCGCAGTTTTTTCATGTCGAAGTCGCCGTCGGCCGTCCAAAATGCATTGACGGCGACGCGCCCGTCGAGGCGGCCGCGCAGGTTTTTGTCGAGAATCGTCTCTTGCCCGAAGTTGTCGCATTGCCGCAAAGCCTCCTGCAAGTCGAGGTTTTTGCAAGTGATTCGGGCCTTCAGCCGGGGTTTTTCCTCGAAAAAAGCATTTCCTTCGAGGTGCAGCGAGCCGCGCATGGCCTCCACGTCGCCGGCGATTCGCAGGTCGTTGTGGTTGAAGCCGAGCTGGCCGGTGAAGTTTTTCGCGTCGATTTTCTTGTAGTTCAAGTTGGCAATCCGCGCCTCAAACGTGCCGACCAACAGGTCGGTCAGCCGCTGCCGGGTGAGGTTCTTCTCTGTTTTAAAAGAATCGGCCTGCCACTTTTCAATTGAGCCGCTGCGCACGTTTTGCTCGACGGAGTTGATGGCCAAAAGCTCGTCGACGTCCAGATTTTGGGAAGTGAGATTGGCGAAAAACTGCGTCGCCGCCTTCTCTGTGTTCGCCGAATCGGCAAAAATGGCGGGCAGAAAATGGTGGAACTCGCCGCTGAAGGCCAGGTCGCTCGACTTGATTTTCAATTCGATGGTGTCGAGCGAGAGGATGTCGCCGGCCAGTCGAACGCGGCCGCGCGGGGCCTCAATCCAAGCTCCGTTGAACTTGACGGCCGCCTTGTCAAACTCGACCACGCCGCCCGTTTGCACCGCCGCGATGCCGCTCATCGAGGTCATGTTCTTGTATTTTCCTGTGACAATCAACGACTTGCAGACGATTCGACCGCTGCCCTCCGTGATTTTCGGCTCGTCGAAAAGCCCGAAACCGGCCTCGAGCGGCAGCGCGCCCGAGCAGGAAAAATCAACCTCGGGGTCGTCGAAATCGGTCACTTCGAGCCGGAGGCTGATCGGTTCGCCGTCGAAACTTGCCGCGAAGTTTTCCACTGAGAACCGGCCCGGTTCGCCTGGCGCGGTCTCGACGCGGGCCTTGAAGCTCACCTTCTCGAGCGGCTTGTAAAGTTTCGAGCTGGTGATTTCGCCGTCGCGTAGTGAGAAGTCGACGGCGCAGTTCGGGCGGCGACCGGGCTTGTTTTTTCCGTGAACAAAACCGGCGAAGGTGTACTTGCCGGTGCTCGAAAAATCCTTGAAATAGCTCGCCAGCGATGCGGGCAGGAGGCTGAAAAGGATGCTAACGTCGCCCTCTTTCGAAGAGAAGCGGAGGTTCATGTTTGCCGCGTCGGCCTCGCGGACGACAGCGCCGTCGAGCGAGAGGACGTTGTCGCCGACCGACAGCTCGGTCTTCTTCAAGACCCAGGCGTTTTTCTGCAAATCGACGGCGACGGCCGCGTCCCAGCCCATCGGCTGCTCGACGAGGAAGCGGTCGCCGTCGAGGTCGACGAACTGGCTGGTGAAGTCGGCGCGGGTGTCAAGGTTGAACCGCTTAGCCGAGAAATTGCCCGCGAACGTTGCGTTTTTGACCAAAAACCGGGCGGATTGCCTCGATTGTTCGTCAGAATAATCAACCAGCAGGTCGTGCCACTCGGCGAGGGATAGGTCGATGGCGGCGTTGTCGGCGGTCGGTTTTCGGCTCGTTTCTTTGAAGATGTCGTAGTTGGGCCGCCCCTGCCGGTCGTAGTTGATGCGCAGCACGCCATCGCGCAGCACGACCGAGCGCACCTCGATGGTGCTGCCAAAAAGGCTCATCAGCGAAAAACGGAAAGAGACCTCGCCCGCTCGCAGCAGCTCTTTTCCGAAGAAATCCTTTGCACGCACGTTTTGGAACGTGACCGTCGCGTCGGGGAAATAGCGGAGGAGCGAGAGGTCGGCGTCTGCCATTTTCAGCTCGGTTTTCAGATTCTTGCCGACTTGGGTGAGGACGCGCTTCGTCACCTGCCGCGAGAAGAATGCGGCGACAACCACCAGCAAAACGACCGTCCCGCCGATCGCGATGAGCGAGCCGAACAAGATCTTTCGGCGGACGGAGCGGCGTTTTTTGGGCGGCTGATGGCCCGCCTTCGCTGAAGCTTCGGCAGGCAAGGGGGGCGACTGGTTCATTTTTTTTGAAGATGTTTTGTTTCAAAAAAGAATGCCAACGCATTGACAATCAATGGGTTGGCATTCTTCATCAGTCGGAAAGGTCATGTCAAATCATGTCAAACCCTGCGTATTTCCTCAGCACTTTCGGCAGGCGGATGCCCTCCGGCGTCTGGTTGTTCTCCAAAAGCGCGGCGACGATCCGGGCCAGCGCGAGCGCCGAGCCGTTGAGCGTGTGCGCCAACTGGATGTTGCCCGAAGAGTCGCGGAACCGGATTTGGGCGCGGTTGCTCTGAAAGGTCTCGAAATTGGAGACCGACGACACCTCCAGCCACCGCCCCTGCGCCGCCGACCAGACCTCGAAGTCGTAGGTCACGGCCGAGGCGAAGCCCATGTCGCCGCCGCAGAGCCGAAGGATCCGGTAGGGCAGCTCGAGCTTGTCCATGAGCTTGGAGACGTGGCGAATCATCCACTGGTGCGTCTTGTGCGAGCGTTCGGGGTGCTCGAAGACGACGATCTCCACCTTGTCGAACTGGTGCACCCGGTTCAGCCCCCGTACGTGCGCGCCCCACGCGCCCGCTTCGCGGCGGAAGCAGGGCGTGTAGGCCGTCATCTTAATGGGGAACTGTTTTTCGTCGAGGATTTCTCCGCGCAGGATGTTCGTCACCGGCACCTCCGAGGTCGGGATGAGATAGAGGCCGTCGCGCTCGGCGAAGTACATCTGGCCCTCCTTGTCGGGCAGTTGGCCGGTGCCACGGGCGGAGTCGGCGTTGACCAAAAGGGGCGGCTCGATTTCCTCGAAACCTGCCTTCACCGCCTCGTCGAGGAAGAAGTTGATGAGGGCGCGCTGCAATCTCGCGCCCTTGCCGCGATAAACGGGGAAGCCCGAGCCGGTCAGTTTCACGCCGAGTTCGAGGTCGAAGAGGTTGTATTTTTTGGCCAAATCCCAGTGCGGCACCGAGCCTTCGGGGAGGACGGGCAGGGGCTTGTCCCAGCTTTTGAAGACGAGGTTGTCGTCGGGCGTCTTCCCCTCTGGCACCGACTTGTGCGGCACGTTCGGGACGGAGAGCAGGAAGCCTTCCAGCTCGTACCCGGCAGCGGTTTTCTCCTCCTCGTAGACGCGCGACTTTTCCTTGAGCGAGGCGACCTGTGCCTTCATGCTTTCGGCCTCGTCCTTCTTGCCCTGCGCCATCGCCTGGCCGATGAGCCTGGAGAGGCGGTTCTGCTCGGCGAGGGTGTCGTCGAGGAGCTTTTGCGCGGCGCGGCGGGCATCGTCGGCCTTTAGAATCTTGTCAACAACTTTGAGGTCGTCGTTCGACCAATTGCGCTTTCGCAGACCAGCAAGGACGCGCCGCTTCTCCTCGCGGATGACTTTTACTTGAAGCATTTTCGGTGGACTCTTTTAGGTCAAATCTCGTTCAAGCCTTTGGCTTTTAACTTTTTACACAATTTCAAAAAACAACTCTCGCCCGGGGTCGGCGCAAGGGCTGGCAACATTTTCGGCCTCTCTCTCGTTCAAAAGGCCACGTACCGGGACGGGCTTTCAGGCAAAAAATTGACCGCAAAAAGCGGGCAATGATACTTGAAATTAAAAAGCCCAATTACATTTGCCGCATCGATTCCTCGTTGGCCCCGCCCATTCCGGAAGACCGGCTGTGAAAAATCCCCTGTTTTTTTCGACCGAAAACCGCTGAACGCAACGTCTGCGAAACCGCTGGCGCAAGGCCGTTGGCAGAAGCCAAAAGGCCGTCAGGTTCACGAAACAAGTCCAAGATTTTACAGAAAAATTCTCCACCCGAGAAGCCCGCCGACCGTCGCGAGAAGCCCGTTTTGAGAACGGTTTCGGCTCACATCGTTCAACAAAGCCTCGTCCAAATTTTCCGAGCAAGACCAACAACACAAGCATCCTGCGCCCGCCCGGCGCGATGAGAAACGCATTTACTTTTTCCCACCTCTACCATGTACGACATTATTCAGCTTTCAGACAAGCTGGTGCCTGAACTTAAGGAAATCGCCGCCGCGCTCGGCATCAAGAACAGCGCGAAACTCACCAAACAGGACCTCATCTACAAAATCCTCGACGAGCAGGCCCTCGCCAACCAGGGCCTCAAAACCGCCGCCGATGTTAAAAAACGGCCCCAGGCCGAGCCGGTGGCAGAGGCCAACGGCTCGCCCGCCGCCGAACCCGCCGCGAAGGCCGCCGGGCAGAAAATCCAGAAGCGTATTGCTGCGAAAAAGACCGCCCCAGTGCCGGTAGCAGCCGAGCCGGCCGAGCCAACCGAGCCGATTGCCACCACGGTTGAGCAACCGGCAGAAGAACCCGGCCAGCCAGGCAACCGCCGGTTCGTGGTGAAAAAACCGGCCATCGTCGCCCAGCCCGAAAACTCGGGGGCCGAGCGCGTAGCCGAGCGCGAAGAACCCGCCGAACGCCGCAGCGTCGCCGTTCGCGAGGACGACCGCCGCCGGAAAGTCCCGGCTGGGGCAGGCCGCAACGTCCGCCGGGCCGACGACGACGACGACGATTTCTATCAATCGCGCGGCGGCCAACAGAACGGCGGCGGCGAGGAAGACGACGACGAATACTATCAAAACCGCCGTCGCGGTGGCGGCGACTTTGACGACAGGCCCCGCCAGATGGAGCCTTCCGAGGAGATGCCCTCTATCAAAGGTGAAAGATTTGATGTCGAACTCGACGGAATCGTTGAGGGCGAGGGCGTCCTCGAAATGATGCCTGACGGTTTCGGCTTCCTCCGCTCGGCCGACTACAACTACCTCACCTCGCCTGACGACATCTACGTCTCGCCCTCTCAGATCAAACTTTTCAGCCTCAAAACGGGCGACACCGTGAAGGGCGCCGTCCGCCCGCCGAAAGAGGGCGAGAAGTATTTCGCCCTCCTCAAAGTCAGCTCCATCAACGGCCTCGACCCGAAGGACGTGAAAGACCGAGTGCCGTTTGAGTACCTCACGCCGCTCTTCCCGACGGAAAAATTCAACCTGCTCACCTCGTCCAATGGCCGCGACTATGGCAACAGGATGATCGAGCTTTTCGCCCCCATTGGGAAGGGCCAGCGCGGCCTCATCGTCGCGCAGCCGAAAACCGGTAAGACCTTCCTCCTGAAGGACATCGCCAACGCCATCTCGCGCAACCACCCGGAGGCCTACCTCATTGTCCTGCTCGTCGACGAGCGGCCGGAGGAGGTGACGGACATGAAGCGCTCGGTCAATGCCGAGGTCGTCTCCTCGACCTTCGACGAACAAGCTGACAACCACGTCCGGGTGGCCAACATCGTTTTGGAAAAGGCGAAACGCATGGTCGAGTGCGGCCATGATGTGGTCATTTTGCTCGACTCCATCACCCGCCTGGCGCGGGCCTACAACACCGTCGCGCCCGCCTCGGGCAAGGTCTTGTCGGGCGGCGTCGAGGCGAACGCGCTGCACAAGCCCAAAAAATTCTTCGGCGCGGCCCGCAAAATCGAGAACGGCGGCTCGCTGACCATCCTTGCCACCGCCCTCGTCGATACCGGCTCGAAAATGGACGGCGTCATCTTCGAGGAGTTCAAGGGCACGGGCAACATGGAGTTGCAGCTCGACCGCAACCTCTCCAACAAGCGAATCTATCCGAGCATCGACCTGACCAAATCGAGCACCCGCCGCGAGGACCTGCTCATGGACAAAGACACGCTGCAACGGATGTTCATCCTGCGCAACCACCTTGCCGACATGAAGCCCGACGAGGCCATCGAGTTCCTGCTCAAGCATATGCGGCACACACAGTCGAACGACGAGTTTTTGGCAAGCATGAACCAACGCTGATCTGGCTGAACCGGCCATTTTTCTATGAAAACGCTGGTGAATTCGTGGTTTTGGGTCTGCCTGCTCTGCGCGACACTTGGCCTCGCGCCCTTTTTCCCCGAGCCACATATTTGGGGGAAATTGCGCTGGATAGACGGTGGAGCCATCGGCATGAAGCCAATCGACTGGTACGATTTCCTGCTCCACGCCGGGCCATGGGCCTTGCTCGGGCGGCTGGCCTTTCTGGAGTCGCTCTCCCTTTTTGAGAAGACCTCGAAGGCCCGCTTTTTAAATTTCCCAACTTGAGAAAATGGCTGAAAACCCGGTTGCCGTCATCACCGGCGCGACGAAGGGGCTGGGCCGCGCGATGGCCGAACGGTTCGTCCGCGAGGGTTTCGACATTGTCGCCTGCGCCCGCTCGGAGGCCGACCTTTTTGAGCTGAGGACCTCGCTCGAATCGGCGGCCGCGAACCGCGTCCACACCCTCGCAGCCGATTTCGGGAAGAAGGAGGACGTGGCCGCCTTCGCCCGTTTCGTAGAAAAAACCGCCCCTTCGACAGCCGTTTTGATAAACAACGCCGGTGTCTACCTGCCCGGCAACGTGAGCGACGAACCCGACGGCCGCCTCGAAAAGCTCCTGCAGGTCAACCTCTTGAGTGCCTATGAACTGACGCGCAGCCTCCTCGCCGCCCGCCCACCGCGCCATGTTTTCAACATTTGCAGTGTCGCCAGCTTGATGGCCTATCCGGGCGGCGGCTCCTATTCCATCTCGAAGTTCGCCCTCCTCGGTTTCTCCAAAAACCTGCGCGAGGAGCTGAAGCCACGCGGCATCAAAGTGACCGCCGTCCTGCCCGGCGCGACCTGGTCGGATTCGTGGCGCGGCGTCGAGCTGCCCGAGGAAAGGCTGATGCAGGCCCGCGACATTGCTGACATGGTCTGGGCGGCGTTCAACCTTTCGCCCTCGGCCGTCGTCGAGGACATCGTTTTGCGCCCGCAACTCGGCGACCTGTGAAGGCATCGGCGTTCGGCGGCCTGCCTACTTTCGCCGTTGGCCCCATCGCTTTTCAAAATTTTGACCGCTCATGCGTCGACTCCTGTTTTTTGCCCTTTGCCTCTTGCCTTTTGCGTCGCAAAGCCAATCCGTCACCGAGCTTGAAAACCGGATGGCCGCCGAGACCGACAAGTCGCGGAAGGCCCGGCTATGCATCCAGATTGCCGAAAAGTACCTCGGCACCAATCCGTCGAAGGCTACCGAGTTTGCCAACCGGGGCGCTGGTTTTGCGTCGGAGGCCGGCGACAAGGCGCTCGAGGCAGAGGCCCGTTTTTTCCACGGCGAAGGCTACTGGCGGCTACGGGATTTCACCGCCGCGGCCGTCCGCTACAAAATGGGCGTGACCGTCGGCAAGGCCGCGGGCGCCGCCGGGACCGAGCCGGTGCTCGACTGCCTCGACAAGCTGGGCGAGATATCGGTCAAGAACCGGGATTTCAAAGGTGCCTACGACTTCAGCCAGCAGGCCGTGGAGATCTTGCAAAAAGGCTCGCCCGGCGCCTCCACAAAAGAAGTACGCCGCCATCCGCGAGCGGCTCGAACAGGAAAAGCTCCGCCTCGACGCCGAGAAGAAACAGCTCACGCAGGACATCGCCACCCTCGTCGCCGAGCGCGACCGGCTGCAGACGGGCTTCTCGAAAACGACGGAGGAGCTTCAAAAGACAAGGGCCGAGACCGAGAAAATCATCTCCACTAAAGAGGAGCAGGTCGCCGACCTGACCGAGCAAAAGAAGAGCCTCGACTCCCTCTCGTCGAGCCACCAGCAAATGATTGCCGAGCTGACGAAGGAACAGATTGCCGACTCCCTCCTGCTTTCGCGCGAGCTGGCGGTGAAAAAACAGCTCGAGCTGACCGTCGCAACCGGCAAGCTCGAGCAGCGGAAGTCCGAATATTTGCGGAACATCCTGTTGCTGGTCTCGGGCTTTGTCATCCTCTTGGCCGCGCTTTTTTACGCCCGATACCGCTCGAAAAAGAAGGCCTCCGAGACCCTCGAACAAAAGAACAAGCTCATCGAGGCCGAGCGCGAGCGCAGCGACAACCTCTTGTTGAACATCCTCCCACCAGCCATCGCCGCTGAGCTTCGCACCGAGGGGCGCGCCGCCGCCCGCCGCTATGACCAGGCGACGGTCATGCTGGTCGATTTCGTCAACTTCACCAACGTGGCCGAGCGGCTCTCGCCGGAGGCCCTGGTCGAGGAGCTGGACTACTGCTTCCGCCAGTTCGACAACATCATCTCTCAATATAATATAGAGAAAATCAAGACCATCGGCGACGCTTACCTCGCTGCCAGCGGCCTTTCCGACCGGAACACGCTGCCCGACGACATGATCAAGGCCGCCGTCGAAATGCAGGAGTTCCTTGCCCACCTCAAATTGGAACGCCAGCAGCGCGGCCTTCCCTTTTTCGAGGCCCGCGTCGGCATCCACACGGGCCCGGTCGTGGCCGGCGTGGTCGGCGCGAAAAAATTTGCCTACGACATCTGGGGCGACACCGTCAACATGGCTGCCCGACTCGAACAGGCCTGCGAGCCGGGCCGCGTCAACGTCAGCGAGGCGACGCAGTCGCTGTCGAAATACTTGTTCAAGTTCGAGAGCCGAGGCAAGATTTCGGCGAAGAACAAAGGCGACATCGAGATGTACTACGTCGCCGGGCGGCACTGACTACAGCTCATGTCAATGTCTCACCCACGAAATTTTCAAAACGGTTTTAAAAAAAGGTCGGCCCGAAAGGTCGGCCTTTTTTTGTGTATTTTTTAGACACAAAAAAAGTCCATCTCATGCTTTGTCGCACTTCGGATGGCCGACAAAGAGTGGCCAAAAGGAGCCTTTTGTTAAAAAAATGATGCAAAAAGAACTTGTTTTAGCAAAAAACAGCTTGCCGTTCCAAAAATAGGCGGCACGTCAAAAATGGCGATTCAAAACTTTTTCTAAAAATTTTACCAAAATAATTTGTTTTAAAAAACATTTCGTGTTCAAATTTGCTCCCAGAAATCAAACATCGAACCGGGCAGCTCACCCGGCGAGAAAGCTCCTCACATTTTCAATCCACTAAATCATGCACCATTCTTCTTCCCCGCTCGCCACAGGCGGCGCCCGCGAAAACAGACAGCAAGGGAACGGCCGTGAATCCTCCGGCCGGGGACAAGAAAAGACCATGTTCCGCGCCGCTCACCGGCCCGGCGAGGAACTGGGCATCGGCCGCTTTTTCCGCAACCTGCGCGGGAAGTGGACGCGGCTTTGGACGGCCCTCAAATTCCAGTTCCACAGGAAAACGCTGCACGTTTTCGAGCGACGGGCGGTGCGGCAAGCGGCGATGCTCGGAGCTTGCGCCTTCATCCTATTCTATAAGGAGTCGGTATTCGTGTCGAGGCTGGCGGGGCCGGTCTTCAGCCTCCTCCGCCCCGAAGGGCAGCGCATCGGCGACGACTATCCGCCCTCCGAATTTTCCTATTCGGGCAGCCGCGCCGGGCAGCCGGCCGCCAAGAAAACCAATTGGTCGGGCATCCTCGGCGTCGGCGGAAACGAGGCAGCACCCATCGCCGCCGGCCAGCTCACTGAGGCGCAGGCCAACGACTACATCGAAAAATATTCAGGCATCGCACGCGCCGAGATGGAGAAGTACGGCATCCCGGCGAGCATCGGGCTGGCGCAGGGGCTGGTCGAGAGCCGCGCTGGTTTGAGCAAGCTAGCGCAACGCAACAACAACCATTTCGGCATGAAGTGCTTCTCGAAAAAATGCCCGAAAGGCCACTGCACGAACATGACCGACGACCATCACAAGGACTTTTTTCGCAAGTACGGCTCCGCGTGGGAAAGTTGGCGCGAGCACTCGCGGCTCCTGTCGAGCGGCCATTACCAGCGGCTGCACAAGTACGGCCGCGACTATCAGCAATGGGCCTATGGCCTGAAAGCCCTCGGTTACGCGACCGACCGAACCTATGCGGAGAAATTGATTGGAATGATTGAGCGGTACCGCCTCGACCGTTTCGACAAATAGGCAATCAATCGGCCGGGCGACCCCCAGACCGCCCGGCCGACGCCCCTCCAAATGATTGATTTTCAACGACTAACGATAATAGCTCTGCCGAAATGACTTGCCACAAACTACTCCTTCTCGCCCTCCTTCTGGTTGCGACTTGGGGGCTTTCGTTCAGCCCCAGCCAAATGGAGGCAATCGAGTTTCAGCCGAAGAAGGCTTGTTTTGAAAGGAAAAAGGAGGCTGTGAAGGCCTACGCCCTTCCAGTTTTTGAAAGAGCCGGGTGGCTCGACTGCCCGGTGAAAAGCCCTGTATTGCCCCTGCCTTCGCTCTCCATCCCCAACTGAAAACGCCCCGAATACCGATTACACGAAACGGCTCACCCCTGGACGTAGACCACCCACTTGTCGTCGAAAATCGGCTCGTGGAAAAACTTTGAAACTGGGAACACCTCGGTCGTCATGCCCGCCCGTTTTAGGCCACCCGGCAGTGCAGAAAGCTCGGCTTTCAAGTCGCCGCCTTTGAGGGCCAGGATGCCGTTGGGCAAGGCGTGCCGGTGTTCCCGTTTCAAAAGTGGCCGCGACCAGAGGAGCAGTTGCGCGAGCGGCGCGACGCCTCGGGTGACCACAAAATCGAACGCTTGTTTTGTCGGCAGGTCCTCCGCCCTTGCGTGTAGGGCCTGCACGTTTTTTAGGCCTAGGGCCTCGGCGACAGCTTTGACAACCGTGATTTTCTTTCCCGTTCCATCTATCAACGTGAAGTCAACTTCCGGCAAAAGGATGGCCAGTGGGATGCCAGGGATGCCGCCGCCGGTGCCGAGGTCGAGGATTTTCGAGCCGGGTTTCAGTGCCAAAACTTTGGCGATGGCGAGGCTGTGCAGGATGTGGCGGTCGTAGAGGTTGTCGAGGTCCCTCCGGGAAATCACGTTGATTTTCTGGTTCCAATCCTCGTAGAGCGGGCCGAGCTGGGCGAACTGCCCGAGCTGTTCGGCGGAGAGATTGGGGAAGTGTTTCGCTATGATTTCCATGAAAAAAGGCCAGTTTTGCGCCGCAAATTTGGCAAAAACGGAGCGGACGAATTTCCCTCAGTTGCCGATGACACGAATTTTTGGGACCGATTTCAGGGAAAAAACCATGTCCGAACCTTTCGAAAAAATCGCCTCGCTGCTCGCCGAAGTCGAGGCTGAAAACCCGGCGAACGCCGCCGAACTGGAGGCTTTCCGAATCAAATACCTCGGAACAAAAGGCCTGCTTAAAGACGCGATGGCCCTCATGGGCGGCATTCCCGGCGAACAAAAACGCGACTTCGGCCAAGCAGTCAACCGCCTGAAAACGGCAGCCGAGGAGAAGTTCTCCCAACTGAAAGAACAGTTCGAGGCGAGTGCCGACAGCGCCGCCGCCTCGAAAATCGACCTCTCCGCGCCCGGAGAGCCGCTCGGCCTCGGCAGCCGCCACCCGGTCGCCATCGTCATGCAGCGCATCGTCGAGATATTCGGGCGGCTCGGCTTCTCGGTCGCCGACGGGCCGGAAATCGACAACGACTGGTACAACTTCACCGCTATGAACACGCCCGAAGACCACCCGGCGCGCGACATGCAGGACACGTTCTACCTCCAGAACTCGACCTCGATGCTTCTTCGGACGCACACTTCCAACGTACAGAGCCGTGTCATGACGACCCGGAAACCGCCCATCCGAATCATCGCGCCGGGCCGCGTCTACCGCAACGAGACCATCTCGGCGAGGTCGCACGCACAGTTCCACCAGGTCGAGGGACTTTATGTGGACGAGAATGTTTCGTTTGCCGACATGAAACTGACGCTCCAATATTTTGCGGAGGAAATGTTTGGTGCGCCGAAAATTCGGCTGCGGCCCTCGTTCTTCCCCTTCACCGAACCGTCGGCAGAGATGGACATCTGGATTGGAACGGAGACCGAGGAAACGGCCCGACTCTCGAAAGGAACCGGTTGGCTCGAAATCCTCGGCTGCGGGATGGTCGACCCGCAGGTGCTCGACAACTGCGGCATCGACTCCAAAAAATACAGCGGCTTCGCCTTTGGCATGGGCATCGAGCGGCAGGCGCTGCGGCTGTTTCAGATTCCCGACATCCGGCTCCTGTTCGAGAACGACGTGCGGTTTTTGCGTCAGTTCACTGCGGCGATTTGATTGTTTTCCGAAAAAAAACCTTCTGAAAAATGAAGCCCGGCATCCCTGAGGGAACGCGCGACTTCGGCCCCGCGCAAGTGGCCAAGCGCAACTTCATCTTCAACACCATCCGCGCCGTCTTTGAGAAGTACGGCTTCCAACCGCTCGAGACCCCGGCAATGGAAAACCTCTCGACCCTTACCGGCAAGTACGGCGAGGAGGGCGACCGCCTGCTGTTCAAAATCCTGAACAACGGCGACTTCATGAAGGACGCGCCGGGCGACCTCCTCTCCGAGCGGGCTTCGGAAAAACTCGTGAAACACCTCTCGAAACGTGGCCTCCGATACGACTTGACGGTGCCCTTCGCCCGCTTCGTGGTGATGAACCAGCGAGAATTGGCCTTCCCTTTTAAAAGGTATCAAATCCAGCCAGTCTGGCGGGCAGACCGGCCGCAGCGGGGGCGCTATCGGGAGTTCTATCAATGCGATATTGACGTAATTGGTTCAGAGTCATTGGTTTACGAAGCCGAGTTGGTGAAAATCTATGATGAGGCGTTCGCCAAGCTTGGGCTGCCCGTGGTCGTCAAAATCAGCAACCGGAAGGTCTTGCAGGGCATCGCCGAGGCGGCTGGCGTCCTCGACAAGTTCATCGACATGACCGTCGCTGTCGACAAGCTCGATAAAATCGGGATGGATGGCGTGCGGAAGGAATTGACCGAACGAGGCATCGGCGAGGCGGCAGTTTCGGTCATTGAAAAAGCCCTTTCGGCCGGGAGTTTTGAAGAACTTCGGCCCGTCCTGTCATCGAGCGAAGTCGGACAAAAAGGGCTGGACGAGCTTGCCCGCGTCTTCTCCTTTTTGGAAAAATCGGGCCTTGAAAACGTGGCCATTTTCGACCCGACCCTCGCCCGGGGGCTGACGTATTACACCGGCTGCATTTTCGAGGTCTCGGCTAAAAACATCAAGATGGGCAGCATCGGCGGCGGTGGCCGCTACGACAACCTGACCGGCGTGTTCGGCGTGGACGGCCTCTCAGGCGTCGGCATCAGCTTCGGGGCGGACCGGATTTACGACGTTATGGAAGAGGCGGGGATTTTTCCTGAAAACCTGACGGCGACACTGCGGCTGCTGTTTGTCAGTTTTGACGATGATACTTTTGACTTTGCTTTTTCTTGTCTACAAAAAATTCGGTCGGCGGGCATCGCATCAGAAATTTACCCGGAGCCTGTCAAGTTGAAAAAGCAAATGGAGTATGCCAACCGGCGCGGGGCGCAGTTCGTGGCGGTCGTCGGCGAGAGCGAAATGGCGAGCGGGAAACTGGCAGTGAAAAACATGACCAGCGGCGAACAAGTGCCGATGACGGTCGAGGAGATGGTTCAAAAACTCGGCTGACACGCGCGGCTGGCGGCGAAGGTTTCCGGTTCGTCGAGGATGTCGTAGAGCAGGTCGTGGTACTCCGAAAACTTCGGAAGGTTGTTGTGGCCCGCCCGGGCGACGGGCAGCAGGATGATTTTATCGGGCCATTTTTCTTTCAGTTTTTCCGAGTTGAAAAAGGGGATGAGCCGGTCGCGCCTCCCGTGGATGACAAAGGCCGGACACTCGATTTTCTTGAAAAAAAGATCGGTTCGGATTTGATACGATGACAAAGGCCGGGCACTCGATTTTCTTGAAAAAAAGATCGGTTCGGATTTGATACCGCAGCAGCCAGCGAAGTGGTAGGAAGAAGGCGTACCGCCGGATGTGCGCCAGAAAACTGAAATACGGGCTGTCGAGGATGAGCATCCGGGGCCGGTTCCACGAAGCGGTCCGCGCTGCCAGCCCGCTGCCGAGGGAGCGGCCGTAAAGAGTGATTCTTTCTTCTCCGTACTCGGCGGCGAGCGACCGGTAGACCTGTTGGAGGTCGTCGTAGAGGATGCGCTCGCTGCGTCGGCCGCGGCTCTTGCCGAAGCCCCGGTAGTCCATGATGAAAAAGTCGAAGCCCTTGCCGATGAAGTCGCGGGCGAACTTGGCCCAGCCCTTTATCGAGCGCGAGTTGCCCTTGATGTAGAAGACCACGCCGCGCGCGTTCGGGATTTTGAAGTGCAGGCAGTTGACCGAGCCGCCGTCCTCCATCTCGAAGGTGCGCTCGTCGAAGGGAAAGGGGTATTGGTAGGTGAACCAGTGCGGCAGTTTCTCGGGGCGGAAAAAGAAGAAATCCTGCCCGAAATAGAACAGGGCGCAGAGCGCGACGTAGGCGACAAGGATGCCGAAGAGGATGCCCGTCCAAATCATAACGCGCTGATTGTCAGTTTTTTAGCCGGAAAATATCGGGGAGGTTTCGGCCGAGGCCGTCATAGTCCAGCCCGTAGCCGACGACGAACTTGTCGGGTATCTCGAAGCCGACATGCTCGATTTTGACGTCGAACTTCAGCGCATCCGGCTTGACCAAAAGGGCGGCGACGGTGACACTGGCCGGTTGTTTTTCATTCAGTTTTTGGAGGAAGAAGTGGAGCGTTCGGCCCGTGTCCACGATGTCCTCGATGACGACGACATCGCGTCCGGCGAGGTCGGATTGAAGCCCCATCACGGTCTGGATTTCGCCCGTCGACGAGGTGCCGGAGTAGCTCGCCAGTTTCACGAAGGTGATTTCGAGGTCACCGTCGACGGCGCGGATGAGGTCGCTGGCGAAGACGAACGAGCCGCTCAAGATGCTGACGAAAACCGGCGGCCGACCGCCCTCGAATCGCTCGGCGAGGGCGGCGCCGATGGCGGCGACCCGGGCGGCGATTTCTTCTCTCGATATGAAAGGCTCGAATTGGAGGCCGTGAAGCTCAATCATGGGAGGGGGGGCAATGGAAATCTTGGAGCAATCGGCCCAGCCGCCAGATGTCCTCGAATGAGTTGTAGAGCGGCACGGCGGCCATTCGGATGATGCCCGCGCCCGGCACCGCGCCCGCGAGGTGGGCCTCGCGCCAGTCGCACATGACTCCGTTTTCTTCTAAAAACTGGAAGATGGCTCGGCCGTTCGGCCCCGTCAGCAGGGAGATTTGACAGCCGCGCTCGGCCTCGTTTTTCGGGTTGATTTCCGTCAAACCGAGCCTTTTTGCATGGCTTTCAATGATGAAATCAAAAAAAGCGGCCAGCCTGACGGCCTTCTCGCGCAGCGCTTCCATGCCCGCCTCGTCGAAGAGTTCGAGGCTGGCGAGGTGGGCGGCGAAGCTGAAAATCTGCGCGTTGCTCAACTGCCAGCCCGCCGCGCCGGACATCGGGCGGAAGCCTTTTTTCATCAGGAACCGCTCGCCCTCGTCGTGGCCCCACCAGCCGCCGAAGCGCGGGAGATCGGGCCGCTCGCCGTGCCGCTCGTGGACGAAGACGCCGCCGGGGCCGCCGGGGCCGCTGTTGAGGTATTTGTAGCTGCACCAGCAGGCGAAGTCCGGCCCCCAGTCGTGCAGGCGGAGCGGCACGTTGCCCGCCGCGTGGGCGAGGTCGAAGCCGACAACGGCTCCAGCGGCGTGGCCCGCACGGGTGATTTTTTCAAAATCGAAGACCTGCCCGGTCATGTAGTTCACGCCTCCGAGAAGGACGAGGGCAAGGCTATCTCGCTCATTTTCAATGGTTTGGAGGATGTTTTCGGTTCGCAAAGTCCATTCGCCCTGCCTCGGCGAGAGTTCGACAATTGCCTCCGCCGGGTCGAGGCCGTGCAGCCGGGCTTGCGTCTCGACAGCGTACTGGTCGCTCGGGAATGCACCGCCCTCCATCAAAATCTTGAACCTGCCCGACCGCTGCGGCCGGTAAAAACTGGTCATCAAAACATGGAGGTTCGTAGTCAGCGTGTTCATCACGACGACTTCGCTCTCGAGCGCGCCGACCAGCCGTGCGAGCGGCGGCAACAGGAATTTGTGGTAAGGCATCCAGGGCTTTTCCCCCCGAAAATGCCCCTCGACCGCATGAGTTTTCCATTGCTCGAGCTCGGCGAGGAGGGCACGGCGGACGGGCTTCGGCTGCAGGCCGAGCGAGTTGCCGCAGAAATAGAGGACGTCGCGCCCGTCCTTTTTCGGGAAGTGGAACTGGCGGCGGAAACGGCGCAGCTGGTCGGCGCTGTCTTGTTTTTTGGCCCAGTGGATGGTGTTCTGCATGGTTTGGTCTCAAAATTTGGTCAAATTCCTATCCTTCGTCCCCGTCCGAATCGCAGTGGTATTGCTCCTTAGACCGCGACGGCTTCTCTCCGCCCGGCGCGCCTTCTTGTTTTGCCTTGAGCATTTTTTGAATCAAACGCGCCCGCTCGGAGCGAACGGCGGCCTGCGTTTTCACGTCCTCCGCCCGGTCGAAATAGAGGGTTCCATCGACCCAGGTCTTCTCTGCTTTCGCATAAATCGAGAGCGGGTCGTCGCTCCACAGGACGAGGTCGGCGTCCTTCCCAACCTTGATGGAGCCGGTTTTTGAGTCAACATGGAGCAGCTTCGCCGGGTTGAGGGTGACGAACTTCCATGCCTCCTGCTCGGACACGACGCCGTACATGACCGACTTCGCCGCCTCCTGGTTGAGCCGCCGGGCCATCTCGCCGTCGTCGGAGTTGATGGCGACGGTCACGCCCGCGTCGTGCATCAGCTCGGCGTTGCGGGGGATGGCGTCGAAGACCTCCCATTTGTAGTCCCACCAGTCACTGAATGTGCTGCCGCCCACGCCGTGTTTCGCCATCTTGTCGGCCACCTTGTAGCCCTCCAAAATGTGGGTGAAGGTGTTGACCCGGAAGCCGAACCGCTCCGCCACCCGCATCAGCATCGTGATTTCCGATTGGACGTAGCTGTGGCAAGTGATGAACCTTTTCTTCTCCAAAATCTCCAAAAGGCACTCCATTTCGAGGTCTTTTCGGAAGGGCTTCCCCGATTTTTTCAAAAGCCCGTACTCCCTCGCCCGCTGGAAATAGTCCTCATAAACCTGCTCGACGCCCATCCGGGTTTGGGGGTACCGGATGGTGTTGTCGTCGCCCCAGTTCGACTGCTTGACGTTCTCGCCGAGGGCGAACTTGATGAACGGGTCCCAGCCCGCGAACTTCATCTGTTCGGCGTTCGCGCCCCAGCGGAGTTTCAAAAGCTGCGTCTGCCCGCCAATCGGGTTTGCCGAGCCGTGCAGGATGTGCGAGGAGGTCACGCCGCCCGCCAGTTGCCGATAAATATCAATGTCATCGGGGTCGATGATGTCGCCGATTCGTACCTCGGCGGAGCTTTCCTGCGTCCCCTCGTTCACGCCCCTGGTGCAGGCGATGTGGCTGTGTTCGTCGATGATGCCCGCTGCAAGGAACTTGCCCGTCGCGTCCACGATGCGCTGGATTTGGTCGTTTTGGGACAAGTTTCGACCGATTTTGGAGATTTTTCCATTGGAAATCAGCACGTCGGTGTTTTCGAGAACGCCCTCCTTTTCGCCCGTCCAGACGGTCGCGTTCTTAATCAAAACAGTCTCGGCAGTCGGCTTTTTCGTCCAGCCGAAGGCGTTCCAGGGAAAAAGAACTTCACCCAAAACCGCCGACTCGGAGGGTTTCGGCCTCTGCTGCCCCATTGCTTTCTCCTCAAATTTTTTGATGAAATCCGTCCGCCAGTCAACCCAAGTCCCGTCGGGCAAGGTGCCACGACCCGACCAATCCGAACCACCCGCCGGGCCGGTTGTGCCGGTCAAATTGATGGCCTCTTTTTTCAAAGTGTCGAGCGAGAGGGAGAGCGAAATCGTGCCGTTTGCCCAGCTCGATTTGACCTTGATTTTGGAGGAGTCGGGCCGCTGGATCTCCATCTTCGGCTCGTCCGCCGTGCCGCTGACGAGGAGCTGGAAGTTGTCCCGGCCGATGGTCAGGTTGTAGCTTCCGCGCAGGTCTGGTTTGTTCAAGTCGCTGATAACCAGCGGCTTGCCGGCCACGACGCTCTGCAATATCTTGAAATCCTTGCTCGCCAGCCCGCCGCCGCTGGTGATGAGGAAGTTGGCCAATTTGCCCGGTTCGAGGCTGCCGACGGTTCCGTAGTTGTTGACAAAACTGGCCGGTGAAAAAGTCAACGCCTTCAACGCGCCCTCCTCGCTCAGCCCCGCCTCGATGGCCTTCCGAAGGTTTGGGAAGAACTGGTTTTTCTCTTTCAGCCCGGCCGTCGTCAGCGCGAAGGGGACGCCCGCTTTTTCGAGCCGACCGGGGTTGGTCGGGGCGAGTTCCCAGTGTTTGAGGTCTTTCAACTCAAAATTGAGCGCGTTGAAAGGGTCCTCCACATCGAACGCCTCGGGGAAGTTGAGCGGAACAATGAGCGGCTGGCCCGTGGCCTTCACATCGTCGAGCCGCTGGTACTCGTCGCCCCGCGTCTTGACGATGTAGTTTTTGGAAAACTCCGCCCCGATCCGGGCGATGCGCAGGATGTCGTACTTCTCGCCAGCCTCGAAAAACTGCGGTGCGCCCTGTGCGTCGTTCCATGCTTCGAGCGACAGGTTTCGCTCCGTTTTGAAGCCCTCCGTTTTGTACCAATCGGCGTCGAGATAGGTCTGCCGGACGAGCGCGATGCAGCCCATGAGCGAACTTGGGTAGTCCTGCGTGCTCGTCCCCTTTCTGAAAGTGAGAAAATTGGCCGCCTTCTCGGTCAAAATCTGCTCGTGCTCGCGCTCCGACCCGCCGAGCAAAACGAGCGTCCCCGTCCCGCGAGCGATTCCGTCCATGCGATGGGAGAGTAGGCTGCCGAAGCCGATTCGCCGCCATTCGTCTGCCGCCTTTGGGTCTTGCCGGAAGAAATCGGCGGCGTTGAACTCGGGCTTGAGCGACTCGTTCCAAGCGAAAGCGCCCTTTTTGTTGGAGAGCATCTGCGGCTTCTTCTCGGGCGCGGGCGCCTCGGCCTTCGGCTCGGGCAGCCCGTAGCTCGCCCACAAATCGATGAAAGCTGGGTAAATCACGCGGCCCGAGCAGTCGACGACGGCCGCGTCCTTCGGCAATGGGAGGCTACGCCCACAAGCCTCGACGCGGCCTTTTCGCACCAACAGCGTCCCCCCCTCGATGCGCTCGTTGAAAGTCTTGAAGATGGTGGCGTTGACATACGCCGTTGCACCTTCGCGGGGGTCGCTGGGGGCGGCCTGAGGAAAGGTCTGCTGGGCGAGGACCGTGCCTAAAGCATTGACTGTCAATAATATAACGAGCAACTGGCGCAACATGGGCTGGCGAACGTTTAGTTTCGGGCAAAGCTAAACGGGCGGTTGATTTGAAGTCGGTGTCGATGCCGGGGCTGTTCAGCGGATCGGCTCCGAGTTCGATGAAACAAGAGCTTGGCTTGAACTTGGGTATCCTCCTTTGGTCAAACTCAAGCTCGTCATCACAAAAAGTGCCAGCCCGGCAGCCAATTATGGTCGCCGTGCTCTTGCGAGGCGTTGAGAAGGGCCCGCCCACGGGTCGTAGTTGAGAAATGGTAAGTAGGGCAAGGTTGCGGCAGTAGGAACAAATTGGGCATTGCAAGATTAAAAAGAAAAGGCAGCCGCCCATCTGGACGACTGCCTTTCTCTTTCCCACAACTGCTTGAAAATCAGCGCATAAAGAGCATCTCCCGATACTTCACCAGCGGCCAGTACTGGTCGTCGACCAGCCCCTCGAGCGCGTCGGCGGCCGTACGGATGGTCTCCATCAGCGGCTTCACCGAGTTGCAGAAGCGGTCGGCGGCCTTGCGCGTGTCGCCCGATTCCTCGGCCTCGTGTACGGCTTTTTTCATCACCGCGAGCGACTTGCCGATGGTCGAGACATGGGCCGAGACCTCTTTCAAAGTCTCCTTTTGGAAGGCGGCCGCGTCGCCCATCCCGATTTTCTCCATCGAGCCGACGGCGTCGGCCAGTTCGATGGCGTAGCGGTTGGCGGCCGGCAGGATGTGGTTGCGGCAAAGCTCGTCGAGGGTCTTCGCCTCGATGTCGAGCTTCGTGCAATAGCCGTGCAGCGCAATCTCATACTGGGCGTGCAGCTCGATTTTCGACAGCACGCCGGTCGACAGCCACAGCTTCTCGGACTTCGGCGTGACCATCGCGTCGAGCGCGTCGGGCGTGGTCGGGCGGTTGGGGAGGCCGCGGCGCTCGGCCTCTTTTTTCCACTCGTCGGAGTAATTGTTGCCCTCGAAACAGATGGGCTTCGACTTGCGGATATAGGATTTCAAGACCGACAAAATCGCCTCGTCCTGATTCTCGCCCTTTGCGATGAGCTTGTCGACCTCTGCCTTGAACTTGGCCAGCTGGGCGCCCATGATGGTGTTCATCACCGTCATCGGCCCGGCGCAGTTCTGCGAGGAGCCGACTGCGCGGATTTCGAACTTGTTGCCCGTGAAGGCGAACGGCGATGTCCGGTTGCGGTCCGTGTTGTCGATTTCGAGGTTGGGCAGCTTGGCGATGAGGTCGAGCGCGCGCTTCACCTCCTGTTCGCCGGTCGACTTGCCGTTGACGATGCTGTTCAACAATTTCGTCATCGCCTCGCCGATGAAGACGGAGATGATGGCGGGCGGTGCCTCGTTCGCCCCGAGCCGGTGGTCGTTGTTGGCCGAGGCGATGGCCGCACGGAGCAGGTCGGCATTTTCATAGACCGACATGATGGTGTTGACGAAGAAGGTCAGGAAGCGCAGGTTCTTCCCCGGGTTCTTGCCCGGTGAGAGGAGGTTGGTGCCAGTGTTGGTGGCAATCGACCAGTTGTTGTGCTTGCCCGAGCCGTTGATGCCCGCGAAGGGTTTTTCATGGAGCAAGACCGTCAGCTTGTGGCGGCGGCCGACGCGGTCCATCAGGTCCATCAAAAGCTGGTTGTGGTCGACGGCGACGTTGATCTCCTCGAACATCGGGGCCACCTCGTACTGGGCCGGGGCCACCTCGTTGTGCCGCGTCCGGACGGGGATGCCGAGCTTGTGGCACTCCGTTTCGAGGTCGCGCATGAAGGCGTAGATGCGCTCGGGGATGCTGCCGAAATAGTGGTCCTCAAGCTGTTGGTGCTTCGACGCGGGCAGGCCGACGAGCGTCCGGCCGCACATCAAGAGGTCGGGCCGGGCATTGAAAAGGGCCTCGTCGATGACGAAATACTCCTGTTCCCAGCCGAGCGTCGCGCTGACCTTCGTCGCGTCCTTGTCGAAATATTGGGCGACGGCCGTCCCAGCCTTGTCGAGCACGACCTGCGAGCGGAGGAGCGGCAGCTTGAAATCCTGCGCCTCGCCCGAGTAGGTGACGAAAATCGTGGGGATGCAGAGCGTCTTGCCCTCGCCGACCTCCATGATGAAAGCCGGGCTGGACGGGTCCCAAACAGTGTAGCCACGCGCTTCGAACGTGCTGCGAAGCCCGCCCGACGGGAAGCTCGACCCGTCCGGCTCCTGCTGCGCGAGGGCCGAGCCGGTGAACTCCTCGACGACACGCCCATCGTGGGTCAGGGTGAAAAAGGAGTCGTGCTTCTCGGCTGTCTTGCCGGTCAGCGGCTGGAACCAGTGGGCGAAGTGGGTGCAGCCCTTTTCCTGCGCCCAGCGTTTCATGCCCTCGGCCACGTCGTCGGCCACCGAGCGGTCGAGCTGCGCGCCCGTCTGGACGGCCGACTTGACGGCGAGGTAGGCTTTCTCGGGCAGGTAGGTCTTCATCTGCGACTCGCCGAAGACGTTCTCGCCGAAAATCTCGGCGATGGTCGGCTGCGTCTCGTCGTCGAAGAGGTAGTCGAAGCTCTCGCTGCGGTTCGTCACGGTCGCGAGGGCTGAAAAACGGGTCTGGCTCATGTTGACTTGATGAGTTTGGTTAAAAATTCAAGAAAGAGGAGGCTTGTGGGAAGGGGTCGGTTTCTGATGGAAACCGAGAGAAAAAAGCAAAGCATGGTCTGTTTTTAAAAACATAGTGACCTGTGCTCGCGGCGCAAAGGTATTTTTCCGATGAAAAAGGCGGCGCGACTGTGGAAAACTAATTTTTAGACCGGCTCGGAATCGGCAATCTAAACTGCCCGAAAATGGATGCATTTTTGACCCGCGAGGAGTTCGTCACGCAACTTGGCATCTCTCCACCCATAAGCTGCGGCGCAAGCTCAAGAGCTGGACATCAAGCTCCTCTAAGGCCTGCTCTCAGGTGGTGATATGATTTAGTGGAATGGGAAGGATTTGAAGCCAACTTGCCGGTCTATACGAGCACCTCTCTCCAAATCCTGTCGGAGCGCGGCGTTCCTGCCCATTGCGAGGAGGCCGGTTTCGCCGCCGACCTTGATGCCCCGACCCATTTTGCCTGGCCATTTTCGTCGTCAGTGACACCTTCCCGAATGGCGTGCGGGCCGCCCATAAAGCCGGGCTTCGGGCCATCGGCTTGCTCGGCGTTTTGATGGAGGCGAAGCGAAAAGAAAGCATCGCCTCCGTCCGCCCGGTCATGGACGAGCTGTGCGAAAAGGCCAATTTTCGAATTGAGGAGCCGCTCTGTAAGCGGATTTTGGAAGAAATCGGGGAGAAACGATCCTCACTTCACCGCGCCCAAAATCAGATTCCACAACTTCTCGAACGGGATAATCTCCAATTCAGTCAGGTTCCCCCGGTAATAGAAAGGCGTCTCGATGAGCCGGTTGTAGTATTTGTCGACCGAGCCAAGTTCCTCGACCTGGTACTCGGCTTTCGCCAGTTGCTGCAGCAGACGGATAAAGGCGATGACCCGGTGATACTCCTCGGGTTTGAGCTGCCGGTTGGCGTAGTTCTTAAGCCGGTCGATTCGCTCGGTGACGGCGGGCTCGTTGTTCTTTTCGAGGAAGAAGAGGATTTGCGCGATAACGAGGTGAACGGTGAAGATGCGCTGGTCTTTCGGGTAGAGGACGGGGTCGTTGAGGAACTTCGCGCTGCGGAAGGTGCCCTTCTTTTTGGCGGCCATCGCCGCCGCTGCGTTGTCGGGCATCGACTCAAGGAGGTACTCGATGTAGACCTCGTAGATGTTCCACTTCTCGCGCTCGGAGCTGTGCAATTTCTTGAACTTGGGCTGTGCGACGGCCCGCTGGAAGATGGCGTAGGCGTTGAGGTAGTTGTCGGAATGCAGGGCCAGCAGGAGGTAAAGCTCCATGAACATGAACCACATCTCCGACCCCTCCTCGAAGCGGAGAAGGGCTTTTTCGGCCTCGATTTTCCCGTTCTTGTAGTCCTGCAGGTGCAGGTAGGCGGTCATTTTTTTCAACTGGAAAATCTCCAGCTTCTCCTCCTGCCAGTAGGCCGGGTTAGCCTCCATGTAGGCCTCCGCCCGCTGGCAGACCTCGAGCATCGACCCGAAATCGAACGTCATCTCGAACTTGTAGGCCCAGACGAGGAACATGTTGTACATCACCACGGGCGAGTCGTAGATCTCTGAGAGGCTCACCAGGGCGTCGCAGTAAGTCTCCATCTTCTCCCTGATTTCGCGCGTCTTCACCGGCGACTCGTGGTAGTGCATCGTCACCCGCTGGTAAAGCTCCTCTGACCGGATTTCCGCGTCGAGGACGTTGGAGTAGTCCTTTATGTAGGAGTCGTAGGTCTCAAAGCCCTTCTCGTCGCCCTGCTTCGCGGCCCATGCCCGGAGGATGCGCGAGCAGTTCACGATGATGTCGGCGAATTTGAACTTGAGGGCCGTCGCCAAAATCCCGCTCGCGTGGTCGGCAGCCGTCATCTCCGCGCCATTGGCGAGGAGGATTTTGACGAGCGTCCAGTCCTTGTTGCAGGAATAGTAGGCGCGCTCGTAGTTGGCGGCCGAGGGCACGTTGACGTCGAGGAAGAAGAGGGTGTTCAAAAGCCTTTTCCGAAATCGGCTCTTGAGCTGCCGGTACTTGTCGTCCGTCGGGCTGCACTGGTAGAGGAGGGTGGCGGCGTCGCGGTCGTTGCGGAGCTTGCCGCCCATGAGGGCCTCGTAGAATTCGTTGAATTTGCTGTTCTTTGTCCGCAGCGCGGCGTCGTCGAAGATTTCGATTTTCCGCACCTTCTTCTTCGTGACGATGCGCGAAATCTCAATGAGGTTCTTCATTCTGAAAGGCCAGAGTATGTTTTGAAACAGAAGACTCGGGGGGAAGAACGGGACAAAGCTACGCGAATCCCGCAGAACCTGTTGTCACGGTTTCCCGCCCCCTCCGACCTCGGGAAAACTGTGCCAGCCTCGCGCTTCCCCTCCTTCTTTTTTTTTCCTATGTGGCCTGAAGCTCCAGCTTCGGGCTTGAATTGAAATCAGAAAACCTCCCGAAGCTGGAGCTTCGGGCCACAAAACGAGCCATATGCCATTCATCGAGACCCCAATCCCCGGCCTTGTCGTCTTCGAGCCGCGCGTTCATGCCGACGATCGGGGCTATTTTTTCGAGAGCTACAACCGGCAGGTTTTTCACGCTGCCGGTGTCACAGCCGAGTTCGTGCAGGACAACCAGGCCCGCTCGACGCGGGGCGTTTTGCGCGGCCTCCACTATCAGGTCGGCGAGGCGGCGCAGGCCAAGCTCGTCCGCTGCATCGAGGGCGAGGTGCTGGATGTCGCCGTCGATTTGCGGCCAAATTCAGCGACCTACGGGCAGTGGTTTTCCATCCGTTTGAGCGCAGAGAACAAGCGGCAACTGTTCGTCCCGCGCGGCTTCGCGCACGGGTATGCCGTAATCTCGCCGACGGCGGAGTTTGCCTACAAGTGCGACAACTTCTACTCGAAGGCCGACGAGGGCGGCATCCTCTTCAACGACCCGGTTTTGAAAATCGACTGGGAACTTGACCCGTCGGAGGTCGTCCTGTCGGAAAAGGACGCCGGTTTGCCCCGTTTCGGGGCGCATCGGCCCGTTTGAGATTGCCGGATTGGCGCTACTTTGCCCGCCAATACCACCGACACGCTTTTATGAAGATCCTGCGCGCCTTCCTTGCCGCAGCCCCGATTGCCCTCTTTTGCGGCGGCCTTTTTGCCCAAAAACCATCCCCGCCCGACACGGCCGCGCTCAAAACGGTCCTCGCACTGGCAAACTCCGACACAGCGAGGATGGCGGCGCTCGACAAACTGGGCCGCGCCTTTTCCCGAACCGACCCGTCACGAGCGGTCGGCTATCTCCTGCGGCTCGACTCGCTTGCCAAAAGGGCGCGCAATGGCCACTTTGAGGCGCGGGCGGCCTCGCAGATGTCCTATTTCCACGGCATCGAGGGGCGAAACGAACAGGCGATCCTTTTGGGAAAGCGGGCCATCCACCTCTACGACAGCCTCGACGACCGCCGCGCCATGCGCATTTCGACGGAGAACCTCTCCGTCTTCCTCATCCGCGACGGCAACTTCAAAGAGGCCCACGCCATCAACCTGCGCCTCCTCGACGAGCAGGAGAAGGCCGCCGACCACGAGGGCCTTTTCCACACCCACCAGCGAATCGCCACCATCTACTCGGAGCAGAAGCAGAAAACCGAGGCCCTGCGCCACAACCGCGCATCGCTGGCTGAGGCCGCGCTCTGCAACTCCAAATACCTGACCGCGACCGCCCTCGGCTCCATCGCCGACGTCCTCTCGCTGTGGCCCGACTCGGCGGCCGTGGCCGAGGATTTTTATAAGAAATCAATCTCGCTCTATGAAAAGGCCGACACCTGCCCGTCGTGCATCGCCCAGTACTCGGCGACGCTGGCCGGGTTCTACCTGCGCCTCGGGCGAGAGGCCGAGACCGGGCGCATCGTGGAAAAAGGCCTCGCGGCCGCCGCGAAGACCGAGGACCCGTACGCCAAGTTCGCCATCGACATGGCGGCCGCGCAGCTCGCCATCGTGCAGCACAGGCCGGAGGCTGCGGCGGCTTTTTTGAGGAGGAGCGCCGGGTTCAGCCAGATCACCTCGGCGACGGAGGTGGATTTCGAGAAGATTTGGGCGCAGTACTTCTTCGCCGTCGGCCAGCCCGAGCGGGGCTTCGAACGGCTCCAAAAAGCCTTTGCCCTGCAAGATTCGGTGGCCGCAGAGGTCTACGACGAGGGCGTGTCGCGCCTGCAGGTCGAGTACGAAACGGAGAAAAAGGAGCACGAGGCGGCCCTCCTCGCCACGAAGAACCGCGCATTGCAGGTGCAGAACGACTACACCCTCGCCGTCGCCCTGCTGCTCGGGCTGGGGCTGCTCGGGGTGGTCTACTCCGCGACAAGGCTGCGACGGCAGAAGCGGCTCATCCAAGCGCAAAACGAGTCGCTCGAACGGCTCAACGCGACGAAGGACAGGTTCTTCGCCATCATCGCCCACGACCTGCGCGGCCCCATCGTCAGCTTCCACGGACTCATCAAAAAGATAAACTGGCTCATCGAGCGGGGCCAAGCCGACCGCGTCAGCCAGCTCGCCAACTCCGTCGACGAGGCCGCCGCCGGGCTGAACAAGCTGCTCGACAACCTGCTGACCTGGGCGCTCGTCCAGCGCGGCACGATGCCCTACCACCCCGAGCAAATCCGGCTGCGCGAGGAGGCGGAACTCGGCGTGGCCGCTTTCAAAAACGCCCTCGACGCAAAGAACATCGACCTCGAAATGGACATCGACGCGGAAATCGAGGTCTTTGCCGACCGCGCCGCGCTCGCCTGTTTCGTCCGAAACCTGACCGACAACGCGCTCAAGTACACCCCCGAGGGCAGCCGCATCAACATCTCCGCCAGCCCGGCCGACGGCGGCGTCCGCCTTTCCGTCGCCGACAACGGACCGGGCATGGACGAGGCGCAGGTGGAGCGGCTTCTCTCCGAAAAAAGCCCCGACTCGGCCGCGCCCGCCGCGAAGGGCACCGGCCTCGGACTAATGCTCTGCCGTGAACTGGCCGAGCTGAACCGGGGAAAGCTGGCCGTCTCCAGCCGACGGGGGGAGGGGACTACAATTTCGATTTGGCTGCCGAGGGCGGCGTGAGTCCAGGTTCTTCAGAACCAGACGAGGACCCCTTCCTCCTCCTTCCTCTTTATGTCCGGCACCATCGCCCCCTCCGCCGGAAACCCGACAGGGATGAGCAAAAACGCCTTTTCGTTCGCCGGCCTTCCGAGGATTTTCTGCAAAAAATTCATCGGCGACGGCGTGTGCGTCAGCGCGACGAGGCCCGCCCGGTGCACCGCCGCCAGCAAAAACCCGCAGGCGATTCCGACCGACTCGGAGACGTAGTAGTTCTTCCGCTGATCGCCCGCCGGGCCGAGGTCGTAGCTTTTTTTGAAGACCACGATGAGCCACGGGGCGGTCTCCAAAAAGGGCTTGTGCTCGTCGGTGCCGAGCGGGGCGAGGTCGCGCAGCCATTCCTCCGACATCCGCCCGGCATAGTTCTCGGCCTCCTCCTTTTCGGCGGCCAGCCGGATTTCCTTTTTAATAACAGGGTCGGAGACGGCGCAAAAAGTCCACGGCTGCTTGTTCGCCCCCGACGGCGCGGTCGAGGCCGTCATCAGGATTTTTTGGATGACGGCGCGGTCGACGGGCCGGTCGCTGAACTCGCGCAACGAGCGGCGGCCGTTCATTTCATCATAAAAACCGGTCGCGGCGGCGAGCGGGTCGGTGGGCGGATTTTCAAAATAGAAAGGTCGGAACGGGTGCATTTTTCCTGTCGGTTGGATTTGATGCGAAGCTATCTGCCCGGCCGGATTGGCAAACAGGGGACGTGCGAACGCCCGCCCAAAATCTACCTTCGCCCCGATGAGCAACTTTGTCGTTTCCGCCCGCAAGTACCGGCCCATGCGCTTCGGCGACGTGGTCGGCCAGCAGCACATCTCGCAGACCCTGCAAAACGCGCTGGCCAGCGGGCAGGTGGCCCATGCCTTCCTCTTTTGCGGCCCGCGCGGCGTGGGCAAGACGACCAACGCCCGCATCCTCGCCCGGATGCTCAACTGCCTGTCGCCGGGCGCTGGTCACGAGGCCTGCGGGCAGTGCGCCTCGTGCCTGGCCTTCGCCGAGAACGCCTCGTTCAGCATCTTCGAACTCGACGCGGCGTCGAACAACGGCGTCGAGCACATCCGCGCCCTCATTGAGCAGGTGCGCATCCCGCCGCAGGTCGGCAAGTACAAAGTGTTCATCATCGACGAGGTGCACATGCTCTCAGCGGCAGCGTTCAACGCCTTCCTGAAGACTTTGGAGGAGCCGCCCGCCCACGCCATCTTCATACTGGCGACGACGGAGAAACAGAAAATCCTGCCGACCATCCTTTCTCGTTGCCAAATCTTCGACTTTCGGAGAATCTCCGTCGCCGACATCGTCGGGCAGTTGAAGGCCATCGCAAAAGAGGAAAAAATCGAGGCCGAGGACGAGGCCCTCCACATCATCGCCCAAAAAGCGGACGGCGGGATGCGCGACGCGCTCTCCATTTTCGACCGCATCGTAGCCTTTTCGAGCGGGCAGAAAATCACCTACCGCTCCGTCATCGAGAACCTCAACGTCCTCGACTACGACATCTATTTCCAGCTCGTCGACGCGATGCTGGTCGAGGACCTGCCGAAGGTTTTCAACCTTTTCGACCAGACCCAAAAGAAGGGGTTCGAGGCCGACACCTTCATAAACGGCCTCGCCGAGCATTTGAGGAACATCCTCGTGTGCAAGGACGCGGCGACCATTGGCCTGCTCGAGATCTCCGAAAACCTGCAAGGCCGCTATAAAAAACAGGCCGCCCTCTCCCCGTCCGCGTTCATCCTGACCGCCCTCTCGCTGGCCAACGAGTGCGACCTCAACTACCGGATGGCCCGCTCGAAGCGGCTCCACGTCGAGGTGGCTTTGGTGAAGATGACCCACGCGACCCGCGCCCTGCGGCTGTCTG
>JBGAWE010000304.1:0-4513 GCA_044227705.1 Saprospiraceae bacterium
CTTTTTGAGTGGACGCTTTGGCGGAGGCCATCGCAGGCTCAAGTCTGAAAAGGAGCAAATACCTGAGGTCAACCCTTCTCCACGATTTTTATCAAAGTCCCAGCCTTCACCGTCTCCGTCAGCTTCATCCCGTTGAGGATGGCCAGTTCTTCGAGCCGCGCGTCGGGCGTGCCGAAGCCGCGAAGGGATTCCTTCACGGTAGCCGCCTGCGCGACGGTCTTGATTCGAACCACCTCGGGCTTGACGTTGATTTTCGAGGCGTCGCGCAGTTCGGCGAAGCCTTTCAAAGTGGGCGCGAAGTCGAGGCTGCGGATGTTCCAGTGCTGCGTCTCCGCCACGCCCAAAACTTGGTAGACGAGGCCGTTGTAAAGGATGAAATAGGCCGCCACCCGGATGGGGCTGGTAGCCTGTCGTGCCGCGCCCTGCTGGGCTTGCTGCACCGCCGCCTGCTCGGCTATGACGACGTGCGCGGGCAGCCCGTTGACCGTCGCGGGCGCCGATTCGATGGGTTTGAGCTGGTTTTTCTGCAAAAAGACCTGCGAGGCGTTCTGCGGCGACTTTTCCTGCGAGAGCGTCAGGATGATGGCCGCGTCGTCGTCGGGGGAGACGGCGGTGAACTGCTCGGGCGCGTTCTGCGTCTTCCATCCCCTCGGCAGCGGCATCATGAACTTGAGCTCGGGGTGGTAGAAAACGTCGTTTTCGATGTAGCCCTGCCTCGGGTCGTCGCCGTAGGTGAGGCCCTCAAGGCGGCGCAGGTAGCTGTCGCGTTCTGTCTTGTAGGTGCCGGGCTTCTTTTGTTGGAAGGCGCGGGCCATCAGATCGACCTTTTTGTTGCGCTCGCCGGGGTCGGGGTGGGTGCTCAAATAGGTCGGGATGCGCGCGCCTGCCTTGTCGGTGATGCGGGCCAGCGTGGTGAAAAAGTCGGCCATCTGCCGTGCGTCGTACCCGCATTTCGAGGAGTATTCCACCCCGAGCTTGTCCGATTGGCTCTCGTTGGAGCGCGAGTTTTTGAGCATCAAAAGCTGCAGGCCCGCCGAGGCCGCGTCACCGAACTGGGCGAACTTGCTCGAAGCAATCATCCCGGCGATGAGGCCGATTTGGGCGAGCGTCCCCTTTGTGTAGGTCTCCGCGCCGTGCCGCGCCGTGACGTGGCCGATCTCGTGGCCGAGGACGCCCATCAGCTGCGCCTCCGAGTTGAAGTGCGCCATGATTCCCCGCGTGAAATAGACGTAGCCGCCCGGCACCGCGAAGGCGTTGACGACGGGCGAGTCGACGACCTTGAAGTGGAAGGGCAGCTTCGGCCGGTGGCTGATCTTGACCATCTCCTGCCCCCGCTCGTTGAGGTAGGCTTGGATGGACTTGTCGGGGTACTCGCCCATCTCGGCCGTCACCTGCGGGTCGCTCGACGCGCCCATCGCGATTTCCTGTTTGGTCGACATGAAGCTCAACTGCCGCTTGCCGGTCACCGGGTTGCGGGCGCAGTCGCCGCAGAAAACGAGGAGCGCGGCGAGGAGGAGGGGGCTGGTCTGTTTCATGAATCTTTGTTTTTGACGATGAAAAGGGGATCCGGGGCTGGATGTCCGGGATTTGCCATGCAAAAATTGCCCAGCGGGGGGCATTCCGGCAGTTTTTGAAAAATTGGCCCCGGTTTTTTGGAAAAATGCCGGTGGAGGCTTTCTAATTTTGAAGCGGCCAACGGGCCAAGAAAAAATCGGAGGGGCGATGCTTGGGCAGTTTTGGTTTCCGCTCCACCCCGCCTTGTCCGCCAGACCGGCGGAGCGATGATGGCAAAATGGCAAACTAGTTTTCCCTTTCCGCCGCCGGAGTCGCAGGCACGCCCAATCCGCCCTCCGGGCAGCTTTCATGGCATGAGGCTGCCGTTTTTGGGAAACCCCGTGCGACAGGTGTCCGCACGGGGTTCTTTTATAGGCGCATTGCCAAGCCTTAACCATCGAGCGCAGACGAAGGCCGGGCGGCACCGACCATTTTTGCCGCCTGAAATCTCACAAAAAAATCAGGCCCATGTTCCGCAAAGTCCTTTTTGCCGCGCTCCTCCTGCCCGCCTTTGGGTTCGCCCAACAGCCGCCGACGGGCGTCGAAATCCTAAAGTGGATGCACGACCGCTACGCCGACGGCAAGTGGTGGCAGACGATGACCTTCGACCAGAAGACAATCTTTTACAAAAACGACCAGCCCGCCGACTCCGCCACTTGGTTCGAGGCCATCCGCCAGCCGGGCGACCTGCGCATCGACTTCGACAGCCTCCGCAGCGGCCACTCGCTCATCCTCACCCGAGACTCGGCGTTCATCATCAAAGGCGGGAAACTGGCAAAGAGTTACGCCGACCCCAACGACCTCGGCTTCCTGCTCGGCGGCTGGCACTTCCTGCCGACGGAAAAAGTGGTCGAAAAACTGGCCGCCCTCCGATACGACGCGACGCTCCCCGTGCGCGAGTCGGGCTTCAAGAACAAGACCTGCTGGATAATCGGCGACAGCAAAAAGGGCGGCAACGAGGTCTGGATCGAGCAGAAAAAACTGCTGCCGATGCGCATCGTCCGCCAGACGGGCGGCGTGAACGAGGAGATTTGGATGGAGAACTACGTCCGCCTGCCGCGCGGATTCTGCGAGGGCAAGGTCACCTTCATCCAGGACGGCCACGTCGTCCAGGTGGAGACCTACAACAACATCGCCGCCGACCGCGAAATGGATCCGACCATCTTCGACGCGAGGAGATACCGGCCGAGGTTTTAGCCCCGAGCGCCGGAACAAAAAAGCCAACTTGTTGAGTCTCAACAAGTTGGCTTTTTTGTTTTAAGGACAAGCCCGAATCAGAGCTTCGTCATGAAGAACTCTGTCAGCTCCCAAAACAGGTGCATCGTCGCGCCGTCGCCGTAGATGCCGTGGTTGCGGTTGGGGTAGAAATGCTCCTCGAACTGCTTGTTGTTTTTGATGAGCGCGTTGGAAAGCTCGGCCGAGTTTTGCCAATGCACGTTGTCGTCGGCCAGACCGTGGGCGAGGAAGAAGTTGCCGCGCAGCCGGTCGGCGAAGTTGATGGGCGAGTTCTCGTCGAAGCCCGTTTTGTTCTCCTCATAAGTGTGGAGGTACCGCTCGGTGTAGGCCGAGTCGTACCATTTCCAGTTGACGACCGGGGCGACGGCGGCCGCCGCTTTGAACACGTCGTTCCCTTTGAAAAGACAGCTCGCGCTCATGTATCCGCCGTAGCTCCAGCCCCAGATGGCGAGTCGCGACGGGTCGGCCCAGGGCTGGCGGCCGAGGTATTTCGCGGCCTCGATTTGGTCGGAGACCTCCAGTTTCCCGAGGTTCAGGTGGGTGCAATCTTTGAAATCCTTGCCGCGCCCGCCGGTCCCCCGGTTGTCGACGCAGGCCACGACCACGCCTTGCTGGTTGAGCATCTGGTAGTATGTGCCGAAATAGCCGTCGTAGCTGTTCAAGACCTCCTGCGAGCCGGGGCCGCCGTAGACCGACATCAGCACGGGGTATTTCCGGTTCGCGTCGAAGTCGCGGGGCTTCATCAGCCAGCCGTTCAGCTCCGTTCCGTCGGGCGTCTTGAAGGTGAAAAAGGTCTTTTTGGAAAACCCGTGCTTCTCCCGTTCGCTGACAAGCCGTTGATTGTCAAGCACTTGCCTCAAAATCTTTCCCTTCATGTCGCAAATCCACGACCGGGGCGGCGTGTTCGCGTCCGACCAGTCGAGCTTCATGAAATCGAACGTCGGGCTGAAAGTGGCCTCGCTCGTGCCGGGGAAGGCCGACAGGCAGAAAGGCTGCGCCGCCGGGTCGTCTATTTTCAAAGACCAGACCTGCCGGTCCATCGGCCGAGGCTCGGCGGTTTGATAGAAAATGGTCTGCGTCTTTTCATCAAAGCCATAAAAGCCGGTCACCTCGAAAGAGCCGCTGGTCAGTTGCCGCAACTGCTTGCCGTCGAGGTCGTGGAGGTAGATATGGTTCCAGCCGTCCTTCTCGCTCGTCCACAAAAACTTGCCGCCCGGCAGGAAGGTCAGGTTGTCGTGCACGTCGACGTAGGTCTTGCTCCGCTCCTCCAAAATCGGGGAGACCTGACCGGTTCCTGGGTTGACGGCGAGCAGTTCGAGGCGGTCCTGGTGACGGTTGAGGCGCTCGGCGGTCAGGATGAGCGGAGACTCCCACTTGATGCGCGGGATGTACTGGTCGGCCGGGCCGAGGTCGGCGGTGGCGCGGCGGCCGGTCTCGTCGGTCGGAGAGCCGTTCTCGATGTTGTAGGTGTGGAGGCTGACGACCGAGTTGGCCTCGCCGACCTTCGGGTATTTGTACCGGTAGTTTCGCGGGTACATGCCCTCCTCGAAATAGTCGAGCTGCATCTGCGGCACCCGCGACTCGTCGAAGCGCAGCCACGCCAGCCATTTCGAGTCGGGCGACCACGCCATCGCCTTCATCCCCTCGCCGGTCACGGGGCTGAACTCTTCCTCATAGACCCAGTCGGCGACGCCGTTGATGACCTTGTTTTTCTCTCCGTCGA
>JBGAWE010000305.1:0-4525 GCA_044227705.1 Saprospiraceae bacterium
CCGCTGGCCGGGCAACATCCGCGAGCTGAAAAACGTGGCCGAGCAGCTTTCCGTCTTGAGCCAAAACCGCCACATTTCCGCAGAAAGATTGCTCGACATGATGCCCCAACTTTTTAGCCGCGACCTGCCGATGATGGGCGGCGGCGCGGCGGGCGGCGCGGCATTCGCGGGCGGCATGGACGAGCGGGAAATCCTCTACAAGCTTCTTTTCGACATGAAAGGCGACCTCAACGACCTCAAATCGCTGATTTCCGGCCTCATCGTCTCGAACAATTTGCGGGTGCCCGAGGCAACGAACCTTCGGCAACTGGCGGCCGCGCCGAGCTTCCCGCCGAACGGCGAGCGGCGCGAGAGCCGAGAGTCAGGCGAGTTCTTTTTTGATGAAAGGCCGCAGGCAACGGCCCCGGTTTCCAACCGGCCAATCATCATCGAGCAGGCGACGGGCGGCGGACAGTCGTCGAGTTTCTCAAAATCGGAGGACGTCGTCGAGAGCTTCTCGATGGAGGACATGGAAAAGGAGCTCATCGCAAAGGCCCTGAAAAAATTCAACGGGCGGCGCAAGGACGCGGCCGACGAAATCGGGATTTCAGAGCGGACGCTCTACCGGAAAATCAAGCAGTACGGCCTTGACTGATTTTGTCAAACAAGCTGTCAAATCGCCCGGCCGCTTGCAGCCGATCCTTCGGGCGTTGCGTCTTTTGACCGCGATTTCAAAGCATTTTCCATCAAAAACATTCCCGACAAATTCTTTCTCGACAACATGAAACACCCAATCGTGCGCTCGCTCGCAGTCGTTCTTCTGGCCATTGCGCCCTTTCTCCTCCGCGCGGCCGACGGCTACAAAATCAAGGTCAAGATTGACAACTACAAAAGCGACACCCTCCTCCTCGGCTACTACTACGGCGACAAACAGTATCTGAAGGACACGGCCGTCGTCGACAAAACGGGCTGGTTCACCTTCGACGGCGATAAGGATCTCGAGCCGGGCGTTTGGCTCCTCGTCTTGCGGCCCGACAACATGTTCGTCCAGATGATGGTAGGGCCGGGCAACCAGAAGTTCACCGTCACCCTTGACGCGAAAGAGCCGGTGCAGACCTTCAAGACGAAGGACTCGCCAGACAACGCCGCCTTTTACGAGTACCTCACATGGCTCGACAAGCAGCGCAAGGATGCCGACCACTTGCGCAACATGCTCACCGACAAGTCGACACCAGCCGACTCCGCCGCCACGAAAAAGAAGCTCGAAGTCATCGACGAGGACGTGAAGGAGCATCAAGAAAAGACCGTCAAAAAGTATCCCGGCACGATGACGGAGAAGATCGTCCGCTCGGCGCTCGACGTGAAAATCCCCGATTTCACGGGCAGCGAGTCGGATGTCCAACTGAAAAAATACCTCTGGTACAAGGCCCACTATTTTGACAACATCGATATCGCCGACCCGGCCATGCTGCGCACGCCGGTGCTTCACCAGCGCATGACCTATTATGTGGACAAGCTGACGGTGCAGCACCCCGACTCGATTTGTGAGAGCATCGACTTCCTGCTCGACAAGTGCGCCAAAGCGGAGGAGACCTATAAATACTACCTTATCCACTTCCTGAACTTCTACGCTAAGTCAAACATCGTCGGCATGGACGGCGTGTACGTCCACATCGCCGACAAATACTACTGCTCGGGCAAGGCGACGTGGGCAAAAAAGGAAGACCTCGACAAAATCTGCGACAACGCCGCTCGGCTGCGCCCAATTCTCATTGGGAAGATCGCGCCGAACATCCAGCTCGAAAAGCGCGACGGCACCAAGTTCAGCCTCTACGACGTGAACGCCGATTACACCATCCTCTGGTTCTGGGCATGGGACTGTGGGCACTGCAAAAAGTCGTCGCCCGACATGGTGAAGTTCATCAAAGAATGGAGGGCGAAGGGCGTTGAGGTCCTTGCCGTCTGCACCGCCCTTTCCGACAAGCTGCCCGAGTGCTGGAAGGCCGTCGACGAGCGCGAGTTCACCGACTTCATCAACTGCGTCGACCCCTACATGCGCTCCAACTACAAGACGCTATACGACGTGCGCTCCACGCCGCAGCTTTTCATCCTCGACCGCAAGCACGAAATCTTGATGAAGCGCGTCGGCTCCGAGCAGCTCGACGGGGTGATGAAAGAGATTATCGACATGGAAAACCTGAAGAAGAAGGACGGAATCAAGAAGTGATTGGCGATTTGTGAATGGGGATTGGGCGCGGCCCGTCCCGAAATTGGGAAGGTTTTTGTGGTCATTTGTGGCTGCAAAAACCTTCTTCTTTTTGAGAAACATGAAAGCTCTGGTTTTGAACAGGCTCCACGAAGGGCTTGATTATCAGGAAGTTGCGCTGCGAAAGCCGGGCCGGTCGGAGGCCGTCGTCGAGCTTTCCGCCGCTGCGCTCAACCACCGCGACCTGTTCATTACGCAAGGGCAGTACGCGGGGATAAAATTCCCAAGCATCCTCGGCTCGGATGGCGCGGGGCGATGCGGCGAGCGGGAGGTCGTCATCAACCCGAGCCTTTTTTGGGGGAAAAGTCAAGTCGCCCCCGGCCCGGATTTTCGGGTCCTCGGCCTGCCCGACGACGGGACTTTTGCCGAGGCCATCGTCGTCCCGAAAGCCAATGTTTTTGAAAAACCGGCGCACCTCTCGATGGGCGAGGCCGCCGCCATCACGTTGGCTGGGCTGACGGCTTGGCGGGCGCTTTTCACCAAGATTCGATTGAAAAAAGGGGAGAAGCTCCTCATTTCCGGCATCGGTGGCGGCGTCTCTTTGACGGCTTTGCAATTGGCGGCCGCGGCGGGAGCCGAGGTTTTCGTCACCTCCGGCTCTGCCGAGAAGATTGAAAAGGCGATGAAACTCGGCGCGAAAGGCGGCGCGAACTACCGCGAAGCCGGTTGGGAAAAAACCTTTCAAAAAGAAGTGGGCCGCGTCGACGCGGTACTCGACTCGGCGGGCGACGACGGGTTCACTGGGCTGGTCTCGCTGCTCGCGCCGGGCGGACGGCTGGCAAGCTACGGCGGGACGTTGGGCAAGGTCAACGGCCTGTCGCCGCAGGTCGTTTTTTGGAAACAACTTTCCATCTTTGGCACTTCGATGGGCAGCCCGCGCGAGTTCGGGCAGATGCTCTCCTTTGTCGAAAAGCACGAAATCCGGCCGGTCGTCGACTCGGTTTTTCCCCTCGAAAAGGGGAACGATGCGCTGCGGCGGATGGCGGAGGGGAGGCAGTTCGGAAAGATTGTGCTCGAAAGCTGACCCCTGCTGGTCGGCTGTGTTCCATCGATTTTTAATTGAAAAACCACCTTTTTTGACAAAAAACGATGGCTGACGAGAAAGCAAACACTCCTGTTCCGACCGACAAAATGCCCCGGGTTCCAGTTGCCGAGCCTGTCCGGCCAGCCGAAATCCCGTATTCCGAGGCCGACATAAACGAACGGTATGACGATGTCTACTGGGAAATCCGCCCCGACCGGTTGGCCACTTTCACCCGAAACGGCAACCGGCTGAGATTCGAGGCGGAGAACGGGGCGGCCGTCTCTGTCGAGGTCTTGGCGGAGGATTTGGTGCGCATCCGGTTCGCGCCGGAGGGGATGTTCGAGGCTGATTTTTCCTATGCCATCGACCCCAATTTCAGCCCGGCAGCGGCGGCAATTTCCATCAACGAGACGGAGGATTTTATAGAAATCCAGACCGACGAACTGGGCATCCAGGTCAACCGCGACGGGCTGAAAGTCCGCTTCTTCGACCTGATGAGCGGGCGGACGATTTGCGAGGACACCGAGCCGATGTTCGCCCGACGGACCATCATGCGTGGCATCTGCAAAGTGCAGGCCGTCAAAAAAGCGTGGCGGAAGGAGGCCTTTTTCGGCCTTGGCGACAAGACATGCGGCACAAACCTTCGCGGCAAAAAGCACCATTGCTGGTGCACCGACAGCTTCGCCTTTGGCCGCGAGACGGACGAGAACTACCGCGCCATTCCGTTTTATCTTGCTTACAATCAGGGGCTTTCGTATGGAATTTTTTTGGACAACACATTCCGCTCCGGCTTCGACTTCGATTCGGAGGAAGATGGCCGGACAGCCTTCGGGGCCGACGGCGGCGAGCTGAACTACTATTTCTTCCACGAAAAAACCCTGACTGACGTCGCTCGCCGCTATACCGATTTGACGGGGCGACCGCAGCTGCCGCCGCTCTGGGCGCTCGGGTACCACCAGAGCCGCTGGTCCTATTTCCCCGAAAAAAAGGTCGTCGAGCTGGCCGAGGAGTTCCGCAAACAGGAAATCCCCTGCGACGCCATCTGGCTCGACATCGACTACATGGACGGCTGGCGGTGCTTCACCATCGACCGCGACCGCTTCCCGAACCTGAAAAAACTGAATACGCGGCTGGCCGGGATGAATTTCAAGTCCGTCGCCATGATTGACCCCGGAATCAAGGTCGATGCGAAATATTCCGTCTATCGCGAGGGGCTGGATAAGGGGCATTTCCTCAAAAAGACCGACGGACAACTC
>JBGAWE010000306.1:0-4373 GCA_044227705.1 Saprospiraceae bacterium
CCTCGCCCCGGCCGAGTCGTCCATCGAGGTCGTCGTGAAAGAAAGAAGGCTCGACGACGGCGGCATGGTCAAGCAACAGATGAAGGACTTCCGCCTCCTCCCGACCACGACCGGCAACCTCGAATCGGCCCTGCCCAGCATCGCCCTCGGCACCCAGACCGGCACCGGCGGCGAGCTTTCGAGCCAGTACAACGTGCGCGGCGGCAACTACGACGAGAACCTCGTCTACGTCAACGACTTCGAGATCTACCGGCCGCAGCTCGTGCGGGCCGGGCAGCAGGAGGGCCTCACCTTTGCCAACCTCGACCTCGTGCGCGACCTGTCTTTCAGCAGCGGCGGCTTCCAGGCGAAGTACGGCGACAAGCTCTCCAGCGTCCTTGACGTGAAGTACCGGCGGCCCGACTCGCTGCGGGCCTCGGCCTCGGGGTCGCTGCTCGGCGCGACGGCCAGCATCGAGGGGAAGTTTAAAATCAAGAAGGACAGTTATCGCGCCTTCCGCTATCTCGTCGGGACGCGCTACAAGACGACGCGCTACCTCCTCGGCTCGCTCGACACGAAGGGCGAGTACACGCCCGACTTCACCGACGTGCAGGCGTGGCTCACCTACGACCTTTCGCGCGCTTGGCAGGTCGGGCTGCTGGCCAACTACAACCGCGCCCGCTACCACTTCATTCCGAGCGAGCGGTCGACGGCCTTCGGGCTGGTCAACTTTGCTTTGAAGCTCTACTCCGTTTTCGAGGGGCAGGAGATTGACGAGTTCACGAACGGCATGACCGGCCTCTCGCTCACCTATTTGCCGGAAAGGGAGAAGAACCCGCTCTATCTGAAATTCCTCGCCTCGCGTTTTCAAAGCCAAGAAAATGAGGCGTTCGACATCCTCGGCTACTACCTTTTGGGGCAAATCGAGACCGGCCTCGGCTCGGACGACGCGGGCGAAATCGTCAACGTCCTCGGCACCGGCACGCAGCAGACTTGGGTCAGAAACTACCTCCACGCCGACGTCGCCAACGTCGAGCACAAGGGCGGCATCGAGTTTCAAAACGACCGCCGCGAGGACGGCCTCACCCGCAGCCACTTCCTCCAATGGGGCGCGAAAATCCAGCGGGAGGACATCAGCGACCGAATCAACGAATGGGAAAGGCTCGATTCCGCCCTCTATTCGCTGCCGTACGACACGACGCAACTGCTCGTCCGCCATGTTTTGAAAACGCGCAACTCGCTGGGTTCCAACCGTTTGAGCGGCTTCTTTCAGGACACTTGGACTTGGCGGAAGGACGGGCAGCGCGAGTTTCAGGCCACCGTAGGCCTGCGCGGGCAATGGTGGGATTTGAGCGGCGACCGCTTCCTCACGCCCCGTGCCCAGCTCCTTTTCAAGCCTTTGAACACGCGGCGCGACATCGCTTGGCGGCTGGCGGGCGGGCTTTTTTACCAACCGGCTTTTTACCGCGAACTCCGCCGCCCGAACGGCACGGTCAACCGCGATTTGACCGCGCAGAAATCGGCGCACATTGTCGGCGGCTTCACCTACGATTTCCTCTGGGGGCGGCGGCGGCCGGTGAAAGTGCGCCTCATCACCGAGGCCTATTACAAAAAACTGTGGGACTTGGTGAGCTATGACGTTGACAATGTGCGAGTTAGATACGGCAACGGGCTATGCGACCGGCCTCGACGTGCGCCTCAACGGCGAGTTCGTGAAAGGCGCGGAGAGCTGGGTCAACTTCAGCCTCCTGCGGACGCGGGAAAAGCTCGACGGCGTGCAGCACCAAGTCCGAAGCGTCGGCGAGGCGGCAGGGCACGACGTGAAAGACGTCCCCCGGCCGACGGATCGGCTGTTCAACATGTCGATGTTCTTTCAGGACTACCTGCGGGGCCGGCCGAACGTGCGGATGCACATGCAGTTCACGGTCGGCACGGGGCTGCCGTTCGGTCTGCCTGACAACAACACGGTCTACCGGAACACCTACCGTTTCAAGCCATACCACCGCGTCGACATCGGCTTCTCGCTGCGCCTTTGGGACGAGAGCCGCCGCCGCGACCACCCCAACCACTTCCTGCGGTTCACGCGCTCGGCATGGGCCAGCCTCGAGGTCTTCAACCTGATGCAGGTGGCGAACGAGGCGTCGAAGACTTGGATAAAATCGGTCTACGACACGCAGTACGGGATACCGAACTACCTCACTTCGCGGCGGGTGAACCTCCGGTTGAGGTTCGATTTTTAAACACTTCAAAAGCTCTGCCTTTCGCCAGCCTGCCCACGGTCAGTTAGCTGCGGAGGGTCGCTGTGGCAACCCGCTCCTCACCAATTTTTTACTGGAATTGCCACCCGGTTTTGGGTAGCTTTGCCCAGCCCCGGAATCCAATTCTCTCACCAAACTTGGATTCAAATGAAGGCAGTCTCTCTCCTCGCGCTCCCCTTTCTTCTCTTGTCCAATACCGTTTTTTCGCAGGCCCCTCCCGAAATCCCGCCGACCGGCGGCGGCGGCTACGAACCGGAGCCGGGCGTTTGCCTCTCCGAGGAAAGGCGGGCCGAAATCATCTCCATCTTGCAGGAAAACAGCCGCCAGCTGCGCGAACAGGGACTGCTGCCCGAGGGCGGCCCCCGAGTCACGGCCTTCGCGTGGCCGTTCGCCAACGCCTCCGGCCTGTCTTGGAACGCCGCCTACGGCATCTCCAACTACATCGACGAGGACGCCGGCGGCGGCATCCTCGACTACAACTGCGGCTCCCGAACCTACGACACGCACAGGGGCACCGACATATTCTCCTGGCCATTCCCCGGCTATTTGCAGGACAACGACCTCGTCGAGGTGCACGCCGGGGCGCCCGGCACCATCATCGCCAAAATCGACGGCTATGCCGACGACCACTGCTCGTGCGTCAACTACGACTGGAACGCCGTCTACGTCCAGCACGCCGACGGCTCCGTCGCTTGGTACGGCCACATGAAGAACGGCAGCCTCACCTCGAAGACCGTCGGCCAGACCGTCGTGACGGGCGAGTACCTCGGGGTCGTGGGCAGCTCGGGCTGCTCGACGGGGCCGCACCTGCACTTCGAGGTCTGGACCTCTTCGGCCTACACGCAGCTCGTCGACCCGTGGTGGGTCTCGGGCGGCTGCAACACGTTCAACTCACAGACTTGGTGGGCCAGTCAGCAGCCCTACCGAGAGAAGACGCTCAACTGCAACCTTACGCACGACGCCCCCCCCGTCCACGGCTGCCCGATAGCGAACGAGAACCCGCACTTCAAGGACGCGTTTTCCAATGGGCAGCTCGCGTATTTCGCTGCCTACTACCACGACCAGAGTTCCGGAGATGTGTCCACAATGTCGCTCATCAAGCCCGACGGCACAGTCTGGACAAGCCCGGGCCCAGGGACGTGGACGCTCACCTCGCCCAGCACCTACAACGCCTCGTGGTGGTACTGGAGCTACTATCTCCCGTCCGGCGGCCCCTACGGCACCTGGAAATGGCGTGTAACCTATCAGGGCGTCACGACCGACCATGCTTTCACCTACGCCGCCGCGCTGCCCGCCGAGTTGCTCGACTTCCGAGCCGACCTGCAGCCCGACCGCTCCGCCCGGCTAGACTGGCGGACAACCAACGAGCAAAACCTCTCTCATTTTTCCGTTGAAAGAAGCCCCGACGGCGAAGACTGGCAGCCGCTCGGCCAGATCCCGGCCATAGGCAGGCAAGGCAAGGAGACCCCCTACCTGTTCACCGATCCAAAGCCGCTCGCCGGCCGAAACCACTACCGCCTGAGGCTGGCCGATTTCGACGGCGCGGAGGTCTTTTCAAACATTGCCTCCGTAATCCGCCCGGTTGTGCAGCCGATGCGGCTCTTCCCAAACCCGGCCGAGGCTGGGCGGACGACCCTCGTTTTTGATCGAGAAACAAGCGGCGAAACGGTCGCCATCCGCCTTTTCGGGCCGACGGGCCAACTCGTCAGGCAAACCCAACTGGCGGATTCGCCAAGCTGCGAGCTTGACTTGAAAGGCCTGCCGCCGGGCATCTATTCGATTGTCGCAACAGGCGAGTGGGGGATTTCTGTGGAAAAACTGGTGGTGAAATAGCTGCTTCGCTTTCCGGCCCGAAACGATGAGGCTTCTCACTTTTTTGCTGTCTTTGCAAGCTCCTCGAAGTAGTCAAAGCGCGGATTTTGCAGCACGCCCCACTTGCCCTGGTATTTTGCGAAGATGAGGCCGTCGCGGCTCGGCCGCGCGTCGTCGAGCACCAGTGGGACGACGGCCCGGCCCTCGCCGTCGGTGAAGCCTGCGCGTTAGCTCGTCCGCACGAGCCAGAGGTTTTCGTTTGGCCCCTCGATTTTTGTGTAGCGCACCTCCTGCCCAGGCGGGTCGAGGTAGGAGAAATGTGAG
>JBGAWE010000307.1:0-4347 GCA_044227705.1 Saprospiraceae bacterium
AACTGGCTAACATCTACGCTGGGACAGCCATAGCAACGGTCACGCCGACCGGCGCGAGCAGCCCGTACACGGCGACGTACACTTTCAATGCCGCGGATTTCCCGACAGCGGGCACCTATTACCTATATGCCATCGTGAACCCGGACCTCGGCGCGAGCTGTCGGCCTGTGCAAGAAATCATCGTCAATGTCAATGGCGTCACCGCCGGGACGGTGGGCAGCGACCAGACGATCTGCTCGGGCGGCGACCCGGCGGCGTTCACGGTTCCGACTGCGGCGACGGGGAGCGGTGCATTGACCTACCAATGGCAGAGCGGGACGACGGACTGCACGACCGGTTTCTCGAACATCGCCGGGGCGACCTTGGCGACGTACGACCCGCCGAGCGGTTTGGCGACGACGACTTATTACAGGAGAATCGCCACGTCGACTTTGAACTCGGTGGCCTGCACGGCGACCTCGAACTGCGTCACGGTGACGGTGAACGCGGTGACGGCCGGGACGGTGGGCAGCGACCAGACGATCTGCTCGGGCGGCGACCCGGCGGCTTTCACCGTGCCGACGGCGGCGACGGGGAGCGGCGCGTTGACCTACCAATGGCAGAGCGGGACGACGGACTGCACGACCGGTTTTTCGAACATCGCCGGGGCGACCTCGGCGACGTACGACCCGCCGAGCGGGCTTTCGGTGACAACTTATTACAGGAGAATCGCCACGTCGACTTTGAACTCGGTGGTCTGCACGGCGACCTCGAACTGCATCACGGTGACCGTCACGGCACCGCCATCGGGCATTTCCCTTTCCCAGACGGCCCCGACCTGCACGGCAGGAACGCCCAACAACAACGGCACCATCTCGCTCACAGCCTCGACGAACGGGACCCATTTCGGGGTCTCCACTTTGAACGCGGGGAGCTACGACGGCCCGGCCTTCGCCTCGGCCACCGCCATTTCGCTGCCGCAGGTGGTGAAAAGCTCGGTGCCGAACACGGGCGGGACGTACACTGTCCGGATTTTCAACGGATCGAACGATTGTTTTACTGACCAGACGGTGACCGTCGCGGCGGTGGCCTGCTGCCCCGTCCCGGACTGCGTGCCGGTCAAATTGACCAAAACAAACTGACCTCTTTATTTATCAAAAGGCAGGCTGCATCCCCCATCGAGGCATGGCAGCGACAGGCTATATTTTCAAACCAATTTTCTTCAATCTCATGAGCAAAGCGGACTCGCCCACAACGGCACGCGCCAAGTGCCTCTTTTTACCCGTGCTGCTGGCTCTGCTGGCGACGGCCGGCAGCCTCCGGGCGCAAATCGTGACCACCAGCTGCACCAACTCCTACAACCTCTGCACGGGCGACGCCCTCAAACTGGAGCCCAACGACCCGACAGGCTTCACCAACTTCAAGTGGTACGCCAACTCGGTCGCCCCTGCCAACCTCATCGACGCGGGGTCGGCGGCCTCCTTTTTCGTCGACGGGTCAAACCCGCAGACCGACTTTGTCGCGGGCAAAATCGTGGTCACGCGGCCCGTCTCGGGCAGCCCCGTCGCCCCGCCGTCGGCCATAACCTACTTGCTCACGGCCGAGTACACGGCCGCGCCGGGAGGCTGCGCGACGCTCATCAACTCTATTGAGATAAACTTCCTGCCGGTGCCGAGCTTGACGGCCTCGCCCGTTTCCATCTGCACGGCCGCGCCGGGGAGCCAGTCTGCCGACCTCGCGGCGCTCGTCACCGACGGCAACAACACGACGGGCACCGTCACCTTCTACCCGACGCAGGCCGACGCGGAGAACCAGACGAACGCCCTGACGTCGTCGACCGTCAGCCCGACGGCGACAACGTCCTATTGGGCGAGAAAGAACACGACGGCCACCGACCTGGGCGGCGCGGGCTGTTTCGACATCGTGGAGGTGGTCGTGACCGTCGAGTGCCTGTCCATCGGCAACCAGGTCTTCTACGACACCGACAACAGCGGCACCAAGAACGGTGCCGAGGCCGGCATCCAGAACGTGACCGTCCAGCTCTTCCTCGACGCCGACGGCAACGGCAGCCTCGCTGGCGGCGAACAGACCCCCATCGCCTCCACGACGACCGCCAGCGACGGCACCTATCTTTTTGAAAACCTGAAAGAAGGGAAATATTTCGTCGGCATCCCGGCGGCCGAACTGGGCGCGGCGGGCGACTTGAGGGGCCTCTTTTCGAGCCAGACGAGCCGCGCCAGCGACGGCACCGTCTCCGAAACCACCGCCAACAACGCCGACACCAACAACAGCGACATCGACGACAACGGCACGGCCCAAAGCTCTGGCTTCTACGCCGGCGGCGTGATGTCGTCGCAGGTCATGCTCATGTACGGCTCCGAGCCGACGGGCGAAAACCCCGACGTCGATGCCACCAACCCCGACAACGACGACAACCAAACGGTCGACTTCGGCTTCTACGGAATGAGCATCGGCTCGCTCGTCTTCATGGACGTGGCCAACGACGGCTCCTTCACCACCGGCACCGACATGGGCATCGCCGGCGTCACCGTCAAGCTCTACTCGGCCGACGGCACGGCCCTCCTTGCCACCACCACGACCGGCGCCGACGGGCGCTACCTATTCAGCGGCCTGCCGGGCGGCTCGTACATCACGGCCGTCGATGGAAGCAGCGGGCCGCTCTCGGGCAAGCTCTCCTCCGACGACATCGCTACCTCGACCACGCCAAATTCGACGGACAACGACGACAACGGCACCTCCATCATCGGCTCGGAAATCAGGTCGGATGTCTTCGCCCTCTCCCCAGGCGGCGCGCCGACCGGCGAGACCGACCAGGCCCAGACCACCGGCCCCGGCATGGGAAGCCCCGCCGTCAATGACAACCCGAGCACGCCCGACGCCAACTCCGACCTGCACGTCGACTTCGGCTTCAAATCCAGCTGCCCGACCATCACGAACCCGTCGGCCAACCAGGTGGTCTGCGCCGAGGAGGTGGGCGGAACGGCCGGTTCCGACATCACCGTCTCGACCAGCCTGACGGCGGCGGGGTCGGTGCGCTTCGTGCGCTTTGCCAGCCAACAGACCGGCTCGGCGATGTACACCGGCGGCACGAACCTGGCCATCGTCACGCCAGCGGCGGGCACGGCGACCTACACGTTCAACATCGCCGACTTCCCCAACGCCGGCGCGACGGCCGTCACCTACTTCGTCTACGCGGTGATGGAGCCGGCCTCGCCCGACGCGACCTGCCGGCCCTTCCAGGAAGTTCAAATCACGGTCAACCCGCGCCCGGCTGCCACCAACGCCAGCCTCGCGGTCTGCGAGAACATGGTCGGCAGCGGCAGCGGCACCTTCACCTTGCCGAACGCCGACGCCGATGTCCTCGGCGGCCAGACGGGCATGACGCTCACCTACCACGCCACCTTCTCCGACGCGCAGAGCGGCTCCAACCCCATCACGCTGCCCCTGACGGCGGCGAACGGGACGACCGTCTACGCCCGCGTCGAGTCGGCCAGTGGGTGCTTCCGCACGTCGCAGGTGACGCTAAACGTCAACGCCAAGCCCGGCTTCGCGCTCTCGCTGCCGCCCGTCTGCCCGGGCGACAACCCGGTGGTCAAAATCACGCTCGGAACCGGTGCCGACGCCGACCCCAGTGTGGCGGTCAACGGCGGCACGGCCTTCTTGTACAGCACCCTCACCAACGGCGTGCTGACCACCTCCAACGGCATCATCCTCTCGGCGTCCAACACTGTCACGCTGACCAACGGCAACGGCTGCTCCAACACACAGAGCATCACGCCCCCGGCCGTCACGGCCAAGGTCTGCCTGCCGGTCAAGGTGACGAAGCTCTGACCCATGACCCTTCGGGGAAAACAAAAAGCCCTCGGCAAGTCGCGCCGGGGGCTTTTTTTATTGATCAACTTTTCGTCCATCAATTGCAGCGGCTTCTCACTCCTCGACGACGTAGCCCGCCCAAAACTTGGGGTCGTCGTATCCATTTGCGCGCATCCAGGCCTGTGCCTCTTGCAAAGCGGCGGGCTTTGTCCTTCCGCCTTCCAGCCACTTTTCGAAAAAAATGGCCATCAACAGCTTGCTCGCCTCGTCGTCCACCGGCCAGAGCGTCATCAGCACCGACCGCGCCCCAGCCAGCTTGAACGCCCGGCACAACCCGTAGCTGCCCTCGTCGCCGCGCAGCTCGCCGAGGCCAGATTGGCAGGCCGAAAGGACGACCAACTCCGTCCCCCTCAAGTCGAGCAACGCGGCCTCGGCGGCGGTCAACAGCCCATCCCCTCGGGCGGGGCATGGCGGTCGGTCAGGGAGCGCACGGTCGGCCCCGGCGAGGGCAAGGCCGCTGCGGCGCATGGGGTC
>JBGAWE010000308.1:0-4276 GCA_044227705.1 Saprospiraceae bacterium
CTTCCGACGCAGCTTTCCCCCAAAATCGACGCGCCCGGTTGGTACTTCCTCACGGCGACCGACCCGTCGAACGGCTGCACGGCCCGCGACTCCGTCCTCGTCTCACCCGATGCGGACGCGCCGACGGTGAGCATCGCGCCGCCCGAGGTTTTTACCTGTAAAATGACGACGGTCGTGCTTTCCGCGACTGCGGTCGGCAACTCGCCCAGTCCGGTATTGAGCTACAACTGGACGACGAGCGGCGGGCAAATCCTGAACGGCGCGACGACTTTGAACCCCGAAACCGGCAAGCCCGGCACCTATATTTTGACCGTCATCGACGCGGGGAACGGCTGCTCGACCGTTGCCTCCGTCGTCGCGACGAGCGACTACCAGCCGCCGGTCATCACCGTCGCCACGCCCGCGCCGCTTTCCTGCGACGTGTTGACGACGACCCTTTCGGCGACGGTGACGACGGCAAGCGGAGGCGGTTTCTCGTTCGAGTGGCTGTCCATCGCGCCGATTTTGAGCGGGGCGAACACCCTCACGCCGACTGTCGGCGAGAAAGGCACCTATCAAATCATCGCCACCGACCTCTCGAACGGCTGCACCGCCATCAAGGGCATTGCGGTCGGCCAACAGCTCATCTCGCAGCACCTCGTCGTCATCAAACCGGCCGCCCAGGTCGATTGCGCGCACCCGACCGTCGAGCTGGAGGCGCTGTTGAGCTTCAGCGGCCCCGGCTTCACGCTGGCTTGGTCGACGGACACGGGCAGCATCGTCTCCGGCGGCACTGCGCTGAAGCCGGTCGTCGCCTCGGGCGGCACTTACACCATGATTATCAAGGATTTAGCGAGCGGCTGCCTCGACACGGTTTCGATTTTGGTGAAAGAGGATTTCAAAAAACCGACCATCGACATCGCGCAGCCGGAGATTTTGAACTGCCTGAAAACCTCGGCGCCGCTCGTCGGAAACGGCATTGGGCAAGGCCAGCTTTTGAAAAAATGGACGACGGTCGGCGGCTTTTTCAGCGGCCCGACGAACCAGTTCACGGCGATTGCCGGGCTGCCCGGCGGCTACTTTTTGGAACTGACCGACCCGGCGAACGGCTGCACGGCCCGCGACTCGGTCGAGGTTTTGGGGAATTTCGAAAAGCCAGTCGTCTCGATTAAGGCCGACTCGATAACCTGCCCGAACCCGGTGGCGACGCTGGCCGCCGTCTTTCAAAACCCGAATTTGAATTTTGAATGGGTCGAAAACCTGCCCGGCGGCGGTTCGCAACCGGTTGCTAATCAACCGATTTTTTCGACCCCAAACCCCGGCTCTTTCACCCTCACGGCGACCGACCCGGCGAACGGCTGCACGGCCATCGACACCGTTATCGTCACGAAGCACGAGCCGATTTCGGGCGTCTCGCTCGACATCGATTTGCCGCCCTGCTTCGACGGCTCGGGCGCGACATTGACCGTCGGCGGCGTGGCGGGGAGCGTCGCACCGGTGGAGTTTTCCATTGACAATCAACCTTTTAGCTCGAAAAACAACTGGCCCGGCCTGCCGCCCGGCGACTATCTTTTGAAAATCAGGGACGCGGCTGGCTGCACTTTCGACTCGCTCGTGGCCGTCGCGGCCCCGGCCGACTGTCAAATCGAGGTCGGGCCGGACACCACCATCGTCATCGGCGAAAAGGCCCTTGTGACCAGGACGGCCAGCCCGGTGGACGTCTTTTGGGAAAAGATAAAATGGGAGCCGCAGGACAAGTTCGGCCCGTGCGACACATGCCGCGCCCGCATCGTCGCGCCGAAGCACGACCGCTGGTTTTGGGTGGTGGCGACCGACCCGTTCGGCTGCACACGTGTCGATTCGGTTTTGGTGAAAGTGCTCTACCCGGAAATCTATGTGCCGAACGTGTTCGTCCCCGGCGGCTCGGGCGGCAACGAGATTTTCAAAGGATTCTACGGGCCGGGCGTGGTGGAAATCAGCCGTTTCGCCGTCTTCACCCGCTGGGGCGACCAGGTTCACCTCGAAAAAGACTTTCTGCCGACCGACGCTGGGCAGGGCTGGGACGGGCGGTTCCGAGGGAAGTTCGTGGAGGACGGGGTCTACGTCTGGTGGTTGGAGGCCGTGCTGGCGGGCGGGCAGACGCGGTTTTTGAAAGGGGACGTGACCGTGGCGAGGTAGAGACGCGATTCTTCGCGCCTTTACGGCTTCCACTTGATGTTGCAGCCGCCGCTCGGCAGCTGGTTTTCGAGCGGCGGCCGCCCGTCGAGCACCGCATCGAGCGCGGCGCGGAGGTCTCGGCCATCGGTCGGCAGGTCGTTTTTGGGCCGCGAGCCGTCGAGACGGCCGAGGTAGACGAGCTTTCTTTCAGAGTCGAAGACGTAGAAATCGGGCGTGCAGGCCGCGTCGTAGGCCCGTGCGACAGCCTGTGTTTCATCAAAAAGATAGGGGAAGTCATAGCCGACCTCCGTCGCGTGGACGGTCATCCGCTCGGGCGAGTCAGCAGGGTAGTTCTCGGCGTCGTTCGAGGAAATCCCGACGAAACCGACCCCGCGCCCCCGGTAATCGGCCACAAGCCGCACGATCTCGGGGTTCACATGTATCACATACGGGCAGTGGTTGCAGAGGAACATGACGACCGTCGCCCGCTCCCCGGCCACGTCGGCGAAGGTCAAAACCCGCCCAGAGACGGTGTCGGGCAATGAGAAATCGGGCGCGGCGGTGCCGATGGGCAGGATGTTGGATTCTGTGTAGGCCATGTCGATTTCACCAGTCTTTGCTGTTCTTCGAGGGTCGCCCGGGCAGTTTTCGCTGCTTTTGCTGGACGCGCTGCTCCTCGTTCTCCATTATTTTCAAAAGCTGCCGGGCCTCGTCCTTTGTCATCTGGCCGGGCTGGGGTGGTGGCTGGTTGTTGTCCTGCGGTTGGTTTTGGGGCTGGTTCTGCGGTTGGTTTTGGGGCTGGTTTTGGTTTTGGAGCTGGTTCTGATTTTGGTTTTGCTGCTGTTGCTGCTGCTGCTTTTTCTTTTCCTCCTCTTTCTTCTTCTGCTCGTCGAGCCGTTTTTTGGCGAGGGCAAGGTTGGTTTGGGTCTCGGGGTCGCCGGGCCGGCTGCGCAGGGCGTTTTGATAGGCGGCGACGGATTTTTCCCAGTTTTCCTTTTTGAAATAGGCATTGCCGAGGTTGTGGAAGGCATCGGCCCGAGCATCGGCGGTCTGGGCGGTCGCGGCGGATTTCTCGAAAAGGGCCGCGCTGTCCTCGAAGCGGTCTTGCCGATAGACGGCGTTGCCCGTGTTGTAGTTGGCTTGGGGCGAGGCGGCTTGGTCGGCGGCGGCTTTTTGGTAGCTCTCCTCGGCTTTTTTGAACTCGCCTTTTTCATAAAAACCATCGCCCCGACGGCTGCTCGAATGAGCGGACTGGGCGGCGGCTGGAATCAGTCCACTGGCCAATAAAAGAAAGGAAACTAGCAGAATTCTCATAAAAAGCAGCGTTCGAGCAAGGCTACGAGCCGCAAGTATCCGGCTTGCCACCGATGTTTTTAATCATGTGGTAGCCCCTTTTGACAAAGCCCTCGCGCTCGTAAAAGGCATGGGCGCGGTGGTTTTCGAGGTAGGCGTCGAGCATCATCGTGCGTACGCCTTCGGCTTGGCCGAGTTCTTCGAGGAATTCGCACATCAACTTTCCGATGCCCAAAGAGCGGCTTTCAGCATCGACCACTACGTTGTCCATCTCCAAATACTTCCCGCTGTAAAACTTCGTGATGACCCAAAAACCCGACAGCCCGACAGCCTTCTCGCCGTCCAAGACAACAAGCATCCGGTAGCCGTGCGCCGTCATGTCGTCGAGCATCTCGGCGTACTCTGCCTCGCCGACCGTCGCGTTGAGCTGGTGGAAAAGGGGGAAGAAGGGCAGCATCTCCTCCTTCTTGACCAAGACCTTGAATTGAAAACCCATGCTCATTTCGGGTTTGGGTTTCTGATTTCGGGACGGCGCACGGCCGAAACCCCCAATCCGAAATCAAGAAAACATCTCTTTCATCTTGTCGAAAAAGCCCTTGTCCTCGCGCCCGGGGTTGGGCTGGAAGTTGGGCATCTCGCGCAGTTTTTCGAGGAGGCGGGTTTCTTCGTCGGTCAGCTTTTTGGGCGTCCAGACATTGACGTGGACAAGCTCGTCGCCGCGCTCGTAACTCTGCACGACGGGCAATCCCTTGCCTTTCAGGCGGAAAACCTTGCCCGATTGGGTGCCGGGCGGGATGGCCATCTTGGCTCGCCCGTCGAGCGTCGGCACCTCTACTTTCGAGCCGAG
>JBGAWE010000309.1:0-4291 GCA_044227705.1 Saprospiraceae bacterium
CTCCACCGAGCTTTTGAAACAACTTCAAATCGCCAGCGGCGCCATCGGCTCCAACCCCGTGCTGCCCATCTTGGAGGACTTCCTCTTCACCATCCGCGAAAAGAAACTGACCGTATCCGCCACCGACCTCGAGACGAGCATCCAGACCACCATCGAGGTGCTCGCCGACGACGAGGGCACGGTCGCCATCCCCGCCAAAATCCTGCTCGAGACCCTGAAGGCACTGCCACAGCAGCCGGTCACCTTCAACGTGAACGACACGAACTGGGGCATCGAAATCACGTCGAGCTACGGCAAGTACAAGTTGGCGGGCGAGAACGGGGCCGACTTCCCAGCTGTCCCCGAGGCCGACGCGGTCGACACCGTGAAGATTGGCTCGGGCGCGCTGGGCAAGGCCATCACGAAGACCATGTTCGCTGCCTCGAACGACGAATTGCGACCGGCAATGACCGGCGTCTATTTTCAGATAGATTTCAACAAGTTGGTCTGCGTGGCGACCGACGCGCACAAGCTCGTCAAGTTCACCAGCCACGAACTGGTGGGCGAGGTGGCCACGTCGTTCATCGTGCCGCGCAAGGCGCTCAATCTCCTCAAGAACGCGCTCCCTTCGGGCGAGCAGGTGACGCTCTCGTTCAACAAGGCCAATGCCTTCTTCACCTTCGGCGGCATCAAGATGGCCTGCCGCCTCATCGACGCACGCTACCCGGACTACAACGCGGTCATCCCGGTAGACAACCCGAACAACCTCTCTGTCAACCGCCCGGACTTCGCCAACTCCATGCGCCGCATCGCCATCTACGCCAACAAGACGACCAATCAGGTCGTCCTCGACCTGTCGGAAAAAAGCATGACCATCTCGGCGCAAGACCTCGACTTCTCCAACGAGGCGACCGAGCAGATGACCTGCGCCTATGAGGGAGCGCCGATGCGCATCGCCTTCAACGCCAAGTTCCTCGGCGAAATGCTCAACGCGCTCGACTCGGAGGAGGTCAAGATGGAGTTCTCAACGCCGAGCCGTGCGGGCATCCTGCTGCCGAGCGAGGACGTCGCTGGCGAGGAGATTTTGATGTTGGTGATGCCGGTGATGTTGAATAATTGAGGGATGAAAGGAAGCTCACGGAGATTGTTGTATAAAATGCCAGCAATCGCCGAAGAGTATCTATACGGTATAGACAACTCCTTGCATAGAATGGAAGTGCCCAAACACTTGGCCGACACCTCGGTCAGTTCACCGAAAACTCCACCCCCAACCTCCGCAAGTCCGCCGCGAACTCGTTACCCGCGTTCACCTTCCGCCCCGCCGAGACCATCGGCAGCGACGAGAGGGTGTTGAAGTCGAGCAGTTCCATTTTCAGTTGGTGCTTCCCTTTGTGCGCTTTGCAGATGGCCTCGATTTCGCCCAAAAACCGCTCGTCTATCTGCGAGAGCTTGATTTTCAGCGTGACGGATTGCGTCTTGTCCGCCCCGATGCCGTCGAGCTGGCGGACCTCGGAGAGCTTCAGCTCCCATTCCTCGCCGTTGTACCGCTGCTGGTAGACGCCGGTCAGGTGGACGCAGCTCCCCTCCTCCAACAGGTTGCGAAACCGCTGGTAGTTCTCCGTGAAAAGCACGACCTCGTGCTGCCCGGTGTAATCTTGGATGACGAAGCGGCCCCAGCCCGTCCCTTTTTGCGAGACTCGGTGCTCGGCCTTGCTGACGAAGCCGCCGATGGAAATCTTCCTGCCCTTCATCATTTCCAGCTTCTCGATGGGGACACAGAAGTTCTCCCATTCATAGCGGAAATCGTCCAGCGGGTGGCCCGTCAAATAGAGGCCGCAGACCTCCTTCTCTTTTTGTAGTTTGAAAATCAGGCTCCACGGCTCCACTTTCGGAATTGTCGGCTCCGGCACGGCGACCGTGTCGCTCAAATCGCCGAAGAGCGAGTTGACGGACATTACTTTCTCTTCCTGATAGCCGCCGCCAAATTTCAGAAGCTGTTCGATGAAACTGTCGTACTTTTCCGTCTTGGTGAAGAACGCCGCCCGCTCCACGCCCAACCCGTCGAACGCGCCGCCCATGACGAGACTCTCCATCACTTTTTTGTTGACCGTCCGCAGGTTCTGCCTTTTCATGAAGTCGAAAATCGAGCTGAACGGCCCGCCCTTCTCGCGCTCGACAATCATCGCGTCAACGGCCGCCTCGCCCACGCCTTTTATCGCGCCGAGGCCGTAGCGAATCTCCCCTTTTTTGTTGACCGAGAAATTGGTCAGCGACTCGTTCACATCGGGGCCTTTCACCGGCAGCCCCATCCTTTTGCACTCGTTGAGGAAGAAGGAAATCTTGTCGATGTCCGACTGCGAATGCGTCAAAACCGCCGCCATGTACTCCGCCGGAAAGTGCGTTTTCAGATACGCCGTCTGATAGGCGACGAGCGCATAGCAGGTCGAGTGCGACTTGTTGAAAGCGTAGCTGGCGAAGGCTTCCCAGTCCGTCCAGACCTTTTCGAGGATGTCCGCCGGGTGGCCGTTCGATGTGCCGCCAGAGATGAACTGGCCCTTCATCTTGTCCAAAACCGACTTCTGCTTCTTGCCCATCGCCTTCCGCAAAACGTCGGCATCGCCTTTTGAAAAGTTCGCCAACTTTTGAGATAGCAGCATTATCTGCTCCTGATAGGTGCAGATACCGTAGGTCTCTTTCAAAAGCTCCTCCATCGCGGGCAGGTCGTATTTGACCGCCTCTCGCCCGTGCTTCCGGTTGATGAAGGTGGGGATGTACTCCAACGGCCCCGGCCGGTAGAGCGCGTTCATGGCGATGAGGTCGTCGAATTTGTCGGGCCGCAGCTCGCGCAAATACTTCTGCATCCCGGCGCTTTCGAACTGGAAGGTGCCGTTCGTGTCGCCCCTTTGATATAGTTGGTAGGTCGGCGCGTCGTCGAGCGGGATGTTGTCGATGTCAATCTCGATGCCGTGATTTTGCTTTATGAGCTTGAGCGCGTCGCGCAAAATCGTGAGGGTTTTCAACCCGAGGAAGTCCATCTTGATGACGCCCGCGTCCTCGATGATCGAGCCTTCGAACTGGGTCAGCAGCAGCTCGGAGTCCTTCGACGTGGCGACCGGCAGAATCTCCGTCAGGTCCGTCGGCGCGATGATGATGCCCGCCGCGTGGACGCCCGTGCCGCGCACGGAGCCTTCCAAAATGAACGCCTCGCGCAGCACGCGGCCCTCCTCGTCGTCGGCCGGGTTTTGGTAGAATTCGCGCAGTTTTTTGGCATTTTCAATGTCCTCTGTGGTCAAAAGGTCTTTTTCGCGCAGCGACCCCTCGCCGTCGAACGGGGCGGTCAGGACTCTTTTCAGTGAAATCCCCGGCCGCTCGGGCACGAGTTTGGCGAGCGCGTTGGCCCGGTCGAGCGGCAGGTCGAGGACGCGAGAAACGTCCTTTATCGACATCTTCGCCGCCATCGTTCCGTAGGTGACGATTTGCGCGACCTGCCTTTCCCCGTACTTTTTGACGACATAGTCGATCACTTTTTGACGGCCCTCGTCGTCGAAGTCCGTGTCGATGTCGGGCATCGATTTGCGGTCGGGGTTCAAAAACCTTTCGAACAGCAGCGAATACTTGATGGGGTCGATGTTCGTGATGCCGATGCAATAGGCCACCGCGCTCCCGGCTGCCGAGCCGCGACCGGGGCCGACGACCACGCCGATTTCGCGCCCGGCCTTGATGAAATCGGAGACGATGAGGAAGTAGCCCGCGAAGCCCATCAACTTAATGGTGTTCAGCTCAAAATTGAGCCGCTCCTCGACCTCGGCGGTGATTTCCTTGTACCGCTCCCGCGCCCCCTCGAAGGTGATGTGCCGCAAGTACTCGTCCTGCGAGGCGAAGGCCAGCGGCACCTCGAAGTTGGGCAACAGGATGTCCTTCTTGAGCTTGAGCGGCTCCACCTTGTCCACGATTTCGCCCGTGTTGTCGATGGCCTCGGGCAGGTCGGCGAAGAGGGCGTTCATCTCGGCCTGCGTCTTGAAGTAAAATTGGTCGTTGAAAAAGGCGAAGCGGGTGCCTCGGGCGGCCGCGCCGTCGTCGGTGAAGTCGGTGTTCTTAGGCGTGGCCTGCTTCTCGCCGGTGTTGATGCAGAGGAGGATGTCGTGGGCGTTCGAGTCTTTTTGGTCGACGTAGTGGCTGTCGTTAGAGGCGATCATTTTCACCCCATACTCTTTCGACCAGCGGACGAGGACCTCGTTCACCTTGTCCTGCTCCGCCATGTGGTGGCGTTGGAGTTCGATGTAATAGTCTTCCCCAAAAATGTCGAGCCACC
>JBGAWE010000310.1:0-4286 GCA_044227705.1 Saprospiraceae bacterium
GAAATTTTGGCCGAAGGCCCAGCCGTCGAAGTCTGGCCGAACCCCGTTGAGAGCGGCGAGCTTTTCATCAAAACCAGCGGCCCGGCCATCGAGCGGGCCGAGCTTTTCGACCTTTTTGGAAGGCAGGTCCGCACATGGCCGGGCGGCTCTGCGGAGTTGCGACTCGCGGCCGACGGGCTGGCGAGCGGCCTCTATTTGTTGAAACTGGAAATCGCCGGCCGGTTTTGGGCCGAAAAACTGGAAATCATCACCAATTGACGAGCGGCAAGACCCGCTGCCCCGACCGGTTCAAAAGCCCGATTTGCAGCCCGTGCACCTCCCGCGCCGAGTTGAAAAGCCCGATTTGGACGCCGCGCACCCGCCGGGCGTGGTTGATGAAGCCCGCCACCTGCGCCCCCCTGACCTCGCCCGCCACATTGATGAAACCGGCTGCCTGTGCCCCGCGAAGCGTCGAGTTGGGCATGGAAAAATTGACGAATCCGGCCGATTGCACCCCGCGCATCTCCGAGTTGTTACCCAAAAAATTGACGAAGCCCGCCGCCTGAACGCCCCGCTTCGGCGCCCGCCGGGCGTAGTTGATGAAGCCCGCGAGCTGCGCCCCGTCCAAAGTGTCGACCGCCGCGTTGAAAAAACCGGCCGCCTCGATGCCGCCCGAGCTGCCCTGCCCGAAGTTGAACGCCCCGGCGAGCTGCACGCCGCGCGTCCTCTTTTTCGTGAAATTCCCGATGCCCGCCGCCTCCAATTTGCGAACCCCCGCCGACTGCCCCGCGAGGAGGTTGACCGACCAGTCGTTCGTCACCTTCGCGTCGAGGCCCCGGTTCGTCCCGATTTTGGGCAAAAACGAGAACTGGAATCGGCGGCGCAGCGTGTCCTGCACGTTCGCCCCGCGCCATTGGTCGAGGGTGGCGGAGAAGAACATTTCGAGTTCGGTCGCCGAGCGGCGGGCGGTTCGTCGCCAATCGTCGCGGCTATTTTCGGGCGGCGGCGGGGCCTCGGGCAGGTCGATTTTCAAGAACCTCGCCTCGCCCGGCTTGACCTGCAAGACCGTGTCCCGGTACCCCAGCTTGGCCACCACGATTTCTGAGCGGCGGCTGATTTTCAATTGGTAAAAACCGCCCGAATCTGTGGTGACGGAGCGCATCGTCCGCCGGTCGAAGACGGTCGCGCCGGCGAGCCGCTCGCCCGTCCGTGGGTCGCGGAGGGTGCCGGACAGCTCGTTTTTGGGCGGTTTCTGCTTTTTCAGAATCAAAAAATTGCCGTTCGGCCGCGCCTCGTAGCCGTCGCCGAGGAGTTCGCGGAGGGCCTCGCGCACCGTCCAGCCGCTTGCCGAGAGAGAGACGCGGCGGCCCTCGTCGAGGATGGCCGGGTTGTACGACCACTCGAAGGCCGCCTGCCGGGCCACCTCGTCGAGCGCGGCCCGCAGCGGCGTTTCATGGAAAACGAGACTGACGCGGCGGGCCAGCACGTCGGCCGCACGCGCATCGGCGAGGGCAATGATTTTCAAAAAAAGCAGGAGGCAGAACCGGGCTTTCATTCAAAATTCAAGGTTGAAAAAACGCTGTTAGCTCGCAAGCGAACGGTCATTCACAGCCCGCGCCGTCGAGCGCGAAGCCGCCGCCCGTCGTCCGCTCGACGGAGAGCGAGAGCGTTTCAGCAATCACCTCGACGACGCGCTCGACCGGCTCCCCGTCGAAGCGGGAGCGGATGCGGCAGCGGCGCAACTCGCTGTTTTTCAACGAGATATGAACCCCGTAGGCCCGTTCGAGCCGGGGCAGGACCTCGCCCAGCGGCTCGTCGTCGAAGTCGAAGCGGCGGTCAAGAAAGGCGGCGGCCGAGTTGCCCGACGTGATTTTCGAGGTGGAAATCAGCCCCGTTTTTTCATCAAAAAAAGCCGCCTCGCCCGCCGCGAGGAAGACGGTTTGACCGCCCGCCGCGAGCCGCACCCTCCCCTCGGCCATGCGGACGGCGACGCGCCCGGCCTCCGTCGCGTCCACATCGAAGGCGGTGCCGACGGCGGTGATTTCCAGCCCAGCCACGGCGACCGTGAACGGCCGCGCCGCGTCGTGCGCGACCTCGAAAAACGCCTCGCCCGCCAGCTCGACGCGGCGTGTTTTTTTTGAGAAACCGACCTTGATCTTGGAGTCGCGGTTGAGCGCGATTTTGGAACCGTCAGCCAAGGTCTCGCGCTGCGGCTGGTCGGCGGAGGCGATGGTGAAAGTCGTTTTGACCTCCGCTTTTTGAAAAAAGAGGACCGCCGCGACGGCCACCGCGACGGCAGCGGCGGCGGCCAGCCACCAGTTTTTCAGCCCGACGACGCGAGCTTTTGGGATTCGATATTCGGGGATTTGAGATTGGGAGCCGATGCGGGCCTTGGTCTTTTGTAAAGCCGATTCGACATCAATCGGGCGCGGCAACGGGCTGTTTTTTGGCGAAAAGCCCGCCCAAAGCCGCTCCATCTGGCGCAGCCTCTGTTGGTTTTCGGGCGAGGCGGCGAGCCAATTTTGGAGAAACCGCTGCTCGTCGCCGGTCATTTCGCCCGCCAGTTTTTTGCCGATGAGGATGTCGATGTCTTCCATGTTCAAAACTTGAAAAGCAAAAAGGCGACGGCCAAAAACTCCGAAAGCCCCGCCCGCAGCAACCGCAGCGCCTTGCCCATGTGCGTCTCGACGGTCTTCACGCTGATGCCCAGCCGGTCGCCGATTTCGCGGTATTTCAACTCCTCGAATCGGCTCAACTCGAAGACCTGTCGGCATTGCGGCGGCAGCTCGTCGAGCACCTCGTGGTAGCGGCCCTCGAGCTCGGCCGCGCTCGTTTCCTCGGTCGCCGCGCCGCCCGAAAGCCGGGTTTGATGCTCGACGAAACGCTCTTTCGCGCGGCCCGAGCGGAGCCGGTTGAGGGCGAGGTTGTGCGTCATCTTAAAAAGATAGGCTTTCACAGAGTGCTGAAAATCAATGGTTTCGCGCTGGTTCCAGAGCTTGACAAAGACCTCCTGCACGATGTCCTCCGCCTCGTCCGCGTCGCCGTCGGTGAACGAGAAGGCATAGCGGACGAGCGGCTCGTACCACGCCCTGAAGAGCGCGTCGAAGGTTTTTTCGTCCTCGATTTTGAGCAGTTGGTCGGCCATTTTTAGGACACCAAAAGTAGAAAAGACCCTGACTGGGGAGGCTCAAAATCAAAATCGAGGCTGCCAACAGCGGCCGCACGACCCTCACCCCGAGTGGTCCGTGAAGATGTACCAGCGGCCCTTGACCTTCTTCATGAGGCCGCTGAACCGGCCGCTGACCTCCTTCTTGTCGGCCTGCCCCGGGTAGCTCACGTAAAAGTGGCCGGAGGTCCAGTAATACTTTTTCGAGAGCCGCATGACACAATCGTGCTCGAGGCGGAGCTGGCCCATTTTTTCCCTCGGCCAGTACTTTTTGTAAAAGGCGAGGATGGCGGGTTTGCCAAAAACGGCCCCGCCTTTATAGATCATGCGGGTCGAATCGTCGGGCGCATAGAGGTCGACGTATCCTTCGATGTCGCCCGCGTTCCAGGTCTTTTCATCGAGGCGCATCACGTCGAGGATAGCGCGGGCGTCCTTGTCCTGCGCGGCGAGGTTGACGGCCGCAAAGAGGAGCAGGGCGGCCATTGTTTTTTGAAAAAAGCACATGACGGTCGGTTGTTTTTGATGAAAAAAGTCGGGTGCGGCTCAATGGGGAATGGGCGGAAGGTTGCCAAACCAGGTTCCTGCGCCGCCACCCGTTCGACGAAAGGCCCCATCGTCCGGCCCGATGTCCGGCCCGGGCAGCTCACCGGGTTACCGGCGGCTCGTTGGTCGAGGCGTTGCAGACCAGTTTCCAGTCGCCGCCGGGTTGTTTTTTAAAGATGCTGACCCATGCAAAATGCGTGGCCTCGGTGGTTTGCCGCTCGTTTTCGTCCAAAAAGGAAAGCTCGACCTGTTTGTCGACGACCATGTAGGCCATCGTCGCGTCTTCAGAAAAGGAGATGATCGGCGGCGCGGCATCCTCCCATTTGATGAATTCGACCCGGTCGAAATAGGACTGGAAACGCGCACGCGCCGCCTCGATGCCGCTCGCCGAGACCTTCCCCCGGTTGACGGAGACCATTTTTTCATCGAACTGGGCGACCAATCTGGTCGCATCCTTGGCGAGGTGGGCGGTCTTTGCTTCTTCGTGTAGGCGCATCAGTTTTTGCTTTTCAGCCTCAAAATCGGGGGCTTGCCGGCAAGCGTTGAGCCAAAAAAGGGTGAAAAAGAGCGCGGTAAGAGCGGTCGTTCGCATGGCTAA
>JBGAWE010000311.1:0-2905 GCA_044227705.1 Saprospiraceae bacterium
GTCAGCTCGCCCGGAACCTATTCCGTCACCGCGACCGCGTCGCCAAAAGGCCCCGGGCCGAACATCATCGCCAACAGCGGTTTCGACAGCGGGAACACCGGTTTTTCGAGCGACTACACCTACACGTCGGGCACGGCCCCGGCGGGCAACTACGGCGTGGCGACCTCGGCGACGGCCTTCAACTCGGCCTACACCAACTTCTACGACCACTCGACCGGCGGCCAGATGATGCTCGTCAACGGAAGCACCTCACCGAGCGCCCGGATTTGGTACCAGACGGTGGCCGTCCAGCCGAACACGACCTACGACATCGGGGTCTTTGCCATGTCGCTCGAAAATTCGTCGGCGGCCCAACTCTACTTCACCATCAACGGAGCTGCCGTCGGCTCGGTGAAGACCCTTTCCAGCAAGCTCGGCGAGTACCAAAAGCTCACCGCCGAATGGGCCTCGGGCAGCGCGACGAGCATCGTGCTGGCCATCGTCAACCAGAACCTCAACGACTCGGGCAACGACTTCGCCATCGACGACATCCAGATGTTCCCCCGCACGACGGCCGGTTGCCCAAAGTTCGCCTCCGCCACGGTCACGATGGTCACGGTCAGCACGGCCAATGCAGGCCCCGACCAGGCGAAGTGCAACAACACGGCCTTCACCCTCGCGGGCAACGCGCCCGGCTCCGGGGAGACGGCCTCGTGGACGGTTTTCAGCGGCAGTGCCACTGTCTCGTCGCCGAGTTCCAACACATCAGCGGCCACCGTCCCGGTCGGCGGCTGCTCTGTTTTGCAGTGGAAAATCCAGAAAGGCTCTTGCGCTTCTGTCGATGTGGTGACCCTCTGCGACGACGCGACGGTCACGGCCAACGCCGGTGCAGACCTCGTAAACTGCTCCAATAATGCCTTCACCCTCGGTGCGACGGCCCCGACGGGCGGCGCGACAGGCCTCTGGTCGGTCGTCAGCGGGACGGCGACGGTCGCCACGCCCGGCTCGAACACCTCGTCGGCCACCCTGACGACCACCACCTCGACCCTCCGCTGGACGGTCACGTCGCCCAACCTCGCCTGCACCGCGCAGGACGACATCTTGCTGACCAACGACCTGCTCGCGGCCACCGCGTCGAACACCGGCCCTTATTGCCCCGGTTCCAACGGGCAGCTCAACTCGTCGGCCGCCAACGGCTACACGCCCTATTCCTACTCATGGACGGGGCCATCCAATTTCACCTCCTCGGCACAAAACCCGACCTTGAACTACGTCACCTCGGTGAGCGCGGGGACATTCACCGTGACCGTCACCGACTCGAAGGGCTGCTCAAAATCGGCCTCCACGACGGTCTCCCTCAACTCGACGCCGAGCAAGCCGACCACGATTTCCTATTGATGAAATATTCGAGACCACAGAGCAATGGGCATAAAACACAGCGGCCACAGAGTTTTCAAACCCTGTGGCCGCTGTGTTTTATGCCCGTTGCCTCGACTCAATCGACGACGAAATCAACCTTCGCGTCGCGATACTTCGGCTCGGCTACGAGCTTTTTGAAAGCCTTCATCGTCTCGACCGGCCCGAAGTCGATGGCCATGTTGACGAGCCAGTTGGGCAGTTGGCCGCCGGGGTCGCTGCGGAGGGTGTACTCGATGTCGACCAGCCCGTCGCTGGTTTTGTTGCAGACCCAGCGGATGTCGGTCGTGGCCATGCGGACGCAGTTTTTGCGCGGCTCAATCTGGCCTTCGATGGCCTTCGACTCGCCGATGAGGGCTTTCGAGGCCGGGTCCTGTTTGATGTGTGAATCGAGGACGACGTCGCGGTCGTCGAGCGGCCAGGGGAAATCGGAGACGACGTAGTAGATGGTCGACTGCGAACCCGACTCGCGGACGGGCCAAGCCTCGCTGGTCTTGTAGCACCACTTTGTATAGGAAGGGACGTCGGTCAAAAGGGCCGCGACGGCATGGAGCGAGGCATCGACCTTCGTCAAAAGCCGCAGCTCATAGATGCCAGAGCCGTTGTCGCGGTAGAAGACGCGGATGCCCGCCTTTTCGTGCTTGAAAACCCAGGGGTTCTCGACGACGGGCGGCGGCATTTCGGGCTGCGCGGGCAGGCCCGGCAAAAGGAGGAAAAGAGCAGGGAGGAAAAGAAGGCGCATGGTCAGGATGAGTTTTGAAGTTTGGCTTTGCCACAGTTACGGCCCACAACGCCGAGCGGATTGAAACTGTTCGCCGTGAATACGCCGAAAACCGAATAGGTGACCGGTTCAGTTCAAAAAAACCGCCAGCTCCTCATTCCCGCGAATCTGGCAGTCGACGTCTTCGAGCAATGTCGTGGCGAGCGAGAGGCCGACATAGTCGCACTTTATCGGAAAGGATTTGTGCGTCCGGTCGACGAGAACGGCAACTTCAACCTTTTTCGGCAGGACTTCCAAAAGGGGTTTCATGGCGAAAAAGAGCGTGCGCCCGCTGTTGGCCACGTCGTCGACGACGATGACGACGCGCCCCGCCAGTTCTTCGTCCGGCAGGTCGATGGAAATCGGGTCGGCCAGCGGGTTGGCCGGGCTCAAGCGGAGGCGCGTCAGCGTGATTTTCGTGGTCGGCGGGCAAATCGGCTCAAGCTCGGCGAGCATCATCTGCGCGAAGCCGAAGCCGTTGTTGTTCAGCCCGGCCAGCACGATTTCCGGTTCGCCGAAGTTCCTTTCGAGGATTTGGATGGCGAGGCGGCGGATTTTCTGGCGGATTTGGCGGTCGGTGAGAATCTGCATTTTTGAAAAGGTGTGGCCCCGAATCGCGCCGGGGCAAGGGCAAATTTGCTGCGGCCCCGCCCAAAACCAAAAACGGGCGTACCTTTCCCCTCCCAAAGCAAGGCCATTGGAAGCCCACCTGTTCTTATGAATCTCACGCTTGCAGCCGCCCTTCCCGAC
>JBGAWE010000311.1:2910-4280 GCA_044227705.1 Saprospiraceae bacterium
TCCCGACGATTTAAGACTCGTCACAGCCGATAAATCCAACCTTGAAAGGCTGACCGGGCTGCTTTCTCCCGCCGATTTTTCCTTCATCAAAGAGGCCGCCGCGCGCGGCTTGACCCATTGCCTCTTCCCGACCACCGGGAAGGGCGTCCTCGTTTGGCTCGTTTCCTGCGAAAAAAAGCCGGCCGCCGAAACGCTCGAGGATGCCCGTCGCGCCGGTTGCGAGGCGCTGGCCGAGCTGAACCGCTTCAAAACGCAGCGGGTCTTCGTCCAAAACGGCGGCATCGAGTCGGCGAGCTTCCTCGCTTTTGTCGAGGGGATGGTGCTCGGGAGCTATCAGTTCCTCAAGTATTTCAGCCAAAAGGATAAGAAGGAGAAATCGCTCCACAACATCGCCGTCGATGAAAAGGCCGTCGGCCGGGCTGAGTTCATGGAGATGAAAGCGGTCGTCGATGCGGTCTTCGCGGCCCGGACGCTCGTCAACGAGCCGCAGAGCACGATGGACACGCCGCGCCTCGTCGAGGAGATTGAGGCCCTCGGGGCGGAGGCGGGCTTCTCCGTCGAGGTCTTTTCAAAAGAAAAAATCGAGGCCCTCCGCATGGGCGGCCTCCTCGCGGTCAACCGAGCAAGCTCGGTGCCGCCCGCCTTTCTGGTTCTCGAATGGAAGCCAGAGAGGCCTTCCAACCCGAAGCCCGTCGTTTTGATTGGAAAAGGCGTCGTCTACGACACCGGCGGCTTGAGCCTGAAGACCTCCGACGGCATGGAAATCATGAAGTCCGACATGGCCGGGGCGGCGACCGTGGCCGGGGCGATGGCGGCGGCGGCTCGATCGGGCCTCGGCGTCCACCTCATCGGCCTCATCCCGGCGACGGACAACAAAATCGGGGAGAACGCCCTCGCCCCTGGCGACGTCATCACGATGATGGACGGCACGACTGTCGAGGTGACGAACACCGACGCAGAAGGGCGGCTAATACTCGCCGATGCGCTCCATTTTGCCAAAAAACTGGAACCGGAATTGGTCCTCGACTTCGCAACGCTGACCGGCTCCGCCGTGAAGGCACTCGGAACGCAGGCCATCTGTTTCATGGGAACGGCCGACCGGAACACCAAACTGGCCATCGAAGAGAGCGGCTGGAACGTATACGAAAGGCTCGTCGAGCTTCCTCTCTGGAAAGAGTTTGGCGAGGAGCTGAAATCCTCCATCGCCGACATGAAAAATCTCGGCGGCACGACGGCGGGCATGATCACGGCGGGGAAATTCCTCGAGCACTTCGTCTCATATCCCTGGCTGCACTTCGACATCGCGGGGCCTGCCTATCTGAAAACAGCAAATTCCTACCGGACGAAGGACGGGACGGGGGTTGGTGTCC
>JBGAWE010000013.1:0-35817 GCA_044227705.1 Saprospiraceae bacterium
CAAGATGATGAACTCATCGGCCCCTGGCAGCGGCTTGTAAGTGCCGGTCTTCGGGTCAAAGCAGAGGCGGCGACCGCCTTCTCTTTTGTAAAAAGTCGTGTTCCCCGAAGCGAGCATCTGGCCGACCCAGCCGCCAATCTTTTCGCCCTGCACCTCGGCCAGCCGGATTCCCTCGGCGACTCCAATCATGTCCCAAAGCTCGAACGGCCCTGCCTCCCAAGCGTAGCCTGCCCGCATCGCGTCGTCGATGGCGAACAGCGAATCCGAGATTTCCGGCACCCGGTTGGACACGTAGGCGAACAGGCCGAGCAGGCTTTTTTGCAGCAGGACCGCCCCTTTCTCCTCGCTTTTGAAAACTGCCTGAATCCGGCGCGGCAGCTCGTCAATCTGTTTCAACGTCTCCAAAAGCGCGGACTTCGGCCGCGCCGACGGCTTGTATTCGAGCGAGTTGAGGTCGAGCGCGAGGACGACGGGGCGGCCCTTCGCGTCCTTCTCGGCCGTCTTTTTGTAAAAGCCCTGACCGGATTTGTTGCCGAAAAACTTGTTGTCCAAAAGCCACTGGAACCAGCTCGTGATCTCAAAAGTCCCGACCTGTTCATCGTCCGGGCAGTTCGTTTTCAAACCCCGGATGACGTTCGCCGCCGTGTCGTGGCCGATGAGGTCGCCGAGGCGGAACGTGCCGGTCTTTGGCCGCCCGACGGCGGGGCCGGTCAGCGCGTCGACCTCCTCAATGGAAAGCCCCATCTCGCCGGTCAACTGGAAAATCTTGGCCATCGCGTAAACGCCGACGCGGTTGGCGATGAAGCCGGGCGTGTCCTTGCAGAGGACGGTTTGCTTTCCCAAGATCACGTCGCCGAATCGCATCCAAAAATCCACGACAGCCGGGTCGGTCGCCGCATGCGGGATGATTTCGAGCAGGCGCATGTAGCGTGGCGGGTTGAAGAAGTGGGTGCCGCAGAAGTTTCTTTGAAACTCCTCCGGCCGCCCCTCCGCCATCAACCGCAAGGGGATGCCCGACGTGTTGGACGAGACGAGCGAGCCGGGCCGCCGGTGCTTTTCGACCTTGTCGTAGATCTGCTTCTTGATGTCGAGCCGTTCGACGACGACCTCGATAATCCAGTCGCAGTCAGCGATTTTGGTGAAGTCGTCGTCGAAGTTTCCAACCGAGATTCGGCTGGAAAACCTGGGGTCGAAAAGCGGCGCGGGCTTGGCCTTCAAAGCCGTGTCGAGCGCGGCCTGCGCGATTCGGTTGCGGGCGGTCTTGCCCGATTTTTCGGCGTCGGTCAAATCGAACGGGACGATGTCGAGCATCAAGACTTCCATGCCGCATCCGGCGAGGTGGCAGGCGATGCCGCCGCCCATGACGCCGGAGCCGAGGACGGCGACTTTGCGGATGCGCTTTTGCAGTTGAGTCATTTTCGGTGTGGATTTTTCTTTTGGCAAACGGATTAGACGGATCGCGCACGGATTTACACGGGAAAAATCCGTGTCCAATCCGTCTAATCCGCATGCCATGAATGCCGGGGCAAAGTAGACAGGTGCCCAATCACGCCTTTCCCCGAATCCAAAATTTTAACTCGCCCGCACATCTGCCCGCCTCGCCCCGCCGTCTGCCCGCCTCGCCCCCAAACCGGTTTCGGGCGGCTGCGGCCCGCTCCACTTTTGTCCCATCGAAACCAGCCAATCACGGTTGGCCAAAACACAAAAGTTCTTTTCAAACAATGAAGAAGTTGATTGCATCGGCGGCCCTTGCCGCCTTCGCCTTCGCGGCCAACGCCCAGAACGCGACGACCGCCACCCCCGCTGCGAAGCCGGCTGCCGCCAAATCGGCCACCCTCACGACCCCGAAGCCCGCCGCGACCCCGGCCGCCAAGCCTGCTGCCCCGGCCGCCGCGAAAGCCGCTCCGGCAACTGCCGCGACTCCGGCCAAAGCCGCACCGGCCGCCAAACCGGCGACCAAGCCCGCCGTCGCCGCCCAGCCGAAGTCCGCCAAATCGACCGCCTCGACGACGACCCCAACCACCAAAAAGCATCGCCGCAGGCACAAAAAAGCGGACGCCATGCCCGCAACCGAACACAAGTGAGCACCCGTATGGGCATCAGCGGTCGGGAGTTTGAGCTTCCCAACCCCTGACAGAGACAGAAGGAGCAGTAAGGTGATTTATAGTTTGTCCCCGTGCCCATGTGTTGGCGCGGGGATTTTTTTTGCCAACCCACAAATCATGGCAAAGAGAAAATGGGGCTTTGCCGCCCTTTTCACGGCAAAATGGCTGGCCGTCGGCCTGTTCCTCGCCTGCCGCCACCATCCCGACATGACAGCCGATGAGCAATCCGCGCCGAACGCCGAGGCCCGGCCTGCCGCCGCGCCCGAGCCGCAACAGGCGGCCGACCTCGAACGGATTTTCGAGCTGACGGAGGCCGCCGTCCGGCAGCGGATGTACCACGAGGCGTCGGCGCACCTGTCGGACGGCATCCTCGTCTTCCGCAACCGGACGGGGCGGTTTCACGGGCAAAAGGCGGCCTCCGCCAACCGGGCCATCGGCCAGCTCGCCGCGATGCGAAACCGCTTGCGGCGCAGCCAGCCGGTCGGTGCCGATGAGTTCGGCGAGACGGCCCGGGCGGCCATCGTTTTGGTCAATTCTCAATAGTTTTCGCCCCAAAAAGCATGGTCAGCAAGCGAATCGCCCTTTTCGCGGCCGTCGGGAGCGCCCTGTCCGTCGGCCTGATTTTCGCTGTCGGTACGTTCTACCGGCTCGGCTGGCGGCCCGAGCTGTTCGGGCGCGAGCTGGCTTTCGGCACGCTTTTCAGCCTTGCCGTCTGGTGGTGGTGCCTGCGCGGCTTCCCCAAAATCGAGGAGCTTTTTCTGAAAAACTGGGCGCGGCCCGGGCGCATCGCCGCCTGTTTTTTGACGGCCATCGTGTTCAGCTACGCCGTCATCTGGCTCGACGAGCGGGCGCAGTGGCTGCACATCGACGAGGACCTAGACGGCTACGTCGAGCCGGAATACGCCAACGAGTTCCGCGCCGTCGTCACCGCCGCCATCATCGTTGTGCTGTCGCAGCTTTTGGACTTGACGCGCCGCTATTTCACGGCCAAGCTCGACGCGGAACAGCTCAAGCAGCAGCACGCCGCCGCTCGGTTCGAGCTGTTGAAGCAGCAGGTCAACCCGCATTTCCTGTTCAACTCCCTGAACGTCCTCAAGACCATGACCGACGCGGGCAGCCCCCGGTCGGGCGAGTTCATCGTGCGCCTCTCGGAGTTTTACCGCTCGGCCCTCGTTACGCAGGACGCGGAGGCCATCCCGCTGGCCGACGAGCTGGCCCTGCTCGACCACTACGCCTTCATGCTCGAGGCGCGGTTCGAGGGGAAGTTCTCGGTGGAAAAGCGGGTCGAAGGAGTGTTTTTGAAAAGCCTCGTGCCGCCTTTCTGTCTCCAATTGCTTTTAGAAAACTGCATCAAGCACAACGTCATCTCTGCCTCGCGGCCGCTTTTGGTGGAAATATTCACGGAGAACGGAGGACTTGTCGTCCGAAACAACCAACAGCCAAAACGCAACGTATCAGAGCCGTCGAGCGGCACCGGCCTGCAAAACATCGATGCCCGCTTCCGCCTCCTCGCCGGCGGGCGGGGCATCGAGGTGGCGGAGGGCGGCGGTTTTTTCACCGTCAGGTTGCCGCTGGTCAACAGCAATCCAAAAACGGCCGAACCGTGAACATCCTCATCATCGAAGACGAGACCCCGACCGCCCTCCAGCTCCAGCGCGCCCTCCTCAAAACCGACCCCGGAATTCGCGTCCTCGGCATCGAGGACAGCATAGAGACGGCCGTCGAGTGGCTCCGCGCGCACGCGGCTCCCGATCTGATTTTCATGGACATCCAACTGGCCGACGGGCAGAGCTTCGAGATTTTCGACGAGGTCAACATCACAAGCCCGGTCGTCTTCTGCACCGCCTTCGACGAGCACGCGCTGCGGGCGTTCCAGGCCAACGGCATCGAGTACATTTTGAAACCCTTCGACGAGGCGGCCATTGCCCGTGCGCTCGGGAAGGCGCGGAGCCTCGAGTCGTTTTACCATAAAACCGTCGCCGCAACGGCCGGGCAGCTCCTAAAACCGGCCGATGGGCAGTTCAAAACCAGCTTCCTCGTCAGTCAGCGCGACAAAATGGTGCCGGTCGCCGTGCGCGACATCTCCTTTTTCTACATCGAGGACGAGGTGGTCTTCCTCCAAACGACGGAGGGGCGGCGGCACATGGTCAACCACTCGCTCGACGAACTGGAGCGGATGGTCAGCCCGGCGCAGTTCTTCCGGGCCAACCGGCAGGTCATCATCAACTTCGAGGAAATCACAGCCATCGAGAGCTATTTCGCCCGGAAGACGCTGGTAAAGACGCGCTCGCCGCTCAAGTTCCAGGTCGTGGTGAGCAAGGAGAAGTCGTCGGAGTTCGTGCGGTGGGTGGAGAACCGTTGACCGGCGGCCACCCTTTTCAGCGAGCGAGCAGGAGTTTTCCGGCCCTTTTCTCCCCTTTTTCTGTGGAAATTTGATAAAAATAAACCCCGCTTGGCGTGGGTTTGCCGAGGCTGTCGCGCCCGTCCCAGATGACCTGGAAGCGCCCGGCCGCGAGCCTTTCCCCGGCCAGCAGGCGGCGCACGAGCTGCCCTTTTTCGTCAAAAATCGAGAGGCCGACCGCGCCCGGCCGCTCCGTCGAGAACTCGATTTTCACCTCGCCCGCCGACGGGTTGGGGTAAATCAGTTCATCGGAATAGTCGGCGTTCCACAAAACCGGCGCGGAGGTCGAGAGCGAGTCGTAGCAGTTTTTCGGGCCGATGAAATAGGTGGCCGAGACGTCGCGGTTGTGCCGCGTGGCGGTCTCTTGGCTGGGCAAAAAGGCGCGCACGTACTCCGTTTTGACCCCGTCCGGCCCGACCGAGACGCGCAAATGGCCCGCGTTCGGCAGGATTTGCCCTGCGAAATAGCCATAGTCGTCTGCCTGGTTCGGGCCGGTGAAAACGGGCAGGCTCGGCTGCGGGCAAAGCTGGTAGACGAGGCAGTCCTTGTCCTGCTTCGCAAAAAAGTGGTCGTGGCCGTGGAAAAAGGTCGTGACCCGGTTCTCCTCCAGCAGCTTTTTGATGGGCATCGGCCAGCCGGGGCGGTTGGCGGCCCATCCGTCGGAACCGTCGAGGTTCTTGCCGCCCCATTCGTACAGGTCGGCGAACTCGATGCCGCCGCGCCCGAGCGGGTCGCCGCCGACGAGCTGGTGGGCGAAGACGAACTTGAACTCAGCTTTGCTCGATTCGAGCGTGGTTTTGAGCCAGTCGTACTGCGTTTTGCCCAGCGTCCACCGCCAGCCGTGGAGCGAATCGGGCTTCGGCGCGGTGTTCCAGTACGGGTCGATGACGGCGAAGAGCGCGTTGCCCCAAGCCCACGAATAATAGCTCTCGCGCTGCCCGACGAACGGCTGGCTGGCTTCGTCGCCGCTGTAAAATCCGTCGGGCGCGGGGTTGAGGAAGTATTTTTTCCGCTCGGTCGCGCCGTAGACCGCCACGTTTTCGGCCGTGCCGTCGAGCTGCCAACCGGCCTCGCCTTCGTGGTTGCCGAGCGCGATGAACAACGGGACGCTGTGTCCCGCCGTCTCATAGAATCGCCGCAGCAAGTGGCAGCGATAGGCGACCGTGTCGCGGGTGATTTTGCCCTGAGCGTTTTTGAGCTTGTCCGACATCAAAAAATCGCCGAGGTCGAGCATGAAATCGGGCTGGTCGGCCAACTGGTTTTGCAGACAGAGGCGGTAGAGTGCCGAGTCGGACTGGCTGTCGAGGTGCGGGTCGGCCTGCAGCGTGAAGGTGAACGCGCTGCCCGCCTTCCGCTGCGTGCGAAAACTGTGCTCCGGCCTGAAAACCACCGCGCCCGGCCCCGGCAAGTGGTAGCAAAGCCGGTAGAAATAGTGCGTGTCCGCCGCGAGGCTGTCGACCAAAATCTCCGCCGGTTGGTCGGAGGCAACGCCCTCCCACGCCGTCTGGTGGTCGAGCGCGCCGCTCGTCGTGCCGAACTGGACGCAAACCTCCCCGTCGATTCCGAGGAATGCCTGCACCGTGATGCTGTGGTCGGTCGGCCGGTAGAGCATCTCGCCGTGAACCTGCCCGAGTGGCGGCGGCGGGCTGGGCTGCCCCCAGCCCCGGACGCAGAGCACGCGGTTTTTGGCTGTCTTCGGTTCGTAGGTCACGAGGCCGAAGCGCGTGTCGAGATACCACGCCTTCGTCGGCTGGTTGGGCAGCGAGGTGCTCGACCAAAACTTGCCCACGCCCGCTGAGGGGAAGGCCCCCGCGTCGAGCGAGGGCTGGCTCAACGCCTCGTCGTTGAGCGACTGGAGTTCTTTCACGTTCGGAAGCCGCCAGTCGGTTTTGCCTTTCAACTCGAGATTTTCGGCAAAAAGGAGCGCATTTTCCCAGGTCATCGAGTCGGCGGCGGGGCTTTTTGCCCATTCGAGGCTGGTCAGATTGTCCAAAACCGTGCTGTCCGCCGGGCTGAAATGGCTGGCCACGACCGGCGGCGGCACCGCGTCGCGCACCGCCCGGGCGTGGAATTTCTTGGTGCCGCCCGCGCTGATGGTCTCGCTTTTGGGGTGGTTGCCGATGCCGCCGCCCGCGTTGACGACCCAGATTTTGGCGGCGTTGCCCACCTGTGGCTCGCTCGTCCACCAATACTCCGCGCCGGTCGGCGGGAAGACAGCGGGGTCGAGCGCGGGGTTCGGCTTTGCGTGGTCGAGGATGGAAAATGCCTCCTGTGCCGACGGCAGCCGCCAGTCGTCGTGGCCGCCGAGCGAGAGGTTTTGGCAATAAATCTCGGCGTTCTCAAACGTCATCTCGCCGCCGTCGACTTGTTGCCACATCAGGCCGGTGACGGTGTCGGTGGCCGTCCCGTCGCCGTTTTCGAGGAAAAAGGGCGGGTTGATGGCATAGTCGCCGTCCTCGCCGAAGGTGTTCGTGAAGCTCGCCGTCTGGCCCGTGTCGGGCAGGCGGAGCATGGTTTTTGGGACAGGCTGGGCGGCGAGTCGGAGCGCGAGGCCCAAATTCAGGAGGACAAAAACGGAGTTCTGAAATTTCATTGCACGATGATTTTCCGGCTGGTCGAGCCTTTTTCCGAGTCGATTTTCAACAAGTAAATGCCCCGCGCCAGGCCCTCGAAAACCGGCTGGAGGCCGGGCCGCTCTTTTTGAAAAACCAGCCTTCCGTTCTGGTCGAAAAGAAGGACACGAAGAACCGCCTCCGCTTCTAATCCATTGATTTTCAATATGAAACCGTCGGATGCCGGGTTCGGGAAAACCGTTGCGCCCACCGTTTCTCCAAAGAAATCGCCCGTCGAAACAAGCGAGGTGCAGGGGGTTTGCCCGTTGTACGTCTCCGTCGTCGTGCCGGTCGGCGAGATGAAATTGTAGGTGTAAACGCCCGTCGGTGTCCATGAGTAGTCCACTTGAAAGGTCTCGCCGTTGCGGGTGTAGGTGAGGATGTAGCCGTTCCCGCTGCCGTTCGGCTGAAAACCGGTGATGACCGCGCCGTTGAGCGGTGTGAGCGAGGGGCGCACGGGCTTGGCTTTGGGCTGCGGGACGATTTGCAGCGTCGCGTCCTCCGTCACCTGCCCGACCATGTTGCCAATCATGTACGGGGCCTCCGGCGTGCCGTGGTAATGGTAGACGCCCGCCCCGTCAAAGTGGCCGTGGTTCGCGTCGAGCGGGAGCATCTGCGAGCCGTCCGGTTCGTGGTCGGCATAGATGGCGAACCCGTCCAGGGCGAACGCAATCGGCAGAATATCAACGGTTTGTGTATCCAAAAACATGGGGGCGATGTGGTAATGGTAGTCGTCGGCGCGCCCGCTATGGCCGCCCCACTGGTCGAGCTGGCCGTCGAGAAAAGCGTCCACGCCCGTGTTGGTGTGGGGGTTGAAAATCGGGATTCCGTTGGCGGCGATGGCCACCGCGCCCCGCAAAAAATGCTGGTCGTTGACCGGCACGGGCTGCGCTGCCAGAACGGGGTTGAGCGGGATTTGCCACGCGTTCGCGCCCGTGTAGCACTGCGGGATGGGCACCTGTTGTTGCCACGACTTTATCCCCGTCATCATCGAATGGGTGGTCGGCAGGCCGTTCGACTCGACATAAAACCACGTCGCGTCCCAATGCGTCGCCACGTTCGGCTTGAACGGCTCGAACGCGCTATCGACGAACGCCGGGTCGGTTCCGAGCATCCGCCCGACCTCGCCGGTCATGAACGCGGTCAAAACCGCCGCGCCGCAGAGCGCGAGGGCCGCCTCCCGACCTCTTTTTTTCATCAAAAATAGGAGGCAGGCCAGACCGGCCAGACCGAAGACCGCAAGGCCGTATTTCCAGTTTTCTTTTTTTAAAAACGCCTGTCTGTCAACAACTTGTGACGCGATGGCCGCCGTACGCGGCCGGTTGAGCAGCACGATGGCCGCCCGTTTTTTCTCGATGAAATCGCGGTCGGCGGGCGAGAAATCTGCCATCGAAAAAGCCCGCGCCTGGCCCTCGGCGTCCTCTAAAAAGACGCTATCGTTTTTCGCCATCAAAAAGGAGGCGTGGACGTGGCCGAGGTTTTTCAGATGCCACCCGCGCATCGCGGCGGGCGCGGCATCCGGGTTGTGGCCGAGCGCGACGGCCGCGGTGGCCAGCATAAAAAGCGCAGAAAAGAGGAGCTTTTTGCCCATATCAGAAAAGTTATTTAAAAAAAAACAGGCCTATCGAGCCACGACAAGTTTCGCCCATCGCCCGTCGAGCCGCGCCCAAACAAGGCCGCTGGCCAGGCCGCCGAGGTCGATTTCGGCCGAATCCGAGCCGCCGGGCAGCACAACCGATTTGACCAACCGGCCATTCAGGTTAAAAAGGTCAATCCTTCGGTCCACGGCGGCGGGGCTTTTTGCCCGAAGGACGGCCCTCCCGATGGCCGGGTTTGGGGAAATCTCGAAAAAAGGGCTGTCAACCGGATGCCCGCCGCCGTCGGTCGCCGCCGCGCAGTCGCCCACTTTGTACGAGTGGCGGACTTCGCGGTTTTTGTGGCCGCCGAGCGTGTCCTGCGGCAGGTAGGCGGCGACGTAATCGACTGATACACAATGCGGTTCGACCGTCACGCGGATATGGCCGGAGCCATCGAGCGTGAGGTCGGTGTACGCGTCGGCGTTGGCCAGCACACCGATTTCATAGGTCGAATCGCTCGGCATCGGCACCTCCTGATAGGTCAGGCCGTCCAATTTTTCGACCGCGAAAAGGTGGTCGTGGCCCTGAAAAAAGATGTCGACGCCGTTGGCCACCATCAGTTGGTGGATGGGCATGGCCCAGCCGGGGCGGTACTGGTCAAATTTGTACTGCCCGCCGTCCATGCCGCCCCACTCAAATCCTGTGGCGACAAACGCCGCACCGCGCCCCTGCCCGCGATTGTGGTGGGCGAAGACGAATTTGTGCGCCGCCGAGCTGGTTTCGAGCGTCGTTTTGAGCCAGTCGTATTGGGTTTTGCCGAGCGTCCAGTCCCATTTTTGAGGTTTTTCGTTCGCGTCGCAGTCGCGGTAGACGTCGAGGACGACGAAGAGCGCGTCGCCCCAAGTCCAGGCGAAATAGTTTTCCGGCAGGCCGATGCCGAACGGCTCTTCCGCCATGTTTCCGGAATAAAAACTGTTCGGGAAAGGGTTCGGGTAGTAGAACTTGCGCCAATTCGTGCCGTAGACAGCGATGTTGTTCGGCGGAGTCTGGTCGAGCCAATAGCCGGTCTCGCCCTCGTGGTTGCCGAGGCAGACGAAAAACGGCATCGAGTGGCAGACCTGCCCGAGGTATTGGCGGTAGTCGAGGTGGAGGTTTTTCATGTCGTCGCTCGTGGTGGTCGTCGGCGTGTGGTCGTCGCCGAATATGTCGCCGAGCGAGAGCATGAAGTCGGCCGAGTCTGCGGCCTGGTTGGCGAGGCAGATCTGGTAGAGGCTGCGGACCCCTTTTTTGTCGTAGAGGTGCTCGTCGGCCTCGACCGTGAAGGTGAACGCCGAGCCGGGCGCGCGCTGCGTGTGGAAGGTCCGGACAGGGCCGTGCTTGAAGCTCGCCGCGCCCGGCTGGCGATAGGTCGTCCGATAATAATAGCGGGTGTCCGGCAGCAGCGGCTGCAAATCGGCCTCGACCGGCGTCTCCGGCAGGCTCGCGACGGTCGCGGTGGTCTGCGAAAGATTGCCCGGCGAGGTGCCGAACTCGAACCGCGCCTCGACCACCGCGTCGAAAAGGACGCTGACCGTCACCGACTGGTCGGTCGGCCGGCCGAGGATTTCAGTGAAGTTTTGGGCTCGGGTTTGTTGGAAAAGCAGGCAGAAAAGCACCGGCAGACAGGTGTCGACTTTCGGCATCGAACGATGAAGGTTGGTTACAGGTCGATTTGACCCTGAATGGAAGCAGGGGTTTAAACGGCTCTGTATTTTTTACAGAAAGCCAGCCCAACGAGGCAGAAAGCCGCTGCGCACCCCGCAGCCAGCCGAAGCCCGGTCTCCTTTTCCAAAAGCAAAAAGGAGGGAAAAACGAGGCTCGCCAGCGACACGCCGACCTTCATCGTGAAAGACCGGGCGGCGAAGAACATCCCGGCGAGCTGGCGGCCGCTCTGTCTTTCCTCCTCGAAAATGATGTCGGTGACCAGCGACAGCCAGACCACGCCGAACGCCGCCAGCGGATAGGCCGCGCCCGCCGCCAGCAGCCAAAACAGCCGGCCGTTCGAGACCGGCAGCCAGCCCGCCGCGCCGAGCAGCGCGAACACGGCGGCGAACGACCAGAAGGCGGCCGTCATCACTTTCTTCTTTCCAAAAAGGCCGACCAACCGGAAGGCGGGCCAATAAAACAACGCACTCCCGGCGGCGGCGGCGGTCAAAAAGGTGGCAGCGCGGCCTTTTTCCATGCCCAGCAAGACCGTGATGAAATAGGGGACGCCCATCTGCACGAACGTCAGCGCGAGCCAGTAGGTCAGGTCGGCGAGGGCGAAGGCGCGGAAGTTGGCGTTGCCGAATATCGTGGCGAGGCTCTCGCGCAGGCCCGGCGCGGCGGGAGACTGGCGGGCGATTTTTCCTTCTTTCAGAAAAAAAACCGGGGCGAGCATGGCCACGCAGCCGACAACGGAGAAGCCGACGACCGCCGTCTGAAAAGCCGCTACGGGCGGAAAACCGGCTTTTTCCAGCCAGTTTTGAATGAAAAAGAGCTGTGCCCCGGCCAAAAAACCGACCGACCAAGCGACCGAGAAGGCGGTCGAGAGTGCCACCCTGTCGCGCTCGTCGTGGCTCACCTCGGCCATCAGCGCCGTCAGCGGGACGGTGTAGAGCGAGAAGAAAAAGTAGAAAACCAGCAGCACGGCCGCCAGCCACCAGCCGTTCGCCGCCGCCTCCGAGCTTTTTATCGGGAAGAAAACCAGCGCGGCCAGCACGGCCAGCGGAACGGCGGCGAGGCCCATCGGGAGCCTCCGCTTGGACGTCGGAGAGGCGCGGCGGTCGCTCCAGTTGGCTACGAGCGCGTCGATTATTCCATCATAAAACCGGCCGCCGAAGCCGACCAAGCCGATGACCGTGAACACGCCGAGCACCGCGCCGCGAAAGATGAAAACCGGAAATCCCGCCCCTTCCGGGGGCAAATAGAAATAGGCCAGCAGGTTGAACAGCGCGTAACTCCCCAGCGACCAGCCGAACTGGCCGAGCGAGAGGAGGAGCATCGAAACCGGGCCGGGCCGGGCCAGTGGCGGCGATGGAGCGGAGGCGGCATTGTTTTGCTCGGTGGGCATAAATCGGCTTTGATGGAAATTCGGGGCGGGAAACGACACCTTTGCTCCCCAATCCGACAAAGAAAATGGCAAAAGACTGGACGCTCGGCGAGAAAACGGCCTCTCTCAAAAAAGAGGAGGAGTTCGCACTGCTCGTATCCGTCATCCACGGCTCGCAGACCGAGGAGCAGGCGCACGAGTTCCTCGACGAACTGGAATTCCTGGCCGAGACCGCCGGGGCGACCACCCTCAAACGGTTCACACAGCGCATGAAGCACCCCGACCAGCGGACGTTCGTCGGCTCGGGCAAGCTGGAGGAGATCCGGCAGTACATCGAGCGGCACGAGGAGGTGAACATGGTCATCTTCGACGACGACCTGACCGGCAAGCAGACCAACGCCATCGAGGAGGCGCTGAAGGTCAAGATCGTCGACCGCTCGACGCTCATCCTCGACATCTTCGCCGCCCGGGCGCAGTCGGCGCAGGCCCGCACCCAGGTCGAGCTGGCGCAGATGAAGTACCTCCTCCCCCGCCTGCGCGGACTGTGGACGCACCTCGAGCGGCAGCGCGGCGGCATCGGGATGCGCGGCCCCGGCGAGACCCAGATAGAGACCGACCGGCGCATCATCGAGACGCGCATCTCCAACCTCGAGGCGAGGCTGAAAGACATTGACCGTCAGGCGCTTACGCAGCGAAAGGGACGCGGCGAGATGGTGCGCGTCGCGCTCGTCGGCTACACGAACGTGGGCAAGTCGACGCTGATGAACCTCCTCTCGAAGTCCGAGGTTTTGGCGGAAAACAAGCTCTTCGCCACGCTCGACACGACGGTTCGGAAGGTCGTCTTCGGCACGATGCCCTTCCTGTTGAGCGACACGGTCGGCTTCATCCGCAAGCTGCCGCACCATCTGGTGGAAAGCTTCAAAAGCACGCTCGACGAGGTCAGGGAGAGCGACATCCTGCTGCACGTCGTCGACGTGGCGCACCCGCAGATGGAGGACCATATCCGCACCGTCACGCAGACTTTGGCAGATTTGAAAGTGTCGGAAAAGCCGCAGCTCCTCGTTTTCAACAAAATAGACCTCTACCGGGAAAGGGTCTTCGACGAGCTGCTCGACGCGGAGACAAAGGCCACGCTCGAGGCCGAGCTTCGGGAGAGGATGCGCAACACGTTCGGCCTCGAGAGCATCTTCATCTCCGCCCGCTCAAAGGAGGGCATAGACGGGCTGCGCGAGGTGATGACGCGGCTGATAAAGGAGACCTACGTCGTGCGCTACCCCTACCAGGTGAAGAACTGGTGAGGCTATTTGAGCCGAACGAGCCGGATGCGCGGCCTCTGCCACAGCAGTTTTTCATTCGACAAAAGGATTTGGCGGTCGCCTGTGAACGCGAGGGCCTCATACTGTCTGGAGAATGGCCAGCCCGGTGCCCGTTGCCGCGCCGGTTTCGAGCTGAAAAAGAGGTTGCCCGAGGTTTTTTGAAAAGAAAAAAGGCTCGCCTTCGCAAACGGCATGAACCCCAGCCGCAACCCGAACAGGTATCCGACCAGCGAGAGCCGCTGCCCGTCGCCGCTCAAAGCCGCGCCGCTGACGACGCGGTTTTTCAAAACAGTCTTTTCCATAAGGACGGGGGTCTGCCTGCCCGGCCGAACCACGACGGCATAGTGGCGGCACTCAAAACTGCGCCCCTGCCAATGGCTTTTCGTGAACAGGTGGAGCGAGTCGTGCCAAAATACCATCGCCTCGCAGTCGAAGACGCGGTCGTCGGGGCGGGCGGGCGGGAAGTCCCTTTGTTCGGGAAAGGCGAAGTCGAGCCGCTCGGTCGCCCGGGTTTTGGGGTTGAAAATCAGGACATGCAAGTCGCGGCGGGCGTTTGAGTTGTTCCCAAAATCGCCGATGAACAGGCGGCCGTCGCGCGGGTCGCGAGCGAGTTCCTCCCAGTCGGTGTTCTTTTCCGTTGAAAAAACGAGGCTGTCGAGCAGGCGGCCGCGCCGGTCGGTCATGTAGACGGCGGGGCGGTTGCCGGAGTCGTTGAGCCAGAGGAGCGAGTCGGGCGCGGCGACGGCGAGGCCGCTGTTCTCCCCCAAAACTTTCGGGAGCCTAGGTGAGCAGGCGGCGAGGAGCGCGGCGCAAGGCAGGGAGAGCATCCATCGAGTGGTCGAAATCATGGGCGACGAGGCTTTTTTGACAAAAGAACCGCTCTAAAAGGTCTTCGACCGTGCAAAAAGGCCTTTTTTAGCTGGCTGAATGCGGCTGGCCGATCGACTGGCTGGACGTTTGCATGAAAAAGCTGTGTTCAAAACTTCCCTCCGATGAAAAAATCTGCGCGAACGGGCCGACGGACGGTCCACCTTTTCACTTTTCTCATCTTGATGGCCGCCCTTGCCCAGCCACTGGCGGCACAAAAGGTGGTCGTCACCTTCCAGTTCAAGGGCATCGAAAAAGGCTACGACCACGAGACGCGCTGCGTCCTCTTTGTCGACGGGAAGGAGGCCGCCGTCTCCGAAACCAAAATCCAGAGCAAGGGCGGCCGCCTCGCCGCCAAGCTCCCGCCCGGCCGCCACGTGCTGCGCGTGGTCAACTACGCGCTCTACGAGGGCAAGTGGGAGGAGCACACGAAGGCCAACGACTACAGCCAGGACTGCACCTTCGACGGCGAGTTCGAGTTTGGGAAAAAGCGCTCGAAGCTCAACCTCGCGCTCACCTTTGACCTCGACGCTGGGGCGACGGCCGAGGCCTCCGGCAAGAACTTCAAGAAGATTTGACGATCGACCGACCGGGCCGATTCGGGCGCGGTTTGGGGGTTGGATGAGCGGTGTGAGCTACTATTGCCACCGTTTCAAAACGGCACGTCCAATCCAACCTTTCCACCAAAAATGCATCGACTCACCGGCCTTCTCGGCATCGCCCTCATCCTCGGCATCGCCTTTTTGATGTCGAACAACCGCCGCGCCATCAACTGGCGCACCGTCGGCTTCGGCCTCGGCCTCCAATTTTTGCTCGCCCTGTGGGTGCTCTACATGCCCGACGTCCACCTCTTCGACCTGACGTTCGGCGGCGCGACGCACTGGTTCGGCATCCCGAGCGGCAACTCGGTGCTGCGGGCAGTGGGGGGCGGCATCACGAAGGTCATCGACTTCTCGCAGGAGGGCGCGGCGTTCATCTTCGGGCCGCTGGTCGACCTGACGGCCGTCTCGAAGGCGTTCGGCGGGCCGGGCGGCTTCATCTTCTTCTTCAAAATCATCCCGACCATCCTCTTCGTGGCCGTGCTGATCAACATCGGCTACTATTTCGGCGTCATCCAGCGCATCGTCAAGCTGCTGGCACGGGGGCTTTTTTGGCTGATGAAAGTGTCGGGTGCGGAGGCTTTGAGCAACATCTCGTCGGCCTTCGTCGGGCAGGTCGAGGCACAGATCATGATAAAGCCCTACCTGAAGGGCATGACAAAAAGCGAGCTTTTGGCCTCGATGTCGGGCAGTTTTGCCTGCATCTCGGGCGGCGTGATGGCGGCGTACATCGGCCTCGGCGTGCCCGCGCAGTACCTTTTGGCCGCCTCCATCATGGCCGCCCCGGGCGCTTTGGCCATCTCGAAAATGGTATGGCCCGAGACGGAGCCGTCCGAAACGGCGGGCAGCGTCACTTTGAAAGTGGAGAAAAGCCACAGCAACCTCATCGACGCCATCTCCAACGGCTGCGCCGACGGCTGGCGCATCGGCATCAACGTGACGGCGATGCTCATCGGCTTCCTCGCGCTCATCGCGCTGATAAACTACATCCTCTCGGGCCTCGGCGACTGGTTCGGCCACCCGGCGTTCAGCCTCGACAGCATCCTCGGCACGCTGTTCAGCGGCTTCGCCTGGGCGATGGGCGTGCAGGGCGACGAGGTGCTCACCGCCGGCAACCTCATGGGCCAAAAACTCGTGGCCAACGAGTTCGTCGCCTACAACACCCTCTCGCACTACCTGCCGCAGATGGGCGACGCGCGCAGCCTCGTCAACGGCCACCCGTTGAGCGAGAAGACCATCGCCATCGTCTCGTTCGCGCTGTGCGGCTTCGCCAATTTCGGCTCGATGGGCATCCAGGTCGGCGGCATCTCGGCGCTCGAGCCGTCGCGGCGGGAGGACCTCACGAAGCTGGTTTTGCGGGCCTTGATCTGCGGGACGCTGGCCTCGTACATGTCCGCCACGCTGGCCGGGATGCTTCTTTGAACCGCCGGTTTTCCGATGCGCACCCTTCTTTTCATACTGCAAAAGGAGTTCCTCCAAATCCTCCGCAACCGGACGATGCTGCCGCTCATCTTCCTCATGCCGGTCGTGCAGATGGCGCTGTTGAGCTTCGCGGCCAATTATGAGGTCAAGAACCTGCGCCTTGCAGTCGTCGACCACGACCTCTCGACCACCTCGCGGCAACTGGCCCAGAAGTTCACGGCGAGCGGCTATTTCCAGTTGACGGCTTTTGATTTCGATGAAAAAGCGGCCGACGACCACCTCGGACGCGACGGCGTGGACCTCATTCTGGAGATTCCGCCCCATTTTGAAAAAGACCTTTTCAGGGAAAGCCGTGCCACGCTCGCCGTCCGAGCCAACGCCGTGAACAACGTCAAGGCCGGCCTTGCCTCGGGCTACGCGGCGGGCATCGTGCGCGACTTCAACCAAGATTTCATCGAGAAAACCGTCGACCAACAGCTTCCAAAATCGGGCATCACGGTCGAATACGCCAACTGGTTCAACCCGCGCCTCGACTCGAAGACGTTCATGGTGCCTGGCATCCTCGCCGTGTTGGTCTCGATGGTCATCATTTTTTTGACGGCGATAAACCTCGTGCGCGAAAAGGAAATCGGCACGGCCGAGCAGCTCAACGTCACGCCCGTGCGCCGCTGGCAGGTGATTTTGGGCAAAATCCTGCCGTTCTGGCTCATCGGCCTCGTCATCATGAGCTACGGGCTGGCGGTGGCCAAGCTCCTGTTTGGCATCCCGATGCTCGGCTCCTACTGGCTGCTGCTGGCCTTCTCGATGGTCTACATGACAGCCGTCACCGGCATCGGCATCCTTGTCTCGACGACCGCCGAGACGCAGCAGCAGGCGATGTTCACGTCGTGGTTTTTCCTTGTCATCCTGTTGCTTTTGTCGGGATTGTTCACCCCCGTCGACTCGATGCCGTTGGCCGCGCAGCGGTTCAATCTGGCAAGCCCGCTCTACTATTTCGTCGACGTAATGCGGCTGGTGATGCTCAAAGGGGCGGGTTTTGAGGACATCAAAGGGCAGTTCGTGGCCGTCGGCGGGCTGGCGGTCTTGTTCAACGGGCTGGCCGTCTGGCGGTACCGGAAGACGAGCTGACCGCCTGTCGGCTCGCCGGTTTTGATAGGTTTGCCGCGCCTTTTTTGCTTGTTTACTTTTTCCTTCTCAATCATGGGAAACCCGGACATCGCCCCCCACTGGCTGCAGCGCACGGAGCTGCTCATCGGCGCGGCCAACCTAGAAAAGCTGAAAAAGCTCAACATCCTCGTCGTCGGCCTCGGCGGCGTGGGGAGCTACGCGGCGGAGTTCCTCGCCCGCGTCGGCGTCGGACGCATGACCATCGTCGACGGCGACACGGTCGACCTGACCAACGCCAACCGCCAACTGCCCGCCATGCAGACCACCGTCGGCCAGTCGAAAGCCGACCTGATGGCCGAGCGAATCCGGGGCATCAACCCCGAGATTGAATTGACGGTCGTCAAAAAATTCCTCCAGCCGGGCGACGCGGAGGGCCTCATCACGAAAGAATTCAGTTGGGTGCTAGACTGCATCGACTCCATCCAGCCCAAACAGTACCTCCTCGTCCGCTGCAAGGCGCTCGGCATCAAGGTCGTCAGCTCGATGGGCGCGGGCGGCCGCATGGACCCGACGCAGCTCAAAATGACCGACATCTCGCGCTGCTACAACTGCCCCATGGGCCAGTCCGTGCGGAAAGGGTTGAAAAGGAAGGGTGTCTATCGCGGCATTCCCGTCGTCTTCTCGACCGAGCTGGTGCGCCGCGAGACGTGCATGGTGACGGACGGGAGCCGGTTCAAAAAGTCCTTTTACGGCACGATTTCATACATCCCCGCGCTGTTCGGCCTCTACATGGCCAGCCACATCGTCCGCTCGGTGACGGAGCCGGGCTATCGGGTGAAATGACTGGTGGCTTTACCAGCGGCTGCCCGAGGCATCGGGCAGCCGCTTCTGCTTTGCTGTTCAGGTTTGGGCGAATCAGTTCCGCCCGGTCGCCGTCGGCTTCTTCGTCGAGGCTACGTTTGGCTTGTCGGTCGTGCCGTCGCTGATGCGGTTGACGACGAGCTGCTCGGTCTCGTCGCGCAGGCGCATGGCGATTTTGTAGTTGCCGACGGGCAGGTTGCGGAAGTCGAGCCGCAGGTCGTTGAGGCCGTTGACGAGGGCCATCGAGCCGGTCTCGACTTCGGCGTTGCGCGAGTCGATGACGGCCCAGTTCATCAGGCCCTCGACGGTGCAGTCGAGCGTGACTTTGAACTCCTTTGTGACCTCGGTGCGCGACATGGCGACGACGGAAAGCTCGTTTTTCAGCTTCTTTTCAAAGATGGTCACGGCGGAAAGGCTGGCCGTTCCGTCGTTCGTCAGTTCGCGGAGGCGGTAGAAGCTGCGCTTGCTCGCCGCGCCGACGTCCATGAAGTGGTAGCTGTGGTCGACGGCCGAGAAGCCGACGGCCTGAACCGTGCCGAGGTCCTCGAACTTGAGGCCGTCGGCACTCTTTTCGAGGACGAACATCTGCATGTCGCTCTCGTAGTTGGTCGCCCATTCGAGCAGGGTGCCGATGGGCAGTTCCGTGCCTTTCAGCGGCTGCGAGTAGTTGACCTCCGCCATCGAGGCGAGCGGGCCGACCATGCAGGCTGCCAAAAGGCTCGTTTGGACAAAAAGGCTGAAGCGTGTCATGATGACCTCCTTTTTAAAGATTATGCCCAAAAATCTGCGGGTTTTCCGCATCCGCGATGACACGAAACCGGGTTGCTGTGACGGTGCTTTTGCGGGGCCGCCGTTAAAAAAGTTAAGGGCGGCCGGGGCGGCGGTTAAGCCCCGGTTAAAGGGCCAACCAGGCTTCCGGGCCGGTCGTTGGGCCGAGGTAGTTTCAACCAAAATTTGAAGAAAACCATGTCAAAGTCTCTGAATCTCGCTGTTTTCACGGCCCTTGTCGGCCTCGCCGCCTGCAGCCCGACGCTCTCGCCGTTCACGCGCAGCGTCTATGAAAAATCGAACTTGAGCGACGAGGCGCTCAAAAAAGTGCAGTTCTACCTCTCCGACGACCTCGTGCTGACGAGGGATGTCGAGGAGGGCGGCACGGCCGAAATCCTCGGCGGCAAAATCAAGATGCAGAATGGCCGAAAGGTCGAAATCGTCCGATTCGAGCGCGGCACGCCGGGCGTGTTCCTGTTCCGACCGGAGGACGACCACTTCGCAATCTCGTTCGAGAGCGGCGACGACACGCGCTTTCTCGTCTTCGGCCCGAACCCGAAAATGGACGGCCGCTACGTCCTCCTCGCCAGCGAATGGAAAGACCGACGTGGTAAAGTCACCTACGCCGGGCAGAAGTTCGAGACAAACGAGGCGGCGCACTTTCTCAACCTCATGGTCGACCTGCGGCGCATCCGGACGGAGGAGGTCGACAGTCGGCGGGCGAAGGGGCGGAAGGTCGATGGGTGAGTTTTTTCGATGGGCGAAGCCGACCGGTTTCGACATTCGCCCATCGAAAAAGCCTTTTTCATGCAAAAAGAACAAACCCAGACCGACGTCCTCATCATCGGCTGCGGCGTGGCCGGGCTGACGCTCGCCATCAAGACCGCCCGCCGTTTCCCCGAAAAGAACATCACCGTCATCACCAAGACCGAGGCGGGCGAGACGAACACCCGATACGCGCAGGGCGGAATCGCCGCCGTCTGGGATTTTGACAAGGACAGTTTCGAGAAGCACATCGCCGATACGCTCGACGCGGGCGACGGGCTTTGCAAGCCGGACATCGTTAGAATCGTGGTGGAAGAAGGGCCGGAAAGAGTCCGAGAACTCATCGAGTGGGGCGCAAAATTCGACCTCGAAAAAACCGGCCACGAGTACGACCTCGCCCGAGAGGGCGGCCACTCCGAGCACCGAATCCTCCATTACAAAGACCTGACGGGCTTTGAAATCCAGCGGGCCTTGCTCGAAAAGGCCCGGCAGTTCCCCAATCTCGAACTTCGGGAGCGCGTATTCGCGCTCGACCTTTTGACGCAGCACCACCTCGGCCGCATGGTCATCCGCGTCTCGCCGGGCATCGACTGCTACGGCTGCTACGCCCTCGATGAAAAAACGGGCGACATCGAGACCATCCTCGCCCGCGTCACCGTCGTGGCGACGGGCGGCGCCGGGCAGGTCTACAAGGCGACGACCAACCCAGTCATCGCCACCGGCGACGGCATCGCGATGGTCTACCGGGCGAAGGGGCGGGTGGAGAACATGGAGTTCATGCAGTTCCACCCGACGTCGCTCTACAACCCGGCGGGCGAGTCGCCGTCGTTCCTCGTGAGCGAGGCGGTGCGTGGCTTCGGGGCGATTTTGAAAACGAAAGAGGGCGCCGAGTTCATGCAGCACTACGACCCGCGCGGCTCCCTCGCCCCGCGCGACATCGTGGCCCGCGCCATCGACGCGGAGATGAAAAAGCGCGGCGAAGAGTGCATGTGGCTCGACTGCCGCCACCTCAACCGCGAGGACTTCCTCGCCCACTTTCCCACGATTTACGAAAAATGCCGCTCGCTCGGCATCGACCCGATGGAGCGCATGGTGCCCGTCGTGCCTGCCTGCCACTACACCTGCGGAGGGATCTTGGTCGATTCCGTCGGCAAAAGCTCGATAAACCGCCTGTTCGCGGCGGGCGAGTGCAGCTCGACGGGCTTGCACGGGGCGAACCGGCTTGCCTCGAACTCGCTGCTCGAGGGCCTCGTTTTTGCCCACCGCATCTTTTTGGAAATCGAAAAAGGCCTGGAAAGCTGGCCCATCCAACAAGGCCTCCCCGACTGGAACGCCGAGGGGACGACCGCCCCCGAGGAGCTTGTCCTCATCACCCAGAGCGGGAAGGAGCTGCGGGAGATCATGTCGAACTACGTCGGCATCGTCCGCTCGAACGTCCGTTTGAAGCGCGCGCTCGACCGGCTTTTCCTCCTCCACACGGAGACGGAGGAACTCTACAAAACGGCCATCATCTCCCCGCAACTGATGGAACTGCGCAACCTCATCACCAACGCCTACCTCATCTCCCGCTCGGCGACGCACCGGCGCGAGAGCCGGGGCCTGCACTTCACGACCGACTACCCGGGGCAGGCGGCGTTTTTGGAAATGTCGGTGCTGTGAGCGGTCAGTATCGAACGCCCCAATACGGCACCTCCTCCGCCTTCCGCTTCTCCGCAAAATGCCGCCCGATTTTCGCCTGATAGTCGGCCTCGCTGATGGTCTTCACCTTCTTCTTTTTGGGCAAATCCAGCTCGCCCTCCGCCAGCGGCCGCAGCTCGATTTTGTCGGCCGAGACAATCATCCCGCCGTTGTTCACATTGATTTCGAGCAATAGGCCTGGCAGCCCGCCGAGCCTTTCCGGCCCCGCCTGAACCGGCAGGTCGAGCGCGAACCAGCCGACGATGCGCTGCTTTTTGACCGTGTCCACTGTCTCCGCGCTCATGCAGACGTGGCCGGCGACCTCTTTCAGCTCGTTCAAAACCTTCCATCGGACGGGTGCGATGCTGTCCTCCACGAGCCAAGTCTTGTCGAGCAGGGTTACGAGGTCGCGCTCGCGGTTCTTCTCGCGGTCGCGGGTGACGCAGAAATCGTCTTTCCGCCACGAGAAGTTGCCGCCCCGGTCGGGTTCGGCAGGCTCGTCGGAGTCCTCGTACTTGCTGTGTTTCTCGTCGAAAAAGAGGTTTGCATAAGTCTTCCACTCCGAGCGGTTTCCCCAGACGTAAGCCGCCTTCTCGCGCTGCTGCGGCGATATGTAGTCGACGGCGGCCAGCTTTTTCGTCCAGTTGTGGGTGATGAGATATCGGACTTTCCCGCTCATCGGCTGCTGGGCGAGCAGTTGGAGCGGGAGGAGAAAGGCGAGAATCAGCAGGTTTTTCATGAAAAAAGAATGGGTTGTTTTTCCGGTTTCGGAAGGCAGATCAGACAGCGGCAGCGGCTTCAAAACCATTCGTTGCCCTTTTTCAGTTTGGCCTCGTACCCCTTGAAGTTGTAGCTCAAACTCAACATGAAGTACCGCGCCAGCGTCGCAGCTTCCCGGTTGACAACGTAGTTCTGCCAGCCCGACTGCTGGATGTACCTTTTGCGGTCGAGCAAGTCAAACGCCGCCAGCCGAAGCTCGAAACGGTTGGCCTTGCCCAAAAGCCGCCGGACGGAGGCGTTCCAAATCGGGATCTCCCGCGCCTCGCCGAAGCGGCTGTTCTGGTAGAACGAGTAGTTGAAGTTGCTTTCGAGGAAGAATTTGCCGAAAAACTGCCATTTCAGCGAGCCGTCGAGGCTGTGGTTTCGAATCTCTTGGTCGCGGCCCGAGTCGAGCGAATAGGCCACCGCGTTGAACCGGAGCACAGCGTTCAGCCCGAGAATCAGCGTCCGTCGCGGGGTGAAAGTGAGGCCGGGGCGGATGGTGAAGTTGTTGCTGACGGTCTCGTTCTCCACGCCGTTGACGAAGGCCGGGCTGACGTTGCGCCAAAAATTGCCGCCGAGCGAGGCCGTCAGTTTCGTCTTCACGATGGGCCGGTTCGACCACCACCAGATGTTGGCCCGCGAGCCGCCCGACGTGTTGACCGGCATCGACGTCGTGCGGAAGCCGAGGCTGTCGACAAACTCCGTCCGCAGGTCCTGCACGATTCGGTTTTCAAACAGGCTCAAGTCGCCGCCGATGCCGATGTTCGAGAAATTGGCCTGGTTGAAGCGGTTGAAATTGACCGAGAAATCGTGCGACAGCTCCGGCCCGAGGCTCGGGTTGCCGAGATTGACATAGGTCGGGTTGTTGACGTTCGGCACCGGCTGCAGGTCGGTCAGCTTCGGCTCCGTCACGCCATAGCTGTACGAGCCGCCGAGGTGGGTGCCGCGCCGGATTTCATATTCGAGGCTGGCGTTCGGCGTCCAGTTTTGAAAACGTCGCTCGACCGGCGGGGCGAGGAGCGGCAGCCCCTCGTCCATCGAAAACCGGCCGTCGAGGTCGAGCTGCTGGAAGGCCAGCCCTCCGCTCACGTTTAGCCCCTCGTTGGAATAGCGGACGCTCGAACCAGCGCGGCCGTATTGAACCCGATAGTCGTAGAAAACGGAAAGGTCGTCGACCCGCTGGCCGTCGTTCTGCAAGTCCTCGACCTGCCGGTTGACGCGGCTTTTGGAGGAAGAACCGTTGACGAAAGACTCCGAAAACCACTTCTTCGCCAGCGGCTCGGTGTACAGGAGGCTCGATTTTCCCTGAAAAGTCCGGTTCTCGCGCAGGTTGCGCTGGCTGCGGGACTCGAGGAAAGCGTCGTCGCCGAAGAATCGGTTTTCGGAAAAAACGGTCTCCGGCCCATCGGTTTTCACGTCGTTCCAGCCGCCGCTGACAGCGAACGAGCGGCCCCTTTTTTTGAACCGATGGCGGAAGATGCCGGTCAGGTTGAGCCGCCAAGTGTCGAGCTCGTTGTCGGTTGAGAGGCCGACGCGGTTGCTGGCGACGCCCGTTTCGTCGGTGAAAAACTGGCTCGAAAGGCTCTCAGTCCCGCGAAAACCGAGGCGAGACTGGCCTTTCAAAATCAGCGTGTTCGTCGAATCGAACTCCTGTTCGAGGCGCGAGTTGAGCTGGTGGTTTCGCCTAAAATCGTCTTGATGGAGCGTGTCGAGACGGAAAAAATCGGCATCGGGCAGGAAGGTCTGCGTGCTGGCGAACTCGTCGAGGTCGAGGTCGGTCTGGTTGTAGAAGTAGCTGGCGTTGAACTTTGTCTTCTTGTTGTCGAAGTTGTAGTTGGAGCCGCCGCCGAAGTTCTCGGTGAATCCACGGCCGTCGAAGTTGTTGGTCGGGGTGCCGTTGCCGTCGTCGTCGCCCATGATGAAGCGGCGGCCGCCCCCGTTGGAGAAACCGAAATCGCCGTTGTCGAAATCCGAAAAGGAGCTTTGGCCTTTGAACTCGGAGTAGTCGTCCCAGTTGACGCCCGTCTGGTTGATGTTGTTGGCGTAGCCGATGAAAGAAAGCTGCTCTTTCGGGTTGAACTGGTTGAGGTTGCCGCGCCCGGCGAGTCGCTCCTCGGTCCCGGCGGCGGCGGTGAGCTTCCCGAATCGGCCCTTTTTGTACTCCTCTTTCAGTTCGAGGTTGATGGCCTTCTCTTTTTTCCCGTCGTCGACGCCGGTCAGTTTGGCCTGTTCGCTGGCCTCGCCGTAGACCTGAACTTTCGAGAGGGTCTCGGCCCCGAGGTTCTTCGTGGCCGCCTTCGGGTCGTCGCCGAAGAAGGTTTTCCCGTCTACATAGACCCTCTTCACGTCGCGCCCCTGCGCCCGGATGTTGCCGTCCGCGTCGACCTCGATGCCCGGCAGGCGCCGCAGCAAGTCCTCGACCGACGAGCCGGGCGGCACCTTGAAAGAGGAGGCGTCGTACTCGATGGTGTCCCCGCGGATGGAGAGCGTGGCTTTCGCGGCCCGGACAACGACCTCCATCAGCTCCGACGTGATGGGCCGGATTTTGACGGCCCCGAGGTCGTGCGTCGAGGCTGCGCCCGGCTCGACGACCATCTGCAACGGGAGGTATCCGACGTAGCTGACTTTGAGGAGATACCGGCTGTTCTTCACGTTCTTGAACTCGAAAAAGCCCTGCGCATCGCCCTGTGTGAAATTGACGAGCTGCGAGTCGGCGGGCGTGAGGAGCATGACGGTCGCCATCGGGATGGCCTCGCCGGTCGTGTCCTGCACCTGCCCGCGCAGCGAGACGCGGTTGGGGTTTTGCGAAAAAAGGAAGGCGGAGGCGAAAAGGAAGGCGAGCAGCGAGGCCGATTTTTTCATGGAAAGGGCGCGATTGGTTGGCCCCACAAAACAAAAAAAGGGGCCTGCGGGAGGTGCCTTTTTTTGGACGGTTTAACCTTTTGGAAAGGGGAAGGATGGGTTTGAGAGAGCCAGTCCGACCAAAAGGCCGACCGTTTTCCCACCCCCTTCACAACCCATGCCGAGCAAACGCGCCCACCGAAATGGCTGTCGATCACGGACACAAAACTCTCTTACGTTTGTGTCCCTGATTTCCATGCCACCTCAATCGCTGCCGACCTTCGCGTGAGTTGCCGGCCTCGATGCCCCGGGGACGGCAACGGTCAATCGTCCATCATCAATGACAAAACCAGCCTCGCCTGCGCCATGAAAATCGACATGCACACCCACCTCATGCCCGCCGACCTGCCCGATTTTACCAAAAAGTTCGGCTATGGCGACTTCATCCGGCTCGACCACCACCGGCCAGGGTTCGCCCGCATGATGAAGGGCGACCGCTTTTTCCGCGAGATTGAGCAGAACTGCTGGGATCCAGCCGTCCGCATCCCCGAGTACGCCGAGCGTGGTGTGGACGTGCAGGTCGTCTGCACGATTCCCGTGCTGTTCGCTTATTGGGCAAAACCGACGGACGGAGCGGAGGTCGCCCGCTTTTTGAACGACCACCTTGCCGGGGTCTGCGCCGATTTTCCAAAAAACTACATCGCCCTCGGCACCCTGCCGATGCAGGACAACTCGCTGGCAGTCAAGGAGTTGGAGCGGTGCCGCTCGCTCGGTTTCCCCGGCGTCCAGATTGGCTCGAACGTCAACCAGCGCAACTTGAGCGACCCCGAGCTTTTTCCGATTTTCGAGGCTGCGCAGGACCTCGACATGGCCATCCTCGTCCACCCCTGGGAGATGATGGGCGAGGCCGACATGGCGAAATATTGGCTCCCGTGGCTCGTCGGGATGCCGGCCGAGACGTCGCGCGCCGTCTGCTCGGTCATCTTCGGCGGGGTGATGGAGCGGCTCCCGAGGCTGCGCTGGTGCTTCTCGCACGCGGGCGGCTCGTTCCTCCCCACGCTCGGCCGCATCGAGCACGGCTTTAATTGCCGCCCCGACCTCGTCGCCGTCGACAACCCGGTGAACCCGCGCGACTACCTCGGCAGATTCTGGGTGGACAGCATCACCCACGACGCGCGGATGCTCGAGGTCATCCTCGAACTTGTCGGCCCCGAAAAGGTGACGCTCGGCTCCGACTACCCCTTCCCGCTGGGCGACCTCGAAATCGGCGCGTTCATCGACCGCATGAACCTCTCCGAGGCGACAAAACAGCGCATCTACAGGCAGAACACGCTCGATTGGCTGGGGATTCCGACCTTTCCGGCGTGAAAAAAATCCTCCTGTTTTCCCCTGATATGACCCCCAGGCTGCACTGGGCGGCGGAGCTTTTTTTTACAGAAACCCTCGGTTTGGAATTCATCTGGACGGGCGATTGGGACGAGTTCCTTCAATCCGGGCTACCTAAAATCAACTATTCAGCCTCCCATTCAGCACAGCATTTATGCTGTCTCCCCCACCCCATCCTTTTCGAGACAACAATTGTCGAGCAAAAAATCGAAGTCGGCGAGTGGCGCGGGCTGCCCATATTTTTTGAGAACAACCCGTCGGCCGAACCGCCTTTCGACTTCATCGCCGCCAGTTTTTGGCTTGCCAGCCGATATGAGGAGCACCTCCCTTTTCACAAAGACCGGCACGGCCGCTTCCCCTCGACCGAGAGCCTCGCCCACCGGCACGGCTTTTTGCAGCGGCCGCTCATCGACCTGTGGGCCGTCGAGGTCGGGAAGGTTTTAAAAGAAAAACACCCCGAAATCGAGCTTTCCCAGCGGCGCTTCCGGTTCAACTTGACGGTCGACATCGACCACGCCTTCGCCTTTTTGCACAAGGGGATGCTGCGCGGCGGCGGCGGGCTCATGCGCGATTTCGTGAAGTTCGACTGGAAAAAATGCTGGCTCCGGGCATCGGTCATCCTCGGTTTTCAGCGCGACCCGTTCGACACCTACGACCTGCTGAAATCGGTCGCCGAACGGCACGGCGCCGAGCCCGGCTATTTTGTCCACGTCGGCAACTACACCGGCGAACCCGACGCGCCCACCGGGTTCGAGGAGCCAGCCTTTCGAGATTTGATTCAAAAACTGACGGCGAATAGCGCGGTCGGCATCCACCCATCGTATCGGTCGGCGGGAAAAACGGAGGTCGTGGCGGAGGAAATTGGGCGGCTTTCCGAAATCACTGGGCGTCCCGTATCGGCCAGCCGCCAGCACTTTTTGCTTCTGGAATTCCCAAACACCTATCGGATCCTGCTCGAAAACGGGGTTTCAGAGGACTGGACGCTCGGCTATGCCGACAACCTCGGCTTCCGTGCCTCGACGGCCCGCGGCTTTTTCTGGTTCGACCTTTTGGCCAATGAAAAGACCGCGCTGCGCCTGCGCCCCTTCCAAATCATGGACGCGACGCTGCGCGGATACCTCGGCCTCTCGCCCGACGAGGCCGTTTCTGCTTCAACAAAAATCATCGAGGAAGTGCGCGCCGTCGGCGGGGAGCTGACGGTCGTCTGGCACAACAGCTCGCTCTCGGAGATGGGCGAGTGGCGCGGCTGGCGCGGCGTTTTCGAGCGGCTCGTCGAGGCGGCGAGGGGCTGATTTCACTGCCCGAAAACGTACTGCACAACGTTCGCGCCCATCCGAAGAGCCTGTTGGCGGATGTCCTCGGGGTCTTTGTGGACGTCGTCCCAGCCGTCGCCGAGGTCGGTTTCAAAGTCGTAAAAACAGACAAGGCGGCCTTGATAAATCAAGCCGAAGCCCTGTGCCGCCTTCCCATCGTGTTGGTGGATTTTCGGAACACCGTTTCGGAAATCAAATTTCTGGTGGTAAATCGGATGGGAGAAGGGCAGTTCCACAAAATCAAGCTCGGGGAAAACTTTTTTCATCAGCGGCCGGACAAAGGGGTCGAGGCCGTAGTCGTCGTTCAAAAAGAGGAAGCCGCCGCCCTCGAGGTAGGCCCTCATGTTGCGGGCCTCGATGTCGGAGAAGACGATGTTGCCGTGGCCGGTGGCGTAGACGAAGGGGTAGTTGAACAGCTCCGCGCTGCCCGGCTCGACGGTGCCGAACTCGGTGTCGAGGTTTGTGCCGAGGGATTTGTTGCAGAACTGGGCGAGGTTGCGCAGGGAGTGGACGTCGTTGTACCAGTCGCCGCCGCCGCTGTATTTCAACAGGGCGAACTTGACGGTCGGCGGCTGGGTGAAAGCGAGGGCGACGAGGGCGAGGGAGGCGAATGCGAGTTTTTTCATGAGACGAGGTTTGAGAAAAGCCGGGGCAAAAAAAGGCCGCCGCAAAGCCCGATGTGGGTTGCGGCGGCTTTTTTGTTGAACGCAAAAAGTGCCGGGGCGATTTTGAGGCCGCCCTGGCACCCGAATCACTGTTTCACGAAGCGCTCGACGCGGCGCAAATCGCCGTTCGTCACCTCGATGAAGTAGAAGCCCTGCGGCAGGCGCGAGACGTCCATCGGCCGGTCGCCCAGTTGGTCGACGGTGAGGAACGTCTCCTGCGAAAGGAGCTGGCCGCTGACGCTCAAGAGCCTGATCGTCAGCGAGTTGTCTGCGTCGACGGAGTTGAAGCGAAGGTTCACCACGTCCGTCGTCGGGTTCGGGAAGAGCGTGAAATCGAGCGCAGGCTCGTCGAGCGTCGGCACGACGTCGTCGCGGTCGGCAACGTTGAACTCGATGCTGACGACCTCTCCGTCGTCGTCAAGTTTGACGAGGGCCGAGCCGTTTCCGCCGCCGAAGTTGTTGGGCAGGCAGAAGGTCTTGGTCGGCGTGAAGTTCGACCACTGCGAGACGCCCGACACGACGTAGCGGTTGCGGATGCGGTACTCGTAGCACATCCCCGGCACGAGGTTGTTGATGGTGTAGCTCGTGGCCGAGCCTGCGAGCGTGACCGAAGTCCAAGTGCCGCTCGGCGGGTTGAGCAGCTTGCGGAAGCGCAGTTCGACACCGGCCGGAGCCTGACCGCCACAGTTGGACTGGCCCCACTTGACGGTGGCCGACGAGTTGGAGTTGACCGTCGACGAGGCGTTGACGGGCGGGTTGTACTGCGGCGTGGTCGAGCCGGTGATGCAAGTCCAGACGCCGAAGCAATCCTCGCTCACGAAGCGGACGCAGAAGTCGTAGCAGGTCAGCGGCAGGAGGCCGGTGAAGGTGTACGTCAGGTTGGTGCCCGCGTTGAAGGTCGTCCAGTTGGTCGCTGTGCAGAGCTTGTAGCGCACCTCATATCCGTCGATGTTGGGCGTACCCGTCCACGTGAGGGTGACGGCGCAGCTCGTGTTGTTCTCGACGGCGAGGTTCTGGATGTTCTGCGGGACCGTCTCCACGACGATGCCCGTCTTGGAGGTCGTCATGCCCGAGCCGTCGATGACGAAGACTGAGTAGGTCCCAGCCGGGACGTTGACGAGGTCCTCGGTCGTGCCGACGAGCTGGTTACTGGCGTTGTACCACGAGAAGGTGAACGGCCCGCAGCCCGAGACGGTGATGTAGACGGCCCCGTTGTTGCCGCCGACGCACGAGACCGGCCAGACCGCGTCGCAGACGATGCCGAGCGGGCCGCCAGCCGGTTGGGTGACGTTGGCCGTCGCGGTTGCCGTGCAGTTGTTGGCGTCCTTGACCGTGATGGTGTAGTTGCCGGGGGCAAGGGCCTGGAACTGGTTGCTCGTCCCGTAGCTGCCGTTGTTGAGCTTGTACATGTAGGCCGGGGTGCCTCCGGTGGCGGTCACGCCGATTTTGCCGTCGTTGGCCCCGTTGCAAGAGACGTTGACGACCGTCGGCGAGACGGTGATGACGTTGGGCTGTTGCACCGTCGCCTGCGCGGTGGCGGTGCAGCCGTTGGCATCCTTGACCGTCAGGACATAGGTTCCGGCGGCGAGGTTCGAGAAGGTCGCGCTAGTGCCGTAGGCTCCGTTTCCGAGTTTGTACATGTAGCTCGGCGTGCCGCCCGTCGGGGTGACGGTGATGGAGCCGGTCGCCGTGCCGTTGCAGAGCGCGGGCGAGCCGACGGCCGTTGCCGAGAGAACCGGGGGCTGCGTGACGGTGACAGTCACAGAGCTTCCGCAACCGTTCGCGTCAATCGCCATGATGGTGTACTGCCCGGCCTGCAGGCCCGAGAAGACGTTGTTCGTCGAGAACGAGCCGCTGCCGATCTTGTACTGGTACGGAGCCGTTCCGTTCGAGGCGGTCGCCGTGATGGAACCCGTCGCCGTGCCGAAGCACGAGACGTTGACCACCTGCGTCGCAATCTGAACCGGCGAGCCGGTCTGGATTAGGGTGACCGACATCGACTGCGAACAGCCGTTGGCATCGGTCACGACGACGGTGTACGTCCCCGCGCCGAGGCCGGTGAAGTTGCCGCTTGCCTGCGCCGTTCCACCGTTGAGGCTGTAGGAGTAGTTCGGCGTGCCGCCCGTTGCCACCGCCGTGATGCTGCCGTTGGACTGGCCACACGAGGCGTTGACGCTGGACTTGTCGAGCTTCAGCTCCGTCGGTTGCGAGATGGTCACGGTCTTGACGGCCGAGCAGCCGTTGGCGTCCGTAACAATCACCGAGTAGCTACCAGCCGTGAGGCCGGTGCGGTTCGCCGGGTCGTTCGTGCCGGTGATGTCGGCCCAGTCGTAGTTGAACGGCATGGTGCCGGTCGCTGCGTTCAGCGTGATGCTGCCGTTGGATCCGCCGAAGCAGGAGACGTTCGACATCTGCATCGCCAGCGTGACGGCCGGTTGTCCGGTGATGTTCGCGCCGAGGACGGTCATGCAGCCGTTCGCATCCGTGATCTTGATGGAGTACAGGCCGAGCGGCAGTTGGCAAAGCTCGTAGACGCCGCCCGGGTTGGTCGTCGCGCCCTGGCCGACGACGCCGCCCGCCGCGTTCATGATGACAATCTGGTAGCCTGCCGTGCCGCCCGTGGGCGAGACGGAGATGCAGCCCGTCGTCGCGCCGCATAGGCCGCCGGTGGTGCCGATTTGCGCCGTCAGCGGGGCGGGCTGGGTGACGGTTGTCGTGGCCGTCGTCGAGCATCCGTTCGCGTCGATGACCACGACCGTGTAGCTGCCTGCGGTGAGTCCGCCGAACTGGCCGGTCTGGTTGGTCGTGTTGCCGAGCGTGAAGTTGATGGGCGCAGTGCCGCCCGTCGCCGTGACGGTGACGGAGCCGTCGGAGCCGCCGTTGCACTTGACCGCCGTTGCCGTTGCCGTCGCCGATACGCCGGGAGTCTGCGTGATGACCACCGTCAGCGACTTCGAGCACTGGTTGCAGTCCGTCACCACGACGGTGTAGGTGCCCGGCGCGAGGCCGCTGATGTCCTGTGTAATCTGACCGCCGGGCATCCACAGGTAGGTGTAGCCGCAGCTCGGAGCGGGCATGATGGTGCCGCCCGTGACCGAGAGGTCGATGGAGCCGCTGTTCGGCTGGCCGCAGGTCGAGTTGACGTGGGTCTCCGTCAGCGAGATGGCCGTCGGTTCCGTGATGGTCACGTCGAGAACCTTCGTGCAGCCGTTGCAGTCGGTGACCGTCACCGAATAGACACCGGCGGAGAGGCCGGAGAGGTCCTGCGTCGTGCCGACGGTCGTCCCGCCTTTCACCCAGTTGTAGGAATAGCCGCTGCAGCCGTTGCCGGTCGGCGTACCGCCCGTGACCGTGAGGTCGATGGAAGCGGTCGAAGCACCGTTGCAGAGGACGTTGACATGGGTCTCCGTCAACAAGAGCATCGTCGGCTCCGTGACGACCACGTCGAGCACCTTCGTGCAGCCGTTGCAGTCGGTCACCGTCACCGAGTAGGTGCCAGCGGAGAGGCCGGTCAGGTCTTGCGTCGTGCCGACAGTCGCCGTGCCTTTTTGCCAGAGGTAAGAATAGCCCTGGCAGCCGGTGACGCCTTGCGGCGTTCCGCCCGTCACCGAGAGGTCGATGGAGCCGTCGGAGCCGCCCATGCATTTCACGTTGACATGGGTTTCGGAAAGGGCAATCATCGTCGGCTCCGTGATGGTCACGTCGAGCACTTTCGTGCAGCCGTTGCAGTCCGTCACCGTCACCGAGTAGGTGCCAGCGGTGAGGCCGGTCAGGTCTTGTGAAGTGCCGACGGTCGCCGTGCCTTTTTTCCAGAGGTAGGAATAGCCGTTGCAGCCGATGACGCCTTGCGGTGTACCACCCGTCACCGAGAGGTCAATCGAGCCTGTCGCGGCACCGTTGCAGAGGACGTTGACATGAGTCTCCGTCAGCGCAATCGCCGTCGGCTCGGTCAATGTATAGGTCTCCGAGGCTTCGCAAAGGTTGTCGTCAGTCACATGGATGGTGGCCGTCGGGGCCGATGCCACGAGCGTGCAGGGCGTCGGGCAGAGCGGCGAGGCGAACGTGCCGCCCGTGACCGTGAACGTGATGGTCGTCGTGCCGCCGTTGCAGAGGATGGGCGGGATGATCTCGTTGATGACAATGGCCGGTGGTTGCGTGATTTCAATCCCCGAGAGGACTTTGGTGCAGCCGTTGCAGTCCGTCACCGTCACCGAGTAAATACCTGCGGGGAGGTTCGACAGGTCTTGCGTCGTGCCGACGGGTGCGCCCGCAGCGTTCGCCCATTGGTAGCTGTATCCGTTGCAACCGGTGCCTTGCGGCGTGCCGCCCGAGACGGTCAGGTCGATGGAGCCGGTCGATAAGCCGTTGCACAGGACGTTGACGTGAGTCTCCGAGAGGGCAATCATCGTCGGCTCCGTGATGGTCACGTCGAGGACTTTGGTGCAGCCGTTGCAGTCCGTCACCGTCACCGAGTAGGTCCCGGCGGAGAGGCCGGTCAAGTCTTGCGTCGTGCCGACCGGCGCGGTGCCTTTTTGCCAATTGTAGGAATAGCCCGTACAGCCGTTGCCCTGCGGTGTGCCGCCCGAGACCGTGAGGTCGATGGAACCGGTCGAGGCGCCGTTGCATTTCACGTCGACATGGGTCTCCGAGAGGGCAATCATCGTCGGCTCCGTGACGACCACGTCGAGCACCTTCGTGCAGCCGTTGCAGTCCGTCACCGTCACCGAGTAGGTGCCAGCGGTGAGGCCCGAGAGGTCTTGCGTCGTGCCGACGGGGGCAGTGCCCATTTGCCATACGTACGAATAGTCGCAGGTCGGGGCGTCCGTCGTGCCGCCGGTGACCGTCAGGTCGATGGAGCCATCGGAGCCGCCCATGCAACTGACATTGACGTGCGTCGCCGAGGCGGCGAGCACCGGCGGCTGTGTGATTTGAATCCCCGAGAGGACTTTGGTGCAGCCGTTGCAGTCCGTCACCGTCACCGAGTAGGTGCCGATGGGGAGGCCGGTCAGGTCTTGCGTCGTGCCGACAGGCGCGCCTGCTGCGTTCGCCCATTGGTAGGAGTAGCCGTTGCAGCCAGTGCCCTGCGGCGTGCCGCCCGAAACCGTGAGGTCGATGGAGCCGTCGGAGCCGCCGAAGCAGCGCACGTTGACATGAGTTTCCGAGAGCGCAATCATCGTCGGTTGGACCACTTCGACCAAGATGGTCTGCGAGCAGCCATTGGCGTCCGTCACCGTGTAGGTGTGCGGCCCGGCGGCTTGGTTCGGGTAGGCACCCGTGCCGATGTAGCTCGGCGGCGGGAAGAACGGCGTTCCGCCCGAGGCGGTGATGACCACCGTCGTCGTGCCGCCAAAGCAGGGGATTGGCTGGTAGAAATTGCCCAAAACCAGCGGCGACGGTTCTCCGACCGAAATCGAGTAGGTCTTCGAGCAGCCGTTCACGTCCGTAGCCGTCACGACGTAGGTGCCAGCGGCGAGGCCGCTGAACTGGCCGTTGTTGTTCGAGCTGACCGGCACCGTGTTGATCGAGTAGGTGTACGGAGCAGTGCCGCCCGTGGCCGTGGCCGAGATGGTGCCGTTGGCGCCGCCGTTGCACGAGGCCGGGGTCGAGATGGCCTGCAGGCCGATGCCCGAGCTGGCACCGATGGTGACGGTGAGCGTCTTCGAGCAGCCGTTGCAGTCCGTCGCCGTCACGGTGTACGCACCGGCGGCGAGGCCTGTCAGATTGGCCGTTGTGTAGGCACCCGGCGACCAGAGGTAGGTGTAGTCCGTGCAGCTAGTGCCGCCCGGTACCGTGCCGCCGGTGGCGGTCAGGTTGATCGTGCCGTTGGCCTGGCCGCAGGTCGCGTCGGCGTGCGTTTCCGAGAGGATGATTGCTGTCGGCTGCTCGATGACGACGGAAGCCGTAGCACTGCAGCCGTTGCCGTCGGTGACGGTGAACTGGTGCGTTCCCGCTGGGCGCAGGAAGGTCGAACCCGAGGGCGGCGAGTACGGCGACTGGCCGCCCGTGACCGTCACGGTAACCGTCGATTGGCCTCCGTTGCACAGAATCGGGGTGGCCGAGGCCGAGACCTGCGGGCCGTCCGCCGGGTTGACGATGACCGGAAAGCTGTAGGTGCAGCCGTTGCAGTCTTTCACGACGACGGTGTAGGTGCCGGTCGTGAGGCTGGCGTAGGTGAACATGTTGGTCGACGAGGGCTGGAAGCTAATCCCTCCGTCCTTCGAGAACCAGGAGATGGGGGCCGACTGGCAAGGCGTCCCGCCCGAGGCGGTGACCTTGAAGGAACCCGTCGCCGCGCCGTTGCAGGCCGCCGGTTGGATGTTGCTGGCCGAGGCGGTGAGTTCCGTCGCCGGGCCTTCGACCGTGATGGTGTTGCTGCCCGTGCAGCCGTTGGCATCCTTCGCGCAAACCGGCTGATAGGTCGGGTTGGCCGAGCCGCAGTCGATGGAGAACGTGTACGGCGACTGGCCGCCCGAGGCCGAGAGGAGGATGGTCCCGTTCGAGCCGCCGAAGCAGGAGACCGGCGTCGAGGTCGGCATCACCGTCGGGCCGCTAGGCTGGACGTATTGGATCGGCCCGGCCATGCGGGTGCAGCCTTTCGAGTCGGTCACCGTCACGGCATAGGTGCCGGACACGGGCGAGATGCTCTGCGTCGTCTCGCCGGTCGGTGCCCAGAGGTAGGTATAGCCCGGCGTTCCGCCCGTGGCGTTGGCCGTGAGCGTACCCGGTGCGGAGCAGGTGCCATTGACCACCGCGATGGTCGCGATGATGACCGGCGGCTGAGCGATGACAAACTGTGCAGTCTTAGTGCAACCGTTCGCGTCATAGACGAGGAGGGTGTACGTCCCAGCCGACAGGCCGCTGATTGAAGCACCGGTGCCGCCGTTCGACCATTGATAGGTATAGCCACCCGTGCCGCCGCCGATGACGACGGAGGCCGTGCCGTCGGCACCGCCGTTGCAGGAAACGTCGGTCTGCGACATCTGCATGGTCAAAGCGTCCGGTTCACCCACGACAATCGACCCGACCACGCCCGTGCAGCCGTGCGAGTCGGTGATGGTCACGGAATAGGTTCCGGCGGGGGCCTGCGTGAGGTTTTGCGTCGTCGCCTGGTTCGACCAGAGGTAGGTGTACGCAGGCAAATTGCCGGGCGTGCCGCCTGTCGGGGTGAGGGCGATGGTGCCGTTGCCGCCGTGGCAGGCGGGGTTGGTCACGACGGTCGTGCCGCCGATGGTGTCCGGTTGCGAGATGGTCACGGTCGTGGTCGCGGTGCAGTCGTGGTCGTCAGTGACGGTCACGGTGTATGTGCCAGCGTGCAAGCCGGTGAACGTGCTGCTCGCCTGCGTTCCCATGGCGGGGAGGGTCACTGACAAGCCGGTGTAGTCGTCCGTTCCGGAAAGCTGGTACTCATAGCCGGGCGTTCCGCCGTATTGGCCAACATTTACGTCTGTCTTGTCGCCATAGCAGTTGAGCAGCGAGACGACCGGGTTGGCGTAGGCTTGGAGCGGGTCGGGCTGGGGCAGGTACAGGTAGCCCTCCCAGTCGTAGCAGCCGTTTTCGTCATATACGTAGACGTAGTAGTAACTGTCCGTCGGCAAGCCAGTGAACACGCCCGTTGTGTTTTGGGTGATGGGGCCCATGTAGTAGCTGTACAGGTAATAGGTCAGGGCACCGGTTCCGCCGGTGGCAGTCACCGTCAGTTCACC